>JAIBBA010000211.1 GCA_019694895.1 Chitinophagales bacterium
TGATACTTGATACTTGATACTAAATTCCGAATACTATCACAATCCTCAAAAACCCATTTAACCACAGAGACCACGGAGATGAACACAGAGGTGCACAGAGTAAATTCCCGGCACATTCCACCGCATTTATCTCACTACTCACTACCCACTACCGAATTGTGAGCGGTAAGTGGTGAGTTTGGGCGCACTTTAGCATCGGATATATGATGCAAATATGCATTTACCTTACACACCAATCACCATTCACGACTCACGATTCACCCTTGTTCAATCGCGGAGTTTGCGGAGTTAGCGGAGTCAGTGGATCAGTCACCACTCACCATTCACGACTCACGATTCACCCTTGTTCAATCGCGGAGTTTGTGGAGTTAGCGGAGTCAGTGGATCAGTCACCACTAACCATTCACTATTCACGACTCTCGAGTCACGAGTCACGATTCACGAAACACTCACCCACTCACCATTGCATTTCCATTTGCTAATCAGCTAATTTGCTAATTGGCTAATTAACTTCCTCCATTTTCCCCATCAACCATCCCTTATTCGCAACTAAATTATTTTCACTGATTCCCTTTTTCAGCACTTCAAATTGCTTGCGCCACTTTTCAGGATCTGTAGATTCTTTTTCTAACCGCAGTTTATATAATTTGAGTGTTAAGGAAAAGAGGTTTTTATATAGCATTTGCTGACTGCGACTGAGCAATTTTTCTCGTAATAAATATATTTTCACTGTGTCGCGAAGAGATATCAGCGCTTCAAATGCATTGTGTTCGTAGTAAATTTTTAAAAGTATGGTTTTGGCATCCAGATAATAATTCGGATCGCTGAAATGTACTCGGTTGAGTAATTGCATGGCGCGGTCGATATCGTGCTTTTCGTAATAGATAACGGCAAGATTATATTGATAAGCATTATCACGCTCCTCCTGACTTAATGCAGTATAATAATCGTGAGCGAATTGTTCTGTCCATGCGAATTCCTTTAGTCGCACTCCGGCTGTAACGATGTTTTTATAAGTCCATTGGGAGATCCATTGTCCTTCATGCAGCAACCTGAGCGGTAACATGTATTGTGCTATCTCATACCATTCGCGAAGAAATGCATTTTTACCTTCATTGATACGTTTTACGCAGTAGTTTTGAACATAGGCAATGATGTCTTTTCCTTCCTGTTCAGGGAATTCTTGAATATGCTGAAATAGTTTTTCCTTAAATCCTATAAACCAGGTGTCATTTTCCTGATCGCGCAGCCATGTGAGTATGGGCCAATAAATGCTGATAGTTGGTTGATTGCCGTATTTCGGTAAACTTAAAAGTAAGTATTGTTCGAAATCAGCAAACTGTTGTTTGTCGTAGGCAAGTGATAATACATTAGCGCGATTAATTAATTCACACCAAATGCGTAATTGATTTGCCAGAAAATATATTTCAAGTGATTGCTGGCCTTGTATCAAATAGCGGTTATCGCCTTTTCGCGACCGTTGAAAAAAATGTTGATCGGCCAATTGATTGAAACGATATTGTGCATAGGCGTCACTCATTTCATTGGAGGCTTTTTTTCTGATCACCTTATCGGCTTGCTCAAGCATCGAAGACGATAATAAATGTTCCACCATCATCACATCGCGCCATTCGGGTTGCCGACTGAATTGCTGCCATGCCAGAAAATCTTCCATCAACCTAAAAAGGTCGCTCACTACATTATTTAGTTGCAGCTCATCGAAAGCAGGTCTTTTTTTGCCGGGGGTGTCTGCCTCGAAAACACATTGGTAAGCTTCATGTTTATCCCAAATTTTAGGCTCCTCGCCGGCAAACATCACCTCCAGATGAGCAACAAGGTTTATCAGCTTACTGCGCTTGTTATGAAAAGGACTGCGCACAAATTCGCCAAAACGCTCCCGTTCCCGCTCGGAAAGTGCACCGTAAATGGTAATAAGTTTCGGTTGCGCCATGGCTATAAAATTGGCGTTATATTAAACATAAAGACTTGAAAAACAATGTTTTACCTATATTTGATATGAGCATTTTGGCTATAAAACATGGTTAAAAGTAATTGTTTTTACCCGGAACTGTATCGTTCTTTGTTGCAATGATTTCCATAAACATTAAATTTATAACATCATGAAGCGCCTTCTTTTTCTACTATTCGCAATTTCAGCACTCTCGCTTACTGCCCAGGTGCCTTGGAGTTATGCCAGTCAGGGTACCGATACCTGGCCTGCTGCCAATGCCAAAGATCTTTTGGTTGGTGCAGATGACGAGACCTTTGTGTTTGGTGATATCGGCTTGATCGATATCAATGAAGGCGCTTTCACCCTTGCATCTATCGCATCAGACGGCAGCGTGGTATGGGAACAAACTTATGATAAACCGGGTACGCTTGAAATGGGTATGCGCATGTCGCGTACATCCGATGATGGATTTCTGTTGAGTGGAATGACAGCACCGGATTATCGCCCATATTTTGTGCGCACAGATGCCGATGGAAATGAAATGTGGAATTCGGCATCGGTAACAGATTTACTTCCTGAAAATTCAGCATCGCAATGTTATGCATATGAATTGCCTTCAGGAAATATTGCTTACGTATTTTCCGATGATGTATATAAATTTCTTACGCGTATTGAAGTCGACCCTGCAACAGGTGCCGCAATCAGTACCACTACATTGAATTATCTCGACATACTTCCTGCAGGAATTGGTACTGTCATCACTGCCAATACAGTAGATATGATCACCAATAACAGTGGCGATCTGATCGTGATTGCAGATTTTATGGCAACAGGTGCCGATACAACCGATTATATTTTTGGTATTAATTCCGATTTCGAACTTGCCGGACGATTTGGTATTTCAAATGGTGCTCCCAATTATTATGCAAATAGTGTAATTCAAAATGCCGATGGTGATTATATCATCACAGGAACAAAAAATACCGGTGCTTTCTTTGATCTTTATTCACCAATGATCACACTTGTGCAGGGTGGATTTTTGTGGAGTTCAACACTTTCGTTTACACCAACATTATCACAAGCAACCGGTGGCGCCATCACCCAAACAACAGAAGGTGGATATAAATGGATACGCTATCAACAAAGTGGAACTTATTTCGATCCTGCTGTTGGCGATTATGTAGAAGTGGCAACATTAGACATGTGGCTTACCGAAACAGCAACACATACCATCAACTATGCACCTTATAATACTTTCGAGTGTATCGCAGCACTGGCGGGCACTCCGGCAATTGACGATGCTTATGTGATTGGCGGTTCTGCATGGACAATTGGAGTTCCGGCATACAATCTCGTGATAGGCACCGGCGCTGCTGATGCAATGCCTGCATGTATATTTAATTGTGTGTGGCCGGGTGATGCAGATAATTCCGGATTGGTAGATATGGATGATCTTTTGTCTATTGGACTTGGATTTGGAAATACCGGAGCTGCTCGAGATGCTATTGATATTTCGTGGACTGCACATCAGGCAGAAGCGTGGGCAACAGCTTTACCGGGTGGTATTAATCATAAATATACCGATTGCAATGGCGATGGAATTATTGATGCAACAGATGAAGATGCCGTTGATATAAATTATGGATTTGATCATGAGGTAAATACCATGCGCATGAGCGAAGGTGATGTGCCGTTATATTATGCTCCCGTTGATCCAATTGTAATTGGTGAAAATGCAATACCAATTATGTTGGGTGATGTAGCTACGCCTGTTGATGCAATTTATGGTTTGCGATTTACCGCTACAGTCGACGGTGAATCTATCGACGCATCATCTGTTTATGTAAC
>JAIBBA010000082.1 GCA_019694895.1 Chitinophagales bacterium
TGATATTTACAACGCCCTGAGCTTCATAAGTGCCTGAAAATTCAGCCGGAAGATCGCGCACCGTGATAGTTTCTATCATTTCCATGCGGCGCTTGCCATTTAGAAAAACCAATTTCGATTTGGCACCGGGCTCACCGGCAGTTCCACTTATCAGTTCAAAAGATTGTAACCCACTCATCCACTTATACAGATTATCAGGATTATCGAATAAACGAACAACCTCGTCAACAGGTTTGTTAATAGTGATTTGATAAGTATAGTACATACGATTTCTTTGTAAGTGAAGATACAGCATTTCCTTTTTACGAAAGCGTATTTCGTCGAACTATACAAATTACCCTTTAATTTAGTGTTCCAGGGCCTTAAGCACCAGATCGCGTTTGCGTTGGGAAACAGGAATTTGATTGCCATCCTCCAATACCAGCATACCTCCTTCCGATTTATCAAACATTTTTATCTTTTCGGGATTTACCAGAAAGGAATGATGCGTTCTGACGAAACCAAGCGGCTCGAGCATGCTTTCATATTCCTTCAGATTTTTTGAAACCATGATCTGCTGATTACCCATAAGGTTGAACTTGGTATAAATGCCTTCCGCCTCTAAAAACAAAATTTCTTCAATACGCACATAATAAGTTTTGTGCATATCCTTTAAGATGATTTTTTTGGGAGGCTCGTGTTTTGATTTCACTTGTTCTAATAAAAAAGCCATTTGCTTACTCGGGTCGCTCTGAATATTCTTGATTGCTCTTCCTACACTATGCATCAAGTCATCCGGATCTATCGGTTTTAGTAAAAAATCCATTGCACTGAACCGGAATGCATTGATGGCATACTTATCATGAGCTGTTATGAAAATTAATTGGAAGGTATATGCCGGGAGTTGACTTAATAAATCAAAACCGGTGCCTTCATCCAATTCTACATCCAGAAATAATATATCAGGATTAAACCAACCTATGGTATCAATGCCGGTTTTGATATCTGATGCTTCCTTGATATGCGTGATTTCAGGACAATAAGCTAGTAACATTTCATGTAATGCTACTCTAATCGGTGTTTCATTATCAATTATTAAGACTTTCATCTTCAGTAATTTTTGGTAATCGTATTACAACCTGCACACCTTTGCCATCGCGTTGATTGGCAATTTGGAAACTTGCATTAGTTTTTAACTTGAGATTGAGCAAGTAAATCCTGTCTCTGATAATCTGACTGGCTCTGGAAATATGTTCATTCGTAATTTCCTTTTCTCCGGCAAGGCCTTTCCCATTGTCAAGAATGGAAACAACAATGTTATCCCCGTCTTCATCAAACAATATGGTTATTTCACCAACATAATCAATTCCCCTGAATCCATGCTCTATTGAATTTTCTACAAACGGTTGAATAATCATACTTGGAATCAGTAAACTGTCGGGTTCCGATAATGCATCTGCCGACATGACGAATTTGAATGCCTGAGGGAACCTGATTTGCTGCAATGTGAGATATTCATAAAGAAAATCGATTTCCTGCTGAATGGTAACATAATCTTTGTAGGTTGATTCCAATGTTTCACGCATGATATGACTGAACTTCGATAAGTTACTCGCCAATGCCTTTCCATCATTTTCACGCAATGCAAATCCCTGTAATGACGCAAGTGCATTAAAAAAGAAATGCGGATTCATGCGCGCGCGATTGAGTCGTTGCTCTGTTTCAAGAATCAGTTTTTTATTGTTTAATGTTTTTTGACGGTAATACAGGAATATTGAAAGACTTACAAGCAATGTCACAAGGATGCCGGCAGCTAGTATCCTTATCTGCAAAGTGCTGATTTGTTTTTCCTTGCTGAGTTCACTGATCTTTTTTTCGTTTTGAACTTTATCATACTTTTGTTCTAACTCGGTCAATGCAGAGGTGTTTTCAATATTTACCAAACTATCTCGAACTGCTACATGCTGCTCATAGTAATACAATGCCGAATCTGACTTCCCCAGGTCTCGATAGGTAAAGTACAATTGTTGATTGATAAGACTCACTATGCCTTGACTCTTAAATTTCTTAGCGTTGCCCAGCGCTGCATGTAAGCTTGCCAAGGCTTCTTCAACACGTCCCAGCTGCAATAAACACTGACCTCTTCGATATTGTGCCGATATCTGCAATTGTTCGGCACCCGCAGGAGGCAACATGGCCATAACGGTATCATTATATGCTAACGCGGTTTTATAATCTCCTTTTTCGATGGCAATGCCACCTAATGATGTATACCCGCGAACGATGTAATAGGGATCTTTGGATAGTTGTGCATATTTGATGGAAATTGGTGCATACATTTCCATGGAATCCAGATATGCCTTGTTATGTGTGTTCTCATGAAACATACCATAAGTTGCCAGGATATTTGCATAAAGCATCGCACATAATTTGTCGTCTTTTATTTGCTCTGCGATGGCAGCACCTTCCTTTAAAAACTTTAATGAAGGTTCCGGTTTGTTCATACTGCCATAAGTATGGCTCAATTCATTGCAAAATCGAGCAGCATATTTAAGATTCTGATGTTTTTTCGACTGTTCAATACCTTCTGCATAATAGCTTGCAGCTTTATCCAAATCGGCCTTACCTGCTGCTACAGCCCCTCGTAAACGAAGTATTTCAGGAGAAACAAGGGTGTCATAATTGTTGCCGATTAGTTTTTCTGCTCTGTCAACAAACTTACCAATGCTGTCAAATTGTTTATCTATCAAAAAAGTATTGGCTACAAGTATGTTTCCTGCAGCTTCGCAGCACCCTTTTTGTTTTATCAGCGTATTGCTCAGTAAGCGTGCACTATCCAGTTTCCGCATAGAAAATAATGCCTCATATTGATCGCGGAACGATTTATTATACGATGCACATGAACAATCGTGTTGAGCTTTTGTAAGCAGACTGCTACAAACCAATAATAGTAGCAGCAAGCCCTTTAATTGAAATTGATTAAACATAGAAAAAATGTGTGGTATAAAATTATCTATTCAGATAGAATAAACAGTTTCGCACCATGTAAGAATGGCGATATCAACAATCAATTATTATTCGATTGTTTGCACTTATCAGATGAATATCCTCACTTGTTGCCAAAAGCAAGAATTGTTAAAGATTTGTAAACATTCGAGAGCACGGATGCATTGTAAATACGGAATTCCCGGTAGTTTTTGCGCCGTTTTATTACTTCCCAACGGTTATCATGGATTTGCCTTCACTTATCCAAAACAGCTCTTCTGACTCAATGAAAGCACTAATTTTGGCTTTCCCTGTTCATTATATATATACTCTGTTATCCTGACTAGGAAGCACACAGTTACATTTAATACCCCTGAGCCCCATTTTGTTTCGCAGAAAAAAAGCCATTCGTCTGAATGGCTTTTTGTATTATAAACTATTTAGTTTCTCCAGTTCATCCAGAAATGCGCTTTTCTTTCGCATGGAAACAGGGACTTCACTCATGTCGCTCATCATGACCATTCCTCCATCTTTGTTTCTGAATGATTTCACATGGTTTAAATTGATAAGATGTGAATGATGCACGCGCTCAAATCCATAATGTTGAAGTGATTCTTCAATTTCTTTTAGAATTTTTGCTAATAATATTTTACTGCCATCTTTAAGGAACACGAAGCTGTAATTGCCATAACTATTGCATCTGATGATATCTCCAATAGGTATCACATGCAGCCCTTCGGTAGTATGAAGAATAATTTTCTTTTGTTGCAAAGCATTCAAATCGCGCCTGGCAGAATTGGCAACTTGTTGTAAATGTTTCTCTTCCTTCGCATTTTTCACCTTGTTGACAGCTGCAACCAACTCCTCACTATCGATGGGCTTTAATAAATAATCTACGGCACTGGTCTTAAACGCTTTCAGTGCATATTCTGAGTATGCTGTAGTAAATATGATGGCATAGTCATCATTTTCTATTTGCTCGAGCACTGTAAATCCAAGGCCATCTGACAATTGTATATCCAGGAAAATAATATCAGGATCTGCCTTTTCCAGCAGCGACACTGAGGCGGAGATACTGTCCGCTTCACCAATAATATGTACATCAGGGCAATTAAGTGTAATCTCCTGTTTTAGGGCTGAGCGCGCTCTCGATTCGTCGTCGATAATGATTGCTTTTAACATTACTGTATGGTTTATGGGTTTAATATGATCAGCGGCATACTCAACCTTATGCGTGTGCCGATGCCTTTACCTGTTTCATCTGTCAGATCGTCGATATCCAGAATAAAGGCTTCCGCTCTTTCGCGTTGGTTTAGCGCCTGTAAATAATCATTGATAATTTGTGTTGCCTTGCTATTGTGTTCACTGATCCTCGACCTTGTTGCAGATGCCTTTCTTCCAATGCCATCGTCTTCCACAATGCAGATCAATTTATTATCGGAAACACTGAAGTCAATGGCGATATGTCCACTGCCTTGCTTGGGTGCTATACCGTGAACAAGTGCATTCTCAATAAATGGTTGAAGCAGCATTGGTGGAATGCCGGTCCGCATAACTTGTAGTGGTTGATGCGCGCTGATGTTGTAAGTAAACTTATATGCATAACGCATTGCAGCCAGATCGAGATAGAGTGTTATTGCATTAATTTCTCGCTCAATCGGTATCCACTGCTCATTATTTTCTAGAATATTCCGTAATAATTTAGAGAATTTAGAGATATAATCGCTGGCTTTCTTGATATCATTTTCTGCATAATACCCTTTGATCGTATTCAGGGCATTGAAAATAAAATGCGGGTTCATTTGTTGCCTGAATACCTGTTGATTCAACTGTTCAATTTTCCGCTCCGCTTCTGCATGTTCCATTTCCAGTTGAATAGTACGCTGCTTCACTGTAAAGGATTGTTTTACTGCACGAAGACGCATTCGCCATCCGATTAAAATAATTCCTGCAAGTGCACAAACACTTAAAATGATAAACCACACCTCCCCCCAAACCGGTTTGTTTATGGAAAAAGATATTGTGCTTACAGGACTAGAAATTCCTGCAATATTGGTAGCCTTTACAAGGAATTTGTAATCTCCCGGAGGAAGGGATTTTAATTGAATGCTTCTATCTGTAGTGTTGTGCCATTTTGTATCATAACCACTTAAATAGTAAGTGTAAGTAATGCGGTTTTTACTCGTAAATGACATCCCGGAATATTGTACAGTAATGTCATTTTGTTTCCAATGCAATCTAACATCTTTCCCAAGTTCAGACTCTTTGCCGTTAACCTGAAAAGAGCTGATTATTATTCTCGGCGGCACAGGATTTGGCAACTCTATGTTTTGATCAAAGGCAATTAATCCGCTTTCTGTAGAAATGAATACTTTCCCTTGTGCTACATGAACATCTGTGATCCTGGAAGGGTCAAGGCGCAAAGCCTTAGTATAGTTAATAGTTGTGAAATTTTCACCGTTTTTTGTGATGGCAACTAATTGATTTCCAAAGGCAGCCCAAATTATTCCCTCCTTGTCAAGAAATATGGCATTACAGTCGCTATTAGGTAAGCCGGAGTTTTTATCTATTATGGTTACTAATTGCTCGTCGCGTAAAACCAATAAACCATTCATGGTACCCACAAACTGCAATCCGGTTCTAGAATCAAAAAGAATGTCTCGGATCGGGTTTTTACACGCAGCAATGTGATCGCCTACAAAGCTGGTTTTACCATTTTCATAAATGTAAAGCCCTCTGGAAGTGCCTATCCAAATGGCATTGTTGATTTGACAAAATACATTTGTTCTTGCATTGATTACTTCATAATCTCTTTTTCGCTCAGGGTAGTTAAAAACCAATTGTTTTATTCTTGTTTCAAACTCATCTCTTGTAAAAAGCATAGCATTATCCTGCCCAATCATGACCATGTCATTATAAAAAATGAGGTCATTGGCATATACACCATATGATTTATTAAATCCTTTGCCCATACCCAAAATTCCTGCTTTGCCAACTACATATGTTCTATCACCAAAATGTCGAATATTCATGATATCCATAGGCGTCGGTTCCGGTAACCTCCTATCTGCAATTATTTTTCCATTTTCCATAATGGCATAATGGTTATTGGCACAACCTATCCATAATCGACCGTCTGCATCCGCTTCCAATGCCGTTATTTTATCTTCAGAAAGACCGTAATCGCTATTCCAAAAGGAGACATTTACATTTGGCATCAGGTATACACCGCTTTGTAATGTGCTTATCCAGGTGTTGCCTTCGAAATCTCTTTCTGCCGATGATACAGAATAGCCCGGCATTAGATATTTGTAATCTTTTGTAATCCTGTTCCAAATGAATAATCCGTTGCGCGTGCCTATAAATACTTCTTCATAGTTGATGAATTTAATAAATATTATTTCGGCACTTCCTTGCGGCAACGTAAACTCCTTTTCAAGAATGTTGTCATCTTTCAGACTGTATACGTCTTGCTCATTACTGATCAAATGCATACTTCCGTATGTATCTGCCCGAATTATTTTTGTTGGAAAGGAAGCTTTATCCATCATCTTGAGCGAGCCGTCCTTTGCTACCCAGATGAAATTCTCAAGTCCGCTCACCGATATCTGTGAAACTTCATCACGGTCATTTATTTTATACACTACCGGACCCCTTCCTGCCAAATATAAATTACCTCTGTCATCTTCACATTCGGCCAAAACCATTTTGTTGAATTCCAATTGCTTTACCAGCGAATCGTTTTGTGCATTGTGAATGCTGCCATTCAAATAAAATGATGGATTTCCATTGATAGGCTGGAACCAAATTCTATTCTTTTTATCCTGATAAATGCGCAAAATTTCATTATCACCTAGCCCATCGGCACTGGTGAAATGGGTAAACGCATATCCGTCATAACGATAAACACCACTATTTGTGGCTATCCACATTACATCAGAGTTATCTCTGAAAACATAAAATGAGTTGGTCGGTAAATAATCATCAGCAGGTGTTACAGGAACGATATACGGATGTTGCCCAACTAGCGATAAATGCCATTGCGTCAACACTACAAACAATAGTGCATACAACAGCTCTTTTACCACTAACTGCTTTGTGCGTTTTAATTGTCGGAACCCTGCTTTCAATGTTATAACTATTGCAGGCTATAAAAATAAGAGAATACTGTCATATTACCCCCTGCAAATATTTCAGTTATTACCCTTTGGCAAATCACTTATTCGGTAAAAGTCAACACTTATATGCCGGGTTATTGCAGTTGTCGCTAAAATGTTATCACTTTGATATTTCTAGCTAATTTTCGACAATGGCAATCAATGCAGATTATCGGACACAAAAAAGCCCGATACATGCTATCGGGCTTTAGAAGTATATGGTTGATTGATTAATATGCTCTTGCAAATAATACGCGCTGTGTGCTTGGTTTTCCGGAATACACACAATTTCCGGTTTCCTGCACGGCATCCAGGGGGATACAACGAATAGTTGCCTTAGTTTCTTCCTTGATCTTTTCTTCCGTTTCTGAAGTGCCGTCCCAATGCGCACTTACAAAACCACCGATTTCGATTTGTTTCTTGAAATCATCCCAACTGTCAACTTCATGCGTGCTTGCGGTGCGGAATTGCAATGCGCGGTTATATAAGTTCTGTTGAATATCTTCCAACAATTGTTGAATATATAAACCAAGATTTTCATTCTTCACTGTCACCTTTTCCTTGGTATCGCGACGTGCAATTTCCACCGTACCATTTTCTACATCGCGACCACCCATGGCTATGCGCACAGGAACACCTTTCAATTCGTATTCAGCGAATTTCCATCCCGGCTTTGCCTGATCATTGTCATCGTATTTCACGGTGATCTTTAGATCTTTTAATTCCTTCATGATGCCTTCGGCGATGGCAGTAATAGCGGCGAGTTGTTCTTCAGTTTTATAAATTGGCACTATCACCACATGCAAAGGAGCCAGGCGAGGTGGAATCACTAAACCTTCATCATCGCTATGTGCCATGATGAGTGCACCCATCATACGCGTTGATACACCCCAACTGGTGGCCCATGCGTATTCCTGTTTTCCTTCGCGCGTTAAAAATTTCACATCAAATGCTTTCGCAAAATTTTGTCCCAAAAAGTGCGAAGTACCACATTGCAACGCTTTACCATCCTGCATCAAGCCTTCTACACAATATGTATCTACGGCTCCTGCAAAGCGCTCATTTGCCGTTTTCACACCCTTGATAACAGGAACTGCCATGTAGTTTTCCATGAAATCAGCATACACATTGAGCATTTTCACGGTTTCCTCAACCGCTTCCTCGCTTGTAGCATGAGCTGTATGGCCTTCCTGCCAATGAAACTCGGCAGTCCTCAAAAACAGACGGGTCCTCATTTCCCAACGCATAACATTTGCCCATTGGTTGATGAGGATAGGCAGGTCGCGATAGCTCTGAATCCAGCCTTTATAGCAGTTCCAGATGATCGTTTCAGAGGTAGGCCTGATGATAAGTTCCTCTTCCAGGCGGCTTTCAGGGTCCACCATCAGCTTGCCTTTCTTATCGGGATTGGTTTTCAGGCGATAATGCGTTACTACGGCACATTCTTTGGCAAAACCTTCAGCATGTCCCTCTTCTTGTTCAAGGAAGCCTTTCGGTATCAAAAGTGGAAAACTGGCATTCACGTGACCTGTTTCCTTAAATTTTGTGTCCAAAACGGTCTTCATATTCTCCCAAATCGCCCATCCATAGGGCTTTATAACCATACAACCCCTCACGGCAGCATACTCTGCCAGGCCACTTTGGATAACCAAATCATTATACCACTCGGAATAATTAACACCTCTTTTTGTAATCTTTTCGGCCATATTGTATTTTTGGTATGATTTATGTTTTATATGATTCGCAAAGGTAAAGATTCCCTTTGCAGCATTCTATAAACCTTTTAAAATATCGATTATGAAACTGAACTACCTGATCATGCTGGCCGCCACCGGATTGATGGCTGCATCCTGCGCCACACAGACAGCATCTAGAGGTGCTTCATCTGACGATATCTACTACTCAGCAGGTGATCCTACCTACACTGAGGAGAGCATTAAAACCGAAACCACCACTTCAAGTTCTAATTACTCCACCTATCCCGGCACTTCCGCCCAAACTGAATATGCTTATTCAGAACCACAGGACGATGCCGGCTATCGCATGGGTGGCGATGACCTGTCTTCTTCAAATGAGTATTATGATGATGAAGGAAACACTTACATCGTAAATAACTATTACGACGATTATGACTATGATGATTACTATTATACATCTAGTCTTTATCGTTTTTATTCTCCGTATTACGGATTTGGTTACCACTCACATTGCTATTCTCCATACTATTATGATCCTTTCTGGGGACCATCTTATGGTTGGAATGTAGGTTATAGCTGGGGCTGGGGCGGCATTTATTATGGCAGCTACTATCCTTATTATCCTTATAATTACGGTTATTGCTACAACCCTTATGGATATTATGGCTATTACGATCCATGGTATAATCCTTACTACGGTTATGGCGGATACTATAACGGATATAACAACGGATATTACAACGGTTACTGGAATGGTTACTATGATGGCTATTATGATAATGGCTATTACAGTGGAAACTATGGTGGCTACTACGGAAACAGCGACGATTATTACTACGGTGTAAACACAGGAACCGGTTCAAATACCAATACCGGCGATCCTTCTGCAAACATCCTTTCCGCAGGTTATGATAAAGCCGGCAATGGTACTACTGATATGAACCATATCCTTACCGATAAAGGATCACTGGTGGTTGATAAAGGTGATGTGAACATGACTGCCGCAGCAGCAAATGATAATAACGTTGCAGGTGTTGCAGAGTTGCCGTCAATCAAAGACAAAACATTATCTGATCATTCTGTTGTTGCTGCCATCAATGAACCCGTTGCATTAAATAGCTCATCAACAGGTGTCACTGAAGGAACAACTCGCACTGATGCAGGTGTTCGCGTAATTAAATATTACAGTGCTGATGCGCAAAATGCAAGTGTGCAAACTGATCGCCCACAACCTGTAGTTTCAGATAGAGGTCCACGCGGTGATTATGGAACAAGTGTAAACAAACCAACCACAACAGGTAATAATACTGTAACTAACGGAGTGAAAAATAATACCACTTCACGTCCTGAATATCAGCAAACACCTTCACGTGAGCCGGTTTATAATAATAATCAGACACAACGTCCTGATCAACCATCATACGATCGTCCGTCACAAACTAAACCTAGCTACGAACAACCGAAGCAGCCAAAGCAGCCAACATATGAGCAACCGCGCAACAATACGCCTTCACGCTCAAATGATGCGCCATCTAAGCCTTCAAAAAGCTATGATACACCAAAAAGCAATTCCGGTAGCAGCTCTTCACGTCCGTCATATAACAGCGGAAGCAGCAGTCGCCCCAGCAACAGTGGATCATCAGGTTCAAAGCCGGGTGGAAGTTCTCCGAATAAACGTTCCGGAGGTAATTGATCTGCATTTTTAATCAACTCTAAAATAAACTAACCATGCGCAAGCTAATTATAATGGTTATAGCTACTGCTTTGTCTGTGAGTTCCTATGCACAAAGTGATGTAGATGCTCTTCGCTATTCCATGCTCGATTTCGGTGGAACAGCAAGATCGCTCGGATCAGGAAATGCATACGGTGCGCTGGGTGGCGACATGAGTGTTACCTCCATGAACCCTGCAGGTCTCGCTATATATCGCAGCTCAGAACTGACCATCACACCGGGATTGCTCAGCATTAATTCTGATGCTACGTATTATGGACAATCAACCACCGATGATCGCTATCATTTTCAATTGAATAACGTCGGACTTGTATTCGCAAATGTGAATGATGGAAAAGCAAATGCTACTGATGGCTGGGTAGGTGGTGCATTTGCACTTACTTATAATAAAGTTGCGAATTATAACAATGCTGTTACTTACAGCGGATTTAATGATGGCAGTTCATTGTTAAATACATATGCCGATTTTCTAAATAGCGGCGGAGGCACAAATCCGGGAGATGTTTTCGATAAAGATCCGTTTGGAGCCGGTTTGGCTTGGGAAACATATTTATTGAATCCACTGGGAACCGATTCAACACAATATTATCCATTGATCACCGACGGCAATGTGCAGCAAACAAAAGTGATGCAGACTGATGGTGGCATGGGTGAATTTGATATTTCGTTTGCAGGAAATTATGGCAATAGATTGTATATCGGAGCAACCATAGGAATACCACATATCCGCTACGTGCAAAGCTACACCTGGAAGGAAGAAGATATCAATAACGAATACAATGATTTCAATTCTTATTCGCTTGTTGATGTCACTGAAACCTACGGAACAGGTATCAATGCTAAATTCGGACTTATCTATCGCTTAAACGATTATCTGCGATTAGGCGGTGCTGTGCATACACCAACTTTGTTTGGTATGTCGGATAATTATTATTCAAGCATGTCGAGCGACCTCAATTCAGGTGATTATTCATATGATTCTCCAATTGGTGAATATAACTACGAACTCGTAACACCATGGCGCGTGATCGGTAGTGCAGCGGTTACACTGAAAAACATCGGCTTTATTTCTGCTGAATATGAATTTGTTGATTACAGTGAATCATTCTTCAATTTCAATCGCACACTAGATGCCGGCGACTTGAGTTATGAAACAACAGTAAACACGAATATCGACACAAAATATGGTGCATCTAGCAATATTCGTCTCGGTGCCGAATTAATGTATGATGTATTTCGTTTTCGCGCAGGATATATCATGAGTGCTACACCTTTCAATGATGGCATTGCTGCCGAAGGTGCAGACCTTGCGAAAAATACTTATACTGCCGGTATTGGTATAAAAGATAAATCATATTTTATTGACCTCGCCTTCGCACATAGCAATATCAAGCAATATGATATTCAATATGTGTATGACAATGGTTCCGGCGTAAATGACGGAGCTGTCATTAATACATCGATAAACAATTTTCTGTTAAGTTTTGGTTTTAGGTTTTAATGATTGTCAGTGAAGACAGGCCCTCCTGGTGGTTCGGGAGGGCTATTTTTTTTAGGAGAGAGGAGAAAGGAGATTGAAGAGAAGATGCTTGGGTGAGCTTGCCTCGCCGAGCAGGCGGGTGGGTGAGTTTACGTGACTCGTGATTCGTGACTCGTGAATTTTTTTTTACTTGATACCTGATACCAATTTCACAATCGCAACCCTCAAAACCAATTTAACCACAATAGCCACGAAGAGGAACACTAAGTGGCACAGAGTGAATCCAAACTCACCCACTGACCCACTCATCCACTGATCATTCAACCACAAAGAACACGGAGAGGAACACAGAGTAGCATAGAGTAAATGCAAAGCACATTCCACCGCATTTGTCTCACTACTCACTACCCACCTGCGACGAGGCAGGCCCACTACTCACTACCAAATCGTGAACCATGAAATTGCCTCGCTGCTGGTATATCGTGAATTTTATACTTGCACAGCCCTTCGATTTTTCGGCTCTTCAAATCTCTATTTGAACCTGAGAATTCATTAACGGTTTTCCGTGAATATGTATTACAATGAGAGAAAATTAACATTAATCTTTTGGAAGTTATGATTTACATGGATAAATTCGTTTATCTCATTGAACCCTAAAACGCAAAAATCATGAATTCA
>JAIBBA010000212.1 GCA_019694895.1 Chitinophagales bacterium
CATCACCGGGTGCTCCATCCACATTCATTCTGAACTGCGAAAATGCACCACCTGCAAGCGTAATATTGCTTACTTCAAGTGTGGTATTAAAATCATTGAATAAAATCAAACTGAGCGTTACGCTGCCTACTGTAGAAAAAACCGTATCAAAATGCACGGTATCCTCACTAAAGCGAAGTTTGGCAGTTGTATCGGTATTAATGATCTCACGGCGACAACCGGAAACAACCAAGGCGAGTGCCAGTGAAAAAATGAAAGTAATACGCAGTGACTTCAACTTCATAACCGGTGACCTTAACGCATTTATTCTGCGTATTCGTGCCTCAAAATTAGGAAATCTTTTACACGCGCCTCATGCACTTACTTCGGAGGCAAGTTGCATTCACTTAATTTTGCCTCCACTCAAAAGAAACTATGAAAAAAACAATTTCAATTATCGCTGCTGCCGCAATCACCGGTGCTTTTGTGTTTTCAGCGTGCAAAGACGGCAAAAAAGGCAATGATGAGGATATTACTATCCCCACCTTGCAGGCTGCTCAAGTTGCCGGTATGCAAGTAGATACCGTGACCTTCAATGCATCCGATGGATTGGAAGTAACCGGAGTTGTATATTGTGCCGATACCAATGCTCCTGTGATTGTTCTTTGTCACCAGGCGCGCTTTAATAACTACGAATACGCAGAAACTGCTCCAAGACTCGTTGCGCTTGGTTTCACATGCCTGGCAATCGACCAACGTTCAGGTGGCGATATGGAATCTCATATCAATGCCACAAACAAGCGTGCAGTGGAGAAAAATCTTCCTACAGGATATACCAACTCACTGCCTGACATTTCCGCTGCGGTTAATTACGCTTCAGAGCGTTTCCATAAACAAGTTATCCTTTGGGGAAGCAGCTATTCGGCGGCATTGACCCTTAAAGTGGCAATGGAAAATCCAAATGTGCGCGCTGCCGTTGGTTTCAGCCCTATTTTGAAGTTTGATTCAGGTGAATCAGCTGCAGATATCTTCAAAAATTATAAAGACAAACCACTGTTTGTCACATCTACCGAAAAAGAAGGTGCACCAATTGCCAAAGCACTGTCGCACTTAGGTGATGATGTTTTATATCAATATTACCCCGAAACCAAAGGCACTCATGGCTCTAAGGCCCTTTGGTCGAGCGACCCTTCAAGTACTTATTATTGGGAGGAGATCACAAAATGGCTTAATGCACATAAATAACTGATAGTCAATTATTTAGATATTTAACAGCGCTATTTGCCGCACTATTTGGCAGGTAGCGCTGTTTACATTTACAATATTGACGATAATGCATTCGTCATTTGGGAAAGTATGGACGAGAGTTTACATTTGGGACGATACATGACGCAGCAACAACAGGTTATTATTGAGGAGGCAGTAAAGCGCGAACGTAAAAAGTTGCTCCAGTTCATTCGCACCCGGGTTGCGAATGAGGAGGATGCACGCGACATCCTTCAGGACGTGTTTTATCAACTTGCCTCAAATCACACCATGGTGGAGACCATAGAAAACATGGCTTCATGGTTATACCGCGTGACCCGCAACAGGATCATCGACTGGTACCGCAAAAGGAAGACCGATTCCATGGATGTGATGGCTGCTTATGATGATGAGGGTGAAGACGGTTATTTTACCGGTTTGGCCACCTTATCTACCGACAACAGTGACAATCCGGATACTTTGTATGAACGTCAGTTAGTTTGGGAAACGATGTATAATGCATTGGCCGAGCTACCTGAGGAGCAACGAGAGGTATTCATTTTGCACGAATTGGAGAACAAGAGCTTCAACGAGATCGCCGAGATTACCGGTGCACCTTTGAATACCTTGTTATCTCGTAAACGCTACGCTGTGCTGCACCTGCGCGAACGTCTGCAGGGTTTATATCAAAATTTTGTGCAACAAGATTAACTCTAAACATTATGTCAAAACGAAAATATGTAAAATACGGTATCGGCTTTTTATTCATCGCCGCTGCCATGGTAACGCTCATGGGATATGCCACCATGTATTTATGGAACTGGTTAATTCCCGAAATTTTTGGCGGCACAACCGTCACTTTCTGGCAGGCTATCGGTCTGATTGCCCTCGGAAAACTGCTCACCGGCTTTATGTCCTGGGGTCCTAAAAGCTGGGGGAAACATCATATGGGCTATAAAGGTCAGCATTGGAGAGCCAAAATGGAAGCCAAGCTAGCTAACATGACGCCCGAAGAACGCGAAAAATTCAAGAAATACTATTACGACCGCTGCGGCTGGAAAACACCACAAGACTTAACCGAAAACCCCACCAATCAGACGGCGTGAGTGGTGAGCTTGCCTCGCCGATAGGCGGGTGGTGAGTGGTATCAAGTATCAAGTATCAAGTATCAAGTATTTTTATCCCGACCTGCGGTCGGGATTTTTTTTTGCCTTTGATAATACTCACCCACTGACCCACTGACCCACTGACCCACTCACCCACTCACCCTCTCTCCTCTCTCCTCTCTCCTCTTTCCTCTTTCCTCTCTCCTTTTCCTTATCTTAGCCCTTCATCAACTAAACTCAACAATCATGTCCACCCCCCAACAAATTCTGGATAATGTGAAACAATTTATCCAATCAGTAGGTGTCGATCCTGCAACCTGCTGGAATGAGCAAAACAAAGCGTACTATGTGTACAAAGGATCTGCAAAACTTGAAATATTTGTGAGCAGTCACCCACAAAATGATGGCACCACGCGTCACTATCTGCGCATTTTCAGCGGGTTGATTAAAGTTCCTGCAACCAACAAAGAATATTTCTACCGTCGATGCATGGAAATCAGCGATCAAAGCCTTGGTGTTAAACTCACCGTAATGTCAAATGCTGCACCGGAAAACGATTGGGTATACGCTACCTATGAACGCGATATCGCCGGTATGGATTACAATGAAACCGTAACCTGTGTCAACGATATGGGCTTGTGGGCAGACTGGCTCGACGATCAATTGAAACAAGAGTTCGGTGGAGGTGCCGGTCCCGGTGCTCCTCAGCAATAAATTTTTGTATAAAAAAAATCCTTGCTTATTGCAGGGATTTTTTTTGCTATTCAAAATTTGAAAATAATTAGTCCAATTTACCTGCCAATAAATAAAGCACTGCCATTCTGATGGCTACACCGTTTTCAACCTGTTGCAGAATTATTGATTGTTTGCTATCTGCTACATCGCTGCTCAGTTCCACTCCCCTGTTGATTGGTCCGGGATGCATTATTACGATGTCTTTATTGATACTATCCAACATCGCTTTGTCGATGCCATAGTACAACGAATATTCGCGCAATGAAGGGAAGAATTTAATATCCTGTCGCTCTAATTGAATGCGCAACACATTAGCTACATCACACCATTCCAACGTTTCTTTTACATTGTGCGAAACATGTACGCCAAGCGTTTCAATATATCTTGGCATCAGTGTTGGAGGCCCGCATAAAGTGACTTCGGCACCCAACATTTTCAGTGCATGAATATTGCTGCCTGCAACGCGCGAATGCAAAATATCACCAATAATTGCGACGCGCACTCCTTTTAAATCTTTCAATCTTTCACCGCGCGACTCACCCAATTTTTCCATCATACTAAATGCATCAAGCAATGCTTGTGTAGGATGTTCATGCGTGCCATCACCTGCATTAACGATATTAGCTTTAATATGCTTGCTGAGTAGAACCGGCGCTCCCGGACTTTGATGTCGCATTACCACCATGTCTACTTTCATGGCAAGAATAT
>JAIBBA010000083.1 GCA_019694895.1 Chitinophagales bacterium
ACTGAAATCCGTCATACAGACCGCCACTCCTGTCTATCACCAACCAAGGGCGATCTACAGGCACCTCACCCGGATCGTCAAAGGCATCAATTACCTCCACCGGATCTCCCCATGTAAAACCGCCATCTGCCGATTTGCGGACTATCGTTTTACCGGAGGTCCCAAACGGACTGTAATCGATATAACACAAATACAAATTGCCATCGTTGTCCCAATCCATTGAAGGGTCTGCCGAGGTGTATCCCCCTGCAATATGAGGTTGCGCATATTCAGCCGACCAGCTATTACCTCCATCCGTGCTTACCCGAGTCATGATCTGAACCAGGTCCAATCCGTTTACCCCCATCCAGGCAACAACCATATGTGAACCATTACTTGGGTTAATCGTTATAAATGGTTCACCATCAAATAGATATCCATCTGAAATATTCGTATTTTGACCTCGGACCTCACAAATTGGTATAAGAATTGTGATGATCAATAGATAGGCCGATATATTTCCTAGCTGCTTCATTTGTGGTTGGGTGAATTTGTTTTGTCTGCAGTTAAAGGTAATACCTATATAGCCAATTTGTGATTCTTTCCTGATTCAGATGGTAGTGAGTAGTGGTATTAGGTATCAGGTATCAGGTATCAAGTATCAGGTATCAAGTATCAAGTATCAGGTATCAGGTATCAAGTATCAGGTAAAAATTCACGAGTCACGATTCACGACTCACGATTCACGACCGATAGTGAGTAGTGGGTATTGAGTAGTGAGACTAATGCAACCATTCGCTCGCAAAGCTGGAACAAAGTCCGCCTAGACCTACATACCTATTTTGGAGATAGACTATTAAACTCAAATAATGACACAGTTAAATGAACAATACCAAAGCGAGCGAATTTGCATAGTGCCCACTCACCACTCACCACTCACCACTCACCACTCACCACTCACCACTCACCACTCACCACTCACCAAAACAAAAAACCGGGTAACACTCGAAACTAAACTTGAGCGTTACCCGGTAATGTTAACCAACTTTATCTACGTGACTATAGAATGTAATCTATGTAAATCATTATATTACAATAAGTTAAGTTATTGAATTGAAA
Organism: Chitinophagales bacterium; assembly: GCA_019694895.1. Lineage (GTDB taxonomy): Bacteria > Bacteroidota > Bacteroidia > Chitinophagales > BACL12 > UBA7236. The sequence goes on from JAIBBA010000083.1 coordinate 1,099, forward strand.
TTTGTTTGCTGGTTCGTTCGCCGTTGTTGCTAACTGCAAGCAGGTAATTCCCGGCAGGCAGTTCAGCAGTTGAATAGGTTACAGAAACTGCGTTGATATGCTTAGACATGATCAGCTTTCCGTGTATATCAAACAATTGCATAGTAGACCCAACAGCCGCATGGTTGATGCTGATATGGTCGGTAGCAGGATTTGGCGTGACTGTGATTTCAGGTTTAGCAATCTCGGTGGCATCCAGAATCACTTCAGGAACTTTATATGCAATGGTGGTATCACCCTTGATTGCTTTATCACCGCTATCGTTACCATTGCCGTTTGCATTTAATGAAGCAAAATAGAAGGTAACTGCATCACCACCCGCTGTTTCAGGAGCATGCCAAGTGAAGGTCCAGGATGTGCTTCCGCCCGTAAGCGTTTTTGGTGAACTCTGGCGAACATATTGTTTACCACCGAAATTCGCTACGGAATTCCCGGTTCCTGCCGAAAACGTTCCTGCTTTCACATCATCGGCATCCAAACAGGTGAGCTCAAAGCCCGCTTTGGTGCAATTACTCTCCAATGTGAGCGTTAATGAATAACTTGCTCCCGGTTCAATAGAATCAGGTAAACCACTTAAGGTTGGCGTCCCTACAAAGTTGCCCCCACCATGACAACTTGCCTTCTGACAAGTCTGTTCTCCGGGCGCTCCCGTGTAACCTAGTGGTGGGTTATTGGGATTTTGATAAGACATGGAAGTGCCTACCACGCTAATAGTAATGAGTCCGAAAACCCATACAAATGCATTCTTTTTCATTAATTTATAAATTATTAATTATGAACTGCGCTGTGCAGCGTGGAGAGTGAGTCAAAGGTAGGAAATATGTATATACATACAATATACAGTAAGGTATTGTCTTGAAACGGTGATGAGTTTAACATTTGGATTAAACCCTGTGGCGCTTCCATGCACCACTTTTGAGATACGTCCAGCATAACCAGGCCAATACAAGCCAATACACAAACTCGCTTGTCCAGGCAATGGTGAGATTGACATCCAATACTTTGATAATAATGATCACATAAACCATATATACGATCAGCGTGATCAGCTCCAGCAACAAGGAATATCTTGTAGCTCCGGTGCCTGTTACGGCTCTAAACAATACAGATGAAACAGCCATCATTACCAGACAGGTGCCTACAATGCGCACAGGGCCCGTTGCCAGAGCAGTAATGGTTGGGTCGTTGGTGAAAATACCGATGAAAACCTGCGGGAAAAGAATAATAAACAGAAAGAATGCAAAGGAGAAAGCGAGCGCAATCAATACGACCTTTTTAATGAGATCGAACATCTCATCATGTCGTTTTTGTCCCAGAAGGTTACTCACAAGGCTATTTGTGGCATTGGCAACACCCCAGGTGGTTACACCCAACACCATATATACCTCCTTCGCAACATTGGATGCCGCCAGGGCAGGAGGTCCCATTTTTTCTATCATGAGGAAAAATATTACCCAGGTGCCCGTAGAGAGCATGTGCTGAAGTACAACAGGACCGCTGAGTTCAAGCCCCTTCTTAACAATGGGCCAGTCGAATTTATCGAATTTGAACAAACCAAACCGCGCTCTTAAAGGACTCACAAACAAGTAACCGAAATTGAGCAAACATGCCGCAGAGGCCGAAATGAGGTTGGCAAGTCCTGCTCCACCTATACCCATTTCCGGCAAGCCCATTCCGCCAAAAACCAGGTTGTAGCTGAAGAAAACATTCACCACCAACATTAAAATCGCACTGTAAGAGATGATTTGATTTTGTCCTACGCTGGTATAAAACCCCAGCAAGGTGAAAGCAAATACAGCAAAAAATATCTCAATATTCCTGTATTTCAGATAAGTCATGCCTGCCGCATAAACCTCCGGAGAACTGAACATCGGCTTAAGCAAGATGGGCGCCATGAACTGCAGGAATGCGTATAAAAGCACCGCCACACCCATCAGGAATATCAGATTATTGTTGAAAATGCGACCGATAGACTCGGGATTGTTTTCGCCCGCCCGCCTGGCAATAATGATTTGAAACCCAACCGACAACCCATAGGGTATCATGGTTATGGTGATGTAGATCAAAGCAGCTACACCACAAGCTGCAAGCTCAGTTTCGCCTACTCGCCCCATAAATGCAACGCCAATCAGGCTGATCAGGTTGTTGAACAGGCTGCTCACCATGAGGGGGATACTCAGGCGTATAATTTCTCGGTATGTGATATTAATTTGCAATCCGTAAAATGCGGAGGTAAAGATGCACTAATCTTCAGGCTTTTCCATCGGCGGAGAAGACGAACTATACATAGGAATTGTGGATTACACCCAGCCTTTGGACAGCATGTCCTTTGCGTGATAAGTAATAATGATATCAGCTCCGGCACGAGTAAAGGAAGCCATATTTTCCATTACTATCCGTTGTTCATCAATCCAGCCCTTTTCTGCTGCGGCTTTTACCATGCTGTATTCTCCTGAAACATTATAACATGCCAGCGGGAGCAAGGTTTGGTCTTTCACAGTGCGAATCAGATCCATATAGGCCAGAGCCGGTTTTACCATAAGAATATCGGCACCTTCCTCTACATCCAATAAAGCTTCCTTGATAGCCTCTCTGCTATTTCTTACATCCATTTGATAGGTCTTGCGATCGCCGAAAGATGGGGCTGAATCGGCTGCTTCGCGAAAAGGTCCATAATAACCGGAAGCAAACTTGACTGAATAGCTCATAATAGCCACCTGTTGCATGTTTTCGGCATCAAGTGTATCTCGAATGGCAGCAACTCTGCCATCCATCATATCGCTTGGCGCAACAATATCAGCGCCTGCTTGTGCATGCATCAAAGCCATTTTTGCAAGCGATGTCAATGTTTCATCGTTTGCAACCTCATGTCCGTGAAGTATCCCACAGTGTCCGTGATCGGTATATGCGCACATGCATACGTCTGTGGCAATGAGCAGATCATTTCCGAATGCCGCCTTCAATGACCGCACGCCATTCGCTACGGCGTTGGTAAAGTCGTAAGCTGCGCTGCCAACTGGATCTTTGTCTTCCCCCACACCGAATAACAGTATCTTATTGATACCCAAACTCATTAAGTGCTCCACTTCTTTTACCAGAGTATCGGGCGAAAAGTGACTGATGCCCGGCATTGCACCTATCGGGTGGTTGATGCCTTTGCCATGTGTGACAAACATCGGATACATCAACGACTGCACCGAAAAGCGTGTTTCGGCCACCATTTCACGCATGATGGCATTTGAACGGAGTCTGCGCGGACGGCTATACATCTTGAGATTTTTTGCAAAGGTATCATCATACAGGCGATAAAACGACACCCGGTAAAAAAACAGTAATTTTACCCGCTTATGGTGCATTTTGTTGACACGGATTTTAACAAGGATTTTACGAGTCATTACTCACTGTTATTTCAATTGGAAGAGCATCAATACACCTATGCTGTTTACGATAAACGCAGCGGTAAGCTCCAGTTATTGAAAACAGTAGCATTTAATTCAGCATTCGCACCGGAGGCGTTTTCAAAATTTAAAGTGAGTGTCACTGCAGAAGATGCCCTTCAGGCAATGTATAAGGAGGTGAAAATTGGTGTTGTAGACAGTGCTTTCACCTTATTACCAAGAACAATCTTTGAAGAGGAAAAAGCAAAGGCATACTTGTCGCTCACTTCTCCCATCGATGACCAATCTACTGTTTTAGTAAATCAGGTAAGAGGAATATTCGTACGCAATGTGTTCAGCTTGCCGCTTGCAATTTCCTCCTATTTAGACGAAGTTTTTACGCATCCAAAGTGGTTTCATGCCAGTACTGCATTGATGGAAACTGCTATTCGCAATCGCGACCAGTTTGCCGATCAGCAGATCATCCTTGACATAAAACCGGGTGTAATGTATCTGATGTATTATGCCAAAAAGGAATTCGTGTTCATGAACCAATTTAAGTATGTGAACAAGGATGATTTCTTGTATTACGTATTATTAATGGCCGATCAGTTTGAAATAGATCGCGAACACTGTGATTTGAAACTGTCGGGCGAAATATTACCTGATTCCATGTTGTATAATGAATTATGGAAATTCTTCAGCAATATTTCTTTCTTGCAGCCGAATGAACACATTATTTTACCGGATGCCGTGAGAGAAAAACCGGTGCATATGTTTAATTCACTCTTCAGCTTAGACCTATGCGAATAATTGCCGGAAAATTTCGTGGAAGAAGATTTCATCCGCCAGCCAATATTCCGGCCAGGCCTACAACAGATTTTGCGAAAGAGGGATTATTCAATATCCTCACCAATAATTTTAATTTCGAAGATGTTGCCTATCTGGATCTGTTCTGTGGAACGGGTAGCCTGTGTTATGAAATGGCTTCGCGCGGTTGCACGGATATCGTAGGCGTGGAAATGGATAATCGCAGTGTCGATTTCATTCGCAAAACATCAACGGAACTGAACATTACCATCAATGTGCTTCGAATGGATGTGTTTGAATACATGCGCACAACCAAAAAGAAATTCGATTTGATATTTGCAGGCCCGCCATATCCGCTACCTAATATCCCGGAACTGCCTGAAGAGGTTTTTGCCAATCAATTATTAAATCCTGAGGGATGGTTCGTTTTAGAAACAAATCCTAAATATTCATTTACAGATCATCCACATTTTTTGCGTAGTCGCAACTATGGAACTACCATATTTCATATCTTTCAGGCGGAAGTTGTGAAGCGTGGAGATGCCGTTTAAAACATTGTATTTGTTATGACCAAGATTGCCGTTTTTCCCGGTTCATTTGACCCTGTTACCTTAGGGCATATCAATATTATAGAACGCGCCTTGCCGCTATTTGATCAGATTATCATTGGCATCGGGCACAACAGCACAAAAAGCGGATTTTTTAGTCTCGAGCAACGTGTAAACTGGCTGCAGGAAATATTTCTGCACGAGAAAAAAGTGCAGATTCATGCTTATGAAGGACTCACAATCGATTTTTGTCGGCACAATCACGCTCAATTCCTGCTTCGCGGCTTAAGGTCCACCGCGGATTACAACTATGAGTTGGCTATTGCTCAAACAAACAAATCATTGGCGCCGGAAATTGAAACCTACTTTTTAATGAGCGATCCGGCCCATGCGCACATTAATTCGAGTATCGTAAGGGAAGTGTATAAAAACGGTGGCGATATCAGTTCTATGGTGCCACAAATTGTAATTTCGGGTAATTAACCGTAGTGCATCATCGTTACACCACTATGTATCACGTCTTGAATATTAGCGTAGGTTTTGTTGAACTTTAATTCCACCTCATCGATATCGATCCATGTTGCTAATTCGATATCTTCTTCAGTTTGCGGAACCGGCGGCGTTACATCATTGCACATCATTAAATACCAATGTGTAACCTTTAAAACAGGTGTATTATTTTCCAGTAAATAGGTGTGATAAGTCTTTTTTAGTTTGCGGATGATGGATAGTTTCTCTAGTCCGGTTTCCTCGCGCACTTCGCGTAAAGCAGCGGCCTTTTTCTTTTCGCCGGCATCTATTTTGCCCTTAGGCAAATCCCAACTGTTGCGACGATAAATCAATAATACCTGTCCTTTATTATTAAAGACCAATCCACCTGCGGCTGCAATTTTTTTATAACCTGCAAACAAGGTGTTTCGCATTTCTTTTGCGTTGTCACCATAAATAGTCAGGCTTTTAATTCCGGCATGATTCTCGAGCAGGTGAAAAGCTTTTTCAACCTCTTTTTCCTGATTAAAATTCAATATCGGATGCGCGCTGTCGTTGAGGTTGGCATTTACAGGAATTGATCCTGCAATGAGGAAAACAGGATTTTCGTTGATGAAAATTTTATAGCTTTGAGGCATGCTCTTTCAATCTGATGATGCGATTGTTTTCGCGGAAAAATTACTTGCTATCGAGGCCATCAAACTGCGTCCAAATGAACCCTTCACCTGGGCCAGCGGATGGCGCTCACCGATCTATTGCGACAACAGGCTTACCTTATCGTATCCCGAAGTCAGAACCTGGATCAAAAATACGTTAGCAAAAGGTATCAGGCAACAATTTCCTAACGTTGAAGTGATAGCAGGGGTGGCTACCGCCGGAATTCCACATGCAGCGTTGGTTGCAGATGCCATGGGTTTACCTATGATTTATGTGCGCTCCGAAGCTAAAAAGCACGGACTATCAAACCAAATAGAAGGCCGATGTGCACCTGGAAGCAGGGTAGTGGTGATTGAAGACCTGGTGAGCACCGGGGGAAGTAGTTTAACAGCAGTTGCGGCCCTTCGCAATGTTGAGGCACAGGTGCTTGGAATGGCTGCTCTCTTCACCTATGCATTTCCGGTAGCGGATGAGGCTTTTAATGCTGCTTCCTGCAAATTGTTTACACTGTCAGATTATCCTTCTTTAATTACGCATGCAGTGAAAAATCAAATAATTCCCGCCGATACAGCAGACATGCTTAATACCTGGCGCGAAAGCCCTTCTACATGGATGCAGTAACTGCACATATCGTTTCCGGTGCCGCTGCCGGCTTTGTTGGTGGATGTGTGAATATCTATTTATGGCAACACACCCTTCGACATAAAAAATTGCTGGGTGTAAAATTGCATAAGGGCTTTGCCGCAGTCGTTGCTGATATCCTACAACAGATTCCCGAGAAATTTGACACCAAAAATCTCAAACATATCGAAAAAGATATTCTCGATTTGTTTGATCATTTTATGTCGGATCAACTCACAAAAAAAATGCCGGTGCTGAGTATGTTCATGGATGAAAAATTAATTGCGGAAATACGAACCATTTTTAAATTGGAAATGGAATCGCATCTCCCTAAATTATTGATGAACCGTATCACAGCAGAAAAAAACATCGCCATGGTTGCCGGTTTGGTGGCAAAAGCAGTGAGAAAAGGATTGCGACAATATGCTAAACATGCTATCATCTACATCCTGCTTGGAACATTAGGCGGTGCATTAGTAGGATATGCGATGAGCTTTATCTAAACAATGCAATATCAACATTAACTACAATCTGCTGCTTCCGGTAAGCAATTAGTCTTTCACAAAGGTACCCTTAAATTGCCCGGATCCATCATCCACTAGCAATACATAAGTTGATGCAGGTAAGGCACTAATGTCGATATCATGCATTGACTTTCCTTCAAGCACTACGCTTCCTGTCATATTCATAATTCTGAAATGTTGCTCTTGACCATTGGGTAATCCGCTTACGTGAATGGTTGTAGAAGCCGGATTAGGATAAATTGATAATGCATTTTGACTTAGGGCATTAATACCGGTTGTAATACTGAACACCTCAGATATGAGATCTGCACCGCAACCATTCGTAACAACAAAAGTAACGGTATAATCACCCGCAAACGGATATATATGCCAAGGGTTTTCTTCAATTGAAGTACTTCCATCACCAAAATCCCAGAACCATGTGTCAACATCGCCGGCAAGACTTGTGAAAACTACGGTAAGGTCAGTTGCTACTGCAGAGTAATCTGCAATAGGCAATGGAATTATACTCATGGTGATTGTATCGCTGTTATAACATCCGGTGATAGGATTTTCTACATACACTGAATAGGTGCCGGGCTCAGTGACAAAAAGCGTTTGCGTGGTAGCTCCGGTATTCCATAAATAATCAGCACCGGGATTTTCTGCATCAAGCATGGTGCCTTCGCATTTTGTTCCATCGGGACCAAGATCTACAGGAGGATTACTGTTTACAATAATACTTGCTGAATCAGTTACAAAGCAAAATTCATTGGCATAATATGTCACCCAATAATCATCCGTTTCATCAACAGTAATGGATTGTGTATTTTCCCCTGTACTCCATACATAATACTCCGCTCCGGTGCCGGCGTCCAGCGTTACGGACGAGCCCTGGCAAACAGCACTATCGGGTAATTCAACTACAGGTGGTGTTACAAAATTGATTGTTTCAGTAACCTCCCCATCGCAAGGTGTAACAGCATATCGCCAAGACATTTCGGACATTGTCCAGACTGCATTATTATAAGCTTCACCGGCATTATATGCTTCAGTTCCATTTGTGTTTTCAATGCCTTGCGTCATATTACCGCCATCACTTTCAATATTTACCGCGATGATATCGATTGCATTTGATGTTTCGTGTAAAACAATCTGACCTGTAACAGTGGCTGTGCCAAGGTAATGCACAACATCGTCATAATAAACGATGAATTTTCTGTTCGGAGCAACACCAATTGTTTCATATGAAATTGATCCGCCGGCAGATGGGTTTAAATCTGTCCAGCAAAATGCAATAATATTATCAGGATCGGCTGCATTAGGAAAATGTTGTTGGGTATAAGAAGTTGATGGTGCACTAAAACCAATTAGTCCGTTTGACGAGATAAATAATTTCGTGTAAGTATTGCCGAAATAGGTAAATGGAAATCCGATATTAATATCATTGGCAGTAGCATCATCACCAAGTCCGAGTGTTGTTTCAAATGCAGGAACTGCAGGAGCATAAGGTATTTGTGTAACGGTATAGCTACCTGTTGTGGTAAAGGAGTATGTGACATCTGTGCTTCCGCCAATTCCACCAACTAAAGTTGGATCCATTTCGCCGGTTAATGGATCAATAATGGCTTCACCACTCCATGTGCCGCCGCCTGCAAGAGGGGAGGGGAATATGGTTCCGCCGTCATAACAGATGTTTTCAGGAAATCCTGTGGTTAAATAGGTAAACAAATTATTTATTGATACATCACTGGAATCATTGCCGTTAAACATATCATCGGCATAATTGGTCCATGCTGTGATCACATGTGTGCCATCGCTGCTTAAATCAGCGCCCGCACTAAAAGTGAATGGTGAAGAGGCCCCGGGTAAAATACCGCCGGGAAACATTTCTGTGTTCACAGTGCCACCATCAACAAAATAGCTCACCGAAAAACCTGATGCAGGTTCCGTACCATAATTAGTTACGATAATACTTACTGTTTCATCGGATGATAAATCGCAATCATCGGTAATATCATTTACAATTGATACGCCTACATCGTTTGCTAATCCAATAATGTTTACAGCATAATCTTCAGTTTCCCCATATGTTTCACCACTGCAGGCATCAAAGTCGGTAGTCCCGTAAACACAGCGAATACGCATGGTGGTTTCACCGGGTGATGCGGTCATCGCAACGGTAAAACTCAGTGTAGTTGAACCTCCGGCGGCTAAAGAAAAAAGAGTAACAATCTCTTCGGTTGAGGAAAATATATTGTCGTGATTATAGTCTATCCAAATGCGGTAATTCTCGCCGAAATAAGGGGTATTCTCTACAAAGATTTCATAAGTCTCATTAATTACAAGATCAGTACTTAAATCTGTGAAATCCGTATATCCTGAACCATCACCGGGGCCGCTGCCTGGATTCGAAATGGTATTACATTCAAAACTTTCAATATAATCATTGTCGGTAGTACCGGCAGTGTAAGTGGGAATACAAGGCTGTGCTGAAGCAGTAAAAATAGCTGCACCGGCAAGCAAGGTAATTGCAAGTTGCCTGATCACGTGTGTTGAGGTTTAATAATGAACTATTATTTATTCATGCTCTGCATGAAGTATTCCATCTTAAAGGAACGAGAGGAGAAATATTCATTCCATTTAGCGGCATCCCATGTATGATTAGTGCTGTCGGTAAGCGGTGTAACGCTGATATACATTTTACCTGCAGCAAAATCACCGCGATAACTCACTCCCTGATCGCGGAAGCTGTCGCAGAAAGAGTTCAATACTTCTGCGCTAACAAATCGCCCTGCAATGTCGATTACATATTCCTGCGCCATAGGCTGATCTGTAGGCAACACAATTTTCATGTGTTCGTCGAGCGTAGCAGTAACAGGACCTTGATTGCCGGCAAATGTTATGGAAATAGTGCTCACAGCAACAAAAAGAAGAGTAACGAGTTTTTTCATATCAGTGACTTTACAGCTTAAAGATACCAATCTGCCAGTAACATGCAAAGTCCGGAGGTAAGGATACCTGAGAGATAGTCATCCGCTATAGCCCGGCAGTGAAGCCCAGAGCTGCTTCCCCCTTTGAAAGCGGCCTGCACCTGTGGCTACAAGCTCCTGATGTTCATTCATCAAATTGGCTTCCGCATAAATGATTCGGTCACCTGCCATTTTACAGCTCCCGGTAGCAGTCAGCATGCCCTCTGTAACCGGCTTGAAAAGCTTTATTTCAAACGACGCAGTTAACAAAAAGCGGTCCGAAACCAATGAGGCTGCAGCAAAATAGGAGGCGTCGTCCAGCAGTTTGAAGTATATGGCTCCATGTTGAGCGTTCCCTCCATGGAAAAAGGCATTGTTAACGTGGTATTTGATCAAAGCAGTTCCTTCTGCTACCGAAATCGTCTGCCCGATAATGTTTTGTTGTATCGGGGCTTTGAGAAATAGTTGCTCCAGTCTTAGAAAATGATCGCTGATCATTGCTTAATGTATTGCAGTGTTCCTCTTGCGCCTGGATAAGAAACTCTTATCATATATACACCCTTAGCAATGGATTCCGGCAAGTTTACTTGGAGAGCACTTCCATAAACGCTTTCTGACCAAATGATATTACCCATCATCGTATACACTTCAACAAGCGCGGCTGATTCCTGATCCCATGTTATGGTGAAATTACCATCTGAAGGATTCGGGAATAATTGCAAATTCGCTTCATTACTGATCTCTGCGATTGCAGTTCCCTTATCTCGTTCAAAAATCTGTATGCCACCTCGAATAGTGCCAACAAGAAATTCCATCTCGCCGTCACCGGTGATATCCTGTCCGTAAATTGATGCATAAACACCCGGATCCCATTTCAAATAGTTAGTGTCTTTCTCATAAAATTCACCTAGTAATGCATCTTCAATTTCATTGAATTCATAAACGAATCCGCTTTGTGAACCAACTAGCAAATACAAACTATCATTTTCATTCCGATACATGAAGGGAGAGCTGTACCCTGTAATAAATCCAGGTTTCCGAACATCAACACCACCCCAGATATCACTTTCACTTGTAAAAACCGGTGATGTTGCCGTGCCGGTATTGTGATAGTAATTTAAATTGCCATTTTGTTCTCCAATTACTAAATCAAGTTTGCCATCCTCATCAATATCAATCAAACAGGGACTCGCAAGTTGGCCGACATCAATACCTTGATACACAAAAATCGCAGTAGTAAATATAGCCTCACCGGTCGGGCCTCCAATATTTTGAAGATAGCAGATGGTACCGTCATTAATACCTATTAATAAATCGTCGTCGCCATCATTGTCAATATCGCCTGCCACCGGACTGAGCTGACTTATCGGATAGGCATTTAATCCTGCATAATCGGTTGAAACAAGCTCAAACGATGGTGATGTTGGTGTGCCTACATTCTCATAAAGCCAAAGTCCGTGTTTTAAAACATCATCTTTACCTAAGGTACTTCCAACGCCAACCAAAATATCCATCAGGTCATCGTTATTATAATCGAAAAAAGTAGGCTTGCT
>JAIBBA010000213.1 GCA_019694895.1 Chitinophagales bacterium
TCACTCAGGACTACCTCTATGGCGATGTAATGAAGAATGTAGTGTTCCTCGGCAACCACGACTTGAGCCGCTTTTATTCGGTGATGGGCGAAAGTCCTGAAAAATTTAAATTGGGTGTCGCCTTTGCGATGACAACCCGCGGTATGGTACAATGGTATTACGGCGATGAAATATTGATGAAGAATTTCTCTTTCCCTGAAGATGGATTGGTGAGAGAGGATTTTCCCGGTGGCTGGCAGGGCGATGGCACTAATAAGTTTGATGCGCAAAATCTCGCGGGAAAAGAAAAGGAGATATTTAATTATGTAAGCGGATTAGCTAACTGGCGCAAAAATTCTGACGCCATAAAATATGGCAAACTCATGCAGTTTATTCCCGAAAATGGCGTGTATGTGTATTTCCGATATACTGAAAAAGAAACAATAATGATTGTACTCAATAGTGCATCTACAGAATACACACTCGACACAAAACGGTTTGCAGAAAGAATCGGCAATTTCACGATTGCACAGGATGTTGTAACCAAACAAAATAATACTATCGCAGGACTAAAAGTGGCGGCTAAAAGCCCGGGGGTTTATGTGCTGAAATAAAATATTAAGGTCGATTCTAAAATCACTGTAATTTAAGTCTCAATTAAGCACGAGTTTTGAGGATTTTATTTCTGCACCGCGATCAGAAATAAATCTGACGATATATATTCCGCGCGCCCAGTCTTTGCAATCAATTACATTATTCGCTCCGGAAGCTACATTGCGACCGTCAAGCGACACAACGTCCCAACTTGCGTTAACAGGCAGGTTTGAAATGACTGCATTTTCATTTGCAGGATTAGGAAATATTATTGGTGATTCATCCGGTTGAATAGTCGTATTTATATCAATGGTATAATCAATTTCCCATCCAATTTCTTCCAATAATGCCAGTGTCATAGGACCCGGAACCTGGCTGGAATGTCCTGATGCCGCATTGGGTGTCATGAATTCATTTTCATTGCCAACAGGATATGAACCTTCGTTCCAATGCGACATGCTGCTGCCAAGCGTAAATGTTGAAGGTGCATAAATTCTTCCCGCTTCACCACCATGCGCATTCAACACTTTTTCACTTATACAAAAAATATTGTTACTAGTAAATTCATCACCCAGGGCATCTGATGGATTTTCAAATGTGAGCAACATCGTACCTGAACCATTTGATAAATAATGATCCATTGCCGAAGGAAGCGTATCTAATTCCGGCCATGGAAATGATGTCACCAAGGGAAAGAAGTCCGTTGCATATATAAGTCCGAATGACCCTGTAGTTACATCTTTATTGCTCAAACTTAAAAATCCCAAACCATGACAAATTTCATGCATCACTGTCGACACAAAATCATATTGCCCCGCGGGAGTATTGCCGTCGGTTCCAAAATACCAATTTGCTGTACTGTTGATGAAAATATCCATATCGGCATATCCCGGATTTAATTCCGTTCCTGTTATTGCATTCGCCAGGCAACTTGCATACCAGGTATCATTAAATGGTGCGCCAACAAAATTTTTCTCACCATTAGGAAAAGTAATGCCCAGTTGTCCGGGGAGCAGTGTCACTAAATTGGCGTGCACTTTTATCGGCACATCACTAATCAGGTATTGACTCCATTGGTCTGTTGCGTAGTTAAATGCGGCTTCGGCTTCTGCATCAAATCCACCTAAAGTGACTTCAAAAGTGGCATTTTGTGACTGAGCAAAAAATGCTGAAAAATTTATTCCGATAACAAGGCAAAGGGTGCGGTAGTTAATCATATCAAGGTGTTGTGACCTTTCAAAACTAATCAGATAAACGCGTATTTTCCTTACATCGCATCGAAATGGTGACATCCGGCATCTGATTTCACGGGGGTTTTCGGTAATTTTATGGCCGTAGGCATGAATTTTGGATTCCAATATGCGCGCGCTTTGGTGGTGATGGGTTTTTGCCTTATCACAAGTTCTCTTTTTGCTCAAAACAGAACCATCAACGGGAATGTGCGCGATAAGAAAACAAATGAGTCTGTGCTCTTTGCCGGAATTTATCTACTTCACACAGAAACAGCCGCACAAACTGATGAAAAAGGCAATTTCTCGCTGATCGCGCCTTCCGGATATGACACTATTATTGTAACAAGCATAGGATATATCACAGATACCATTGTACTTGGACGCGAATTGACGCAGCAATTGAATGTGGCGCTCGACCAATCGCTTTATGAATTAAATACCATGGTGATTACCGCGCAGGAAGAACCTGCAAAAACAATTATGCGCAAGGTGATTGAAAACAAAAAAATAAACGATCAGCAACATCTGGCAGCATATAAAACACGCGGGTATAACAAGATAGAAATTGACCTCGGCAATCTCGAGATGCTTACCGATTATGATTCCATTCCGGTTGACACAACTAAAAAAGAAAAAAAACCAAATCCATACGCGGTCCTGCTCGATCATATCGATAGCACAAGCGACGTGACGCATTTCCTGCCATTCTTCTTTACGGAAACTGTTTCAGATTTCTATTACAGGAAAAATCCGAAAACCAGAAAAGAAATAATTATTGCCAGTCGCACTTCGGGTATCAATAATGCCAGCGCCACACAGATCCTGGGAAATTATTATCAGCAGTTTAATCTATATGATAATTATTGGTTCTTGCTAAGTAAGAATTTTGTTCCGCCTATCACCGACGCATGGAATTTCTTCTATCGGGTTGATCTTGCCGATTCTGCGTGGATAGATAACGACTGGTGTTATCTGATTCGCTTTCAACCTCGTCAACAGCAGGAAAATACTTTTCATGGCTTTATGTGGATTGCCGACAGTTCTTTTGCCGTGAAAGAAATTTCCATGCAGCTTGACAGTGCCGTAAATATCAATTATTGCAAGCGTGCACAGTTTTATATGCTATTCGATCATTATAATGATTCGGCATGGGTGTTGAAGGAAGACAGACTGTTGGTAGAGTTTCTTCCAATAAAAAATTCAACAAGCTTTATCGGCCGACGAACAACCTATTATGATGATTACAATTTCGATCCAAATGTATTTGAGGAGGTTGTTAAATATAAAGACGATATTGTATATACCGATAGCGTTGTAAATAATGATGAAGCTTATTGGCGTAGTGTTCGTCCTGATTCCCTGACATACAATGAAACCGGCGTATATGAATTGGTAGATAGCCTGAAGAACATTAAATCGTTTATGACCGTTGTTGATGTGTATAATACTTTAATGTACGGATATTGGAATCTCGGCTATGTTAGAATTGGGCCATTTGCCAACATGGCGAGCAGTAATGATGTAGAGGGATTTAGAGTGCGTATTGGAGGAAAGACCGGCGACCTTATCAGCAAGAGGTTGACTATTGGCGGTTACGGTGCTTATGGATTTCAGGATAGAACATTTAAGTATGGTGCTGAATTTCACGTCGTTATTGCCAAAAAGCCTTGGCAGGAATTTGATTTAAAATATTATGATGATCTGGATGTAAGCAACAATGATAATGTAACCTTCGGCGAGGATAACCTGCTATCCGGTTTTTATCGTCGTCGCGATACGCCACAAAAAATCGTTGATATTGAAAAATTTCAGGTGAGTTATAAAAAAGACTGGATTTGGGGACTCTCAAATACAATTACACTCACCAGCACACACATGCATCCGTTGTTCGACATTTATTATTATGATAACGATTCACTTCGAAGCAATATCACAAACTCAGAAA
>JAIBBA010000084.1 GCA_019694895.1 Chitinophagales bacterium
AAACAAACAGAAAAGAAATTTGATACGCATATTTCAATGGCGATGAATACTTATGTGTTCATACAATTTGTGATCACATTGGGCATAACGTCATGGTTTCTATTTACTTATGAAACAATGACATTATCAAGTGGCCTAATTGTCATGGCTTTTGTTTTAATCAGCATAACCGCAACCGGGTTACTTCTGGAAGGAAATAGATGGGCTGTGTTTGTGGAGCGACTTCGATTAATAGGATTGCCTCTGGTGTTTTTTTATTTGCATTATATCGGCTTCTTTGGCATCATTCCTGTCAGGTATTATAATCCATTGTTGGCCTATGTGGTTGTTTCTTTAATCATATTTACATTTATTTTACGACGAAATTCTTTGCATGTCAAAAACATCAAGTAATACCGGATTTTTGAATATATATGTATTAATTGGCGCATCGCATATTATTGCACTAGCCTTGCATGTAGATATTGTTGTCATGCTTACAAAGTTCTTATTGATGCCGGCATTGATGTTGCATGTATATAAACACGTAGGGGTATCAACAGTGCTGAGAAACAGATTGTTGTTTGTATTATTCTTTTCTTGGATGGGTGATATTTTGTTGATGTTTGATGAAAATAATTCCAACTTTTTCATCTTCGGACTGGCTGCATTTCTAATCGCACAAGCTGCATACATCACTGCATTTTCCATCGCTGCACATAAATCTAATGGAAGTTCACTGCCGCCGGGATTATTATTGATTCCACCAATTTATGCAGGTATATTGTTATCTATTTTAATCCCACACCTTGGCAATATGTTGATTCCCGTAGTAATTTATTCAATGGTTATTACCGCAATGCTGATGCAATCGTTGCGCAGGTGGTCGAAGACTGATAATTATAGTTTTTGGTTTGTTGCAATTGGCGCTACGTTTTTTATTGCCTCTGATTCAATGATAGCCATTGATTCATTTTATTCACCCATAAATTTCGCACCACTGCTGATCATGATTACATATATCATAGCACAATATATGCTTGTAACGGGATTGCTGTTGCATAAAGACAAGGTGATCAATCAACCTCAGTCGGATCAATAGTTGGTCCGTAGAGACCATGTTTTTGATTGCGAAGTACGTTTTCCAGATTCCATTCAATGCGTGATTCCAAGGGAGATTGGCGATGCTGACAATCTCGCTTCGTGCAAATCTTGCACATGGCAGGTGGAACACAGGCGTCGATATGTACAAACCATTCATCAGAAGTTTCGTGGTGCACATGTATCAGTGACTCCATGCGTTCCAGTGCATCGTGCCCTTCTTTAACTGAATAATAATATGGAACAGTAAGATGACAATCAAAGTGCAGATTTGCACCATATTTAATTACGCGAAGATTATGAATATCTATCCAGTCGTCTTCACGATGTTTTTCAAATGTATCGATGAGAGAACGCAATAACTCGGTATCCGCTTCATCCATGATGCCGGCAACACTTTTGCGCAATATTTGATATCCTTCGTAGGCAATATATGCACCGAATAATAATGCCACGGCACTATCTATACATGGTTTTTTGAAAATCAGCAACAAGCCGAGTCCAACCAATAAACCGGCCGTACTCCAGCCGTCACTTTGCAAATGTTTACCTCCGGCGATGAGGATGAGTGAGTTTGCTTTTTTACCTCGGCGCTCCATGAAAATCCCCATGGCAAAATTTACAGTTCCTGCAATTGCAACCAGAATAATACCTGATTCAACATTCTGAATGGTTTGCGGATACAATAAATTAAAAATGGACTTTCCGATAATCAGCACTCCCGCCAAGGTTATCATACTACCTTCAATGCTGGCGGAAATAAATTCAATTTTTCCGTGACCATAAGGATGATTGATGTCGCGGGGTTTTGAGGCAAGGATCAAACTATATAATCCAAAAGCACCTGCAACAACATTTACAATGCTTTCAAGTGCGTCGGTAAGAATTGCGTTTGAATGTGTAAGGAGATAAGCACTGAATTTTACCAAAAGCAAAATAATGGCTATTGCAACCACAATTTTCTGCAACCGAATGTTCATTCGCTGCTCATCCATCATGCAAAGGTATTGAAATATTAATTCAAGTAGTGGGTAGTGAGTAGTGAGACTAGCTCAATACTGACTGTAACTTCGTTACAGTAAATGCATTAAAACTCTGCGTCTTTGCGCCTCTGCGTGAAAAAAAGACTCACGATTCACGCTTCACGACTCACGATACTCACCCACTCAATGCGCTTCCAGCCAATTATCGCCAATGCCCACTTCGGCTTCAATGGGGACATTCATTTTGATAGCGTTTACCATTTTTTCAACTACCAATGCTTTCAATTCATCGAGTTCATCGACATGTGCGTCGAAGACCAATTCATCATGCACCTGGAGCAGCATGCGCGAATGCATTTTTTTAGTGTTGAGGGCTTCGTGAATATGTAGCATGGCTACTTTAATCAGGTCGGCGGCAGAGCCTTGGATAGGAGAGTTTACGGCAACACGTTCTGCTCCACTGCGGACTGTGTTGTTGGTAGAATTAATATCCTTGATATAGCGCTTTCGGCCCAAAATAGTTTGCGTGTAACCATGCTTGCGGGCAAATTCAATATTGCTTTCCATCAATTGCTTCACACCCGGGAACTGCGCATTGTAGTTATCAATGATCTCTTTGGCTTCTCCGCGAGAAATATTTAAGTTTTGTGAGAGTCCGAATGCTGTTTGTCCGTATGCGATACCAAAATTCACTGCCTTGGCTTTACTGCGCATTTCACGTGTCACTTCGTTGATAGGAACACCAAATACTCGCGCGGCAGTTGCACTGTGAATGTCCATACCATTTTTAAAAGCATCGATCATGGCAGGATCATTACTGAGTGCTGCGATGATGCGCAACTCTATTTGAGAATAATCGGCGCTGAGTATTTTGTGATGTTTATCGCGTGGAATAAATGCTCTGCGCACTTTTTGTCCGCGTTCGGTGCGAATGGGAATATTTTGCAAATTCGGATTATTGGATGATAATCGTCCGCTTGATGCCACGGCTTGCGCGAATGTGGTATGCAGGCGATGTGTCTTTGGATTTATCAATAATGGCAATGAATCCACGTATGTAGATTTCAATTTACCTAATTCACGATAGTCGAGAATGAGTCCTGCAAGCGGGTGCGCATGTGCCAGTTTCGCAAGCACTTCTTCGCCGGTGCTGTATTGTCCTGTTTTTGTTTTTTGTCCCTCGTAAGGAATTTTCATTTTAATGAACAACACGTCACCAAGTTGCTTTGGAGAGTCAATATTAAAGCGCACACCTGCATGCTCATAGATTTTTTTCTCCAGTTCGAGCATGTCTTTTTCAAGCAGGGTGCTGTATTCTTTCAGGAAGTCGACATCCAGACTGATACCTTCATATTCCATATCGGCTAATACCGGAATGAGCGGCATTTCCACGGTCCGGTATAGTGTATCCAGTTCTTCTTTTTTCAGCATAGGCGCAAACACTTGATGCAGCTGCAAAGTGATATCAGCATCTTCGGCTGAATATTCAGCTACTTTATCAATTGGTGCATCGCGCATGCTCAGTTGATTCTTGCCTTTTTTACCGATGAGTGTTTCAATGCTCACCGGGGTATATCCCAGATAATTCTCGGCGAGATAATCCATATTATGTCGCAACTCCGGTTCTAATAAATAATGTGCGATCATACTGTCTTCAAACGGACCTACCACATCAACACCATGCCATTTTAAAGCGAGGTAATCATATTTCAAATTTTGTGCAACTTTTGTATGCTTTGCACTTTCTAAAACAGGTTTAAATTCTGCAATGATCTTATCAGCTTCTTTTTTGTCGGCAGGAACAGGCACATAATATCCTTGATGTTGCTGCCATGAAAATGCAAGCCCGACTAATTCGGCAACATTTGCATCAATACCGGTAGTTTCAGTGTCGAAGCAAAAAATAGATTGTTTCTCCAGCTGCTGAACGAGATGCTTACGTTTTTCTGGTGTATCAGCCAGAATGTAGGTGTGCTGTACATTTGAGATATCTTTTCCGGCCGTAACAGCTTCTCTGCTTTCGCGAATGGCATTTTGAGAAGATGTTGTAGTAGTAGGGTTTCCAAAGAGATCAAGTTGCTCAGTTTTCTTTTCAACGTTGGCTGAGTAACTGTCGCCAATAATGCGTTTGCCGAGCTGACGGAATTCTAATTCTTGAAAAATAGCTGCAAGTTTTTCTTTATCCGGTTCTTCAATAATGAGCTTATCTTCTTCAAATTCGATTGGCACATCGAGCATGATGGTAGCTAATACTTTACTCATTAATGCTTGCTCTTTATTATTTACTACATTTTCCTGCAGTTTGCCTTTCAATTTGTCGGTATTTTCATATAATCCTTCAACTGTTCCGAATTCCTGAATTAATTTTTTCGCCGTCTTTTCTCCAACACCGGGAACGCCGGGAATATTATCCACTGCATCGCCCATCAGTCCGAGGATATCTATTACCTGTTCCGGGCGTTCAATTTCCCATTTCTGCAAAATATCATCAACGGTGAGGGTGTCAAATCCTTTTCCGGTATAACTGGGACGATACATAAAAATGCCTTCTTCCATTAATTGACCATAATCTTTATCCATGGTCACCATATATACTTCGTATCCGGCTTGTTTTGCTTTTTTTGCGAGCGTGCCGATGATATCATCTGCTTCATATCCACCTTTTTCTATAATGGGAATATGAAATGCTTTTACAATTTCCTTGATATATGGAACTGCAAATTTGATATCCTCCGGGGCTTCTTCGCGGTTTGCCTTGTAATCGGCATACATTTCTTCGCGTTGAGAAGGCTCCGGTGAATCGAAGCATACTGCAATATGTGTTGAATTGGTATTATTCAGCAGATCGTATAAGGTATTTACAAATCCTGAGATTGCAGAAACATTCTGGCCTTTCGAATTGATCAGCGGATTGCGCGCAAACGCAAAATAAGCCCTGAATATCAACGCAAATGCGTCAATGAGATATAATTTTTTTTCTTCGTTAGCCATGATATTAAAATAAGGGTTTGCAAGATAGGGAAAGGTGGAGAATTAGCCAATTAACTAGTGGAATGTCAGGAGCAGTTGTCTTTCGAGAGTGTGCAAGTGTGCAGGTCTGCAAAGGTGCAAGTGAAATGAAATTGAGGTGTGAGGGTCCAGCTTTGGCGGGATGTGGCTGCGCTATAAGTGGGAATGTGCAAACTGATGTGTTCGCGCGAAGGTGCTAAGGGGCAAAGACGCGAAGTAGTGATAGTCCGTTTGATTCTCAGAAGTTAAATCACAGAGTTTGCGGGAGTTAGCGAAGGAGAGTATGAACAGAGCCACAAACCTAAACACTTTCACACCTTCACATGGAGCGCAGCGACATCCCGCCCTCAGCGGGACTTTCACACTTTCAGCAGTTCTTCCCAATACTCCGCTGCTCTCCTTGTGTGCGGTATCACGATTGTTCCGCCTACAATATTGGCAACAGCGAATATCTCATACATCTGATCTGTGGTGATACCTTGTTCGTGGCATTTGCCGAGGTGGTATTTGATACAGTCGTCGCAACGCAGCACCATACTGGCTACAAGGCCGAGCATTTCTTTGGTTTTGACATCCAGGGCGCCTTCTGCATAGGTATTGGTATCGAGGTTGAAGAGTCGGTTGATCACTTTATTTTGCTTGGAAAGGATCACCTCGTTCATTTTTGAACGGTATTCGTTGAAAGCAGTTACTTGATCGCTCATAGCAGGGTTTTGGCCAAAGTTCAGTCACGGGGCAGGAAACTCCAAACTTTACAATATTTTGGTCGTGATTCCGTCTTTATGGTCTGATTGGGTGGTATACCCTATCTTTACCTGACAAAACAACCTGAAAATGACAACAACAACACCTGCTGCTGCTGCTCGTAACCCGAAAATGGGTCGCTATATCGGTATTGGTATAGTGGTAGTGCTCATCCTTTATCTGATAAGCCTCTACAACGGCATCATGAACGCAGATGAAACTGTTAACCAAAAATGGGGTGATGTGGAATCTAACTACAAACGCCGTTATGACCTCATCGATAACCTGGTAAACACCGTAAAAGGTGCGGCAGATTTTGAAAAATCAACCCTTACCGAGTTGGTTGAGGCGAGAGCAAAAGCTACAAGCATAACCATAGATCCTGCAACGGCAACACCTGAACAGATCAAAGCATTTATGGCTGCACAAAGTGGCGTATCTACTTCCTTGGGTCGCTTACTCGCTGTAGTAGAAAATTATCCTCAACTTACCGCTACTCAGGCATATCGCGATCTGATGGTGTCATTGGAAGGCACAGAAAACCGTATCAATGTGGCCCGCATGGATTACAACGAAGCGGTGAAAAATTACAATGTGCGTATTCGTAAATTCCCCGGTAACCTAATTGCCGGTATTGCAGGTCTCGATCGTCGCAATACATTTGATGCACCGGAAGGTGTTGAAGATGTGCCTAAGGTTGACTTCGGTACAAAATAATCGACATGCCAAAAGCGCGTGATTTTTTCACTGCTGAACAACAGCAGCAGATTGTGCATGCTATCAAGCAGGCTGAGTTAAAAACCTCAGGTGAAATACGTGTGCATCTGGAAGAAAAATCGGGTGGGGATGCTTATGGTCGCGCTGTGAAATTGTTTTCTTCGCTGAAAATGGATAAAATAGAACTCCACAATGGCGTACTGATTTATCTTGCTGTGGTGGATAGACAATTTGCCATCATCGGAGATTCGGGTATACATGCAAAAGTGCGTCAGGAATTTTGGGATAGCATGAAGGAGGCGATGGTGTCGCATTTTCGCAATGAAGATTTTACAGGTGGTTTGATTGCTGCTATCACTTCAGCAGGAGAACAATTACAACAATATTTTCCACGATCATCGGACGATAAGAACGAAATGACCGATGAGATATCTTTCAAGGATGCGTAAATTTCTGATCTTATATGTAAGCCTGTTGCTTGCAATTCCTGTGTTTGCGCAGGACGATGAGGATCTGCCCGCGCGTCCGGTTCCGGCGCATCTTGTGAATGACCTCGGCAATGTTTTCGCTGCAGATCAGGAGATGATGCTGGAGCAAAAATTATTGGCATATAACGATTCTACTTCAACGCAGATTACCGTTGTCACAATAGCTTCTGTGCAACCATATGAAATTGGTGATTATGCTTATAAATTAGGAAGAAAATGGGGCGTTGGGCAGGCTGATAAAGATAATGGTATTGTAATTCTAGTTGCGGTTAGCGATCATAAAGTATTCATTGCAACAGGTTATGGTATCGAAGGTTATTTACCTGATATTGCAACATCACATATCATCAACGATAATTTTTTACCTGCATTTCGTAAGAACGATTATTACGGCGGAATAAATGCCGGGCTTGATGAAATGTATAAATACCTGACAGGTGCCTATGAAGGGAATCCGTATGGCAGTGGATCGCCATCTGATATTCCCTGGGGAACAGTAATCATTATTGTCATCGTAATTCTTTTTATTATTTCCAGTCGCAATAAAAGAAATGGCGGAACTACATTCACCGGTGGCGGTCGCAGAACATGGGGTTATGGTGGCGGATATTTTGGCGGAGGTGGATTTGGCGGCGGCTTTGGAGGCTTCGGTGGTGGCGGCTTTGGAGGCTTCGGTGGTGGCGGCTTCGGCGGCGGCGGAGCAGGGGGATCGTGGTAATAAGGGTAATCGTAGTTGTTTCACGCAGAGACGCAGAGTCGCAGAGTTTTAATGCATTTACTGTAACAAAGTTACAGTAATCAATAGGCTAGTCTCACTACCCACTACTCACTACCTAAAGCTCAGATCTTAATCCTTACCACTTCTTGCCATCAAATCCGGCTCCTCAAGCTCGGTGTTCGGATCCCAGAAGTGTTTTTTGAAATCGATGATCTGATTATTTTTCACCTTGATACCTTCTTTCTCTAATAACTGTTCCATTTTTTCAGGTGGATCGAAATGGGCTTTGCCGCTCAATAATCCATTCCTATTTACCACACGATGCGCAGGAACCTTTGGCTTTGCATGATGTGATGCATTCATGGCCCAACCAACCATACGGGCGCTGCGACCGGTTCCTAGGTAGCGTGCAATGGCGCCGTAACTGGTAACTCTTCCCTTGGGAATCAATCGGACCACTTGCCAGACAAGGTCGAAAAAGGGTGCTTGATCAGTTGCCATAAAAAATATGGGTTGAAAGTCGGAATTTTGTGGCAATGTTACAAGTTCCGGTTAAAGCAGGCAGTATCACACATCTGACCGACGCGCGATTTTTTGCGGCATATGACGTGCCATACATAGGATTTAATTTCGATCCTTTATCGCCAAATTATATTTCTCCCACTCAGGCAATGGCAATAAAAGGTTGGCTAACCGGTCCGCAGTTTGTTGCTGAATTCGATAATCAGGATGAAGAAAATATTCGCAATATCATCGCATTTTTTCAGCCCGATATTGTTCAATTTACAGCATCAATGATTCGTGAAAATCCGCAATTATTGCAGATAACAGAATTGCCATTAATTATCGATTTGAACGATGCATGTATTCCTGCCGATAGTAATAATATTCTGTTTTATATCGTCGATAAACTTAATCGCTCTCATGCGATTCCTGCAGAAAAATGCATGATCAATTATCGCGATGAAATTCCTCCCCCAAATCCCCAAACCCCCATCCACCTTACCGGAACCCCTGAGCAACTTACGGGCATAAAAGTATATGACGCAATTGGCGACTGGATGGAAGGGGTGAGTGGGTGAGTATCGTGAGTCGTGAAGCGTGAATCGTGAGTTTTTTTTTCACGCAGAGTCGCAGAGTCGCAGAGTTTTAATGCATTTACGGTAACGACGTTACAGGCAGTATTGGGCTAGTACCACTACTCACTACCAATCGTGAATCGTGATTCGTGACTCGTGAATTGGGAACTTGCCTGGTCGTGACACCTCCGCCAACTCCGCTAACTCCACGATTAAAATAGGGTGAGTGGGTGAGTATCGTGAGTCGTGAAGCGTGAATCGTGAGTTTTTTTTCACGCAGAGTCGCAGAGTCGCAGAGTTTTAGTGCATTTGCTGTAACGACGTTACAGGCAGTATTGGGCTAGTCCCACTACTCACTACCAATCGTGATTCGTGACTCGTGAATTGGGAACTTGCCTGGTCGTGACACCTCCGCCAACTCCGCGATTAAAATAGGGTGAGTGGGTGAGTGGGTGAGTAGGTGAGTATCGTGAGTCGTGAAGCGTGAATCGTGAGTCTTTTTTCACGCAAAGCCGCAAAGTAACCCGCTACCTGATACTTGATACCTGATACCTGATACCGGCTCCCTGATACCAATTAAGCTTTCAACCTAAACGCCACATACTTGATCTTCCTCCCTTCTGCGAGGTGCATGCCTTCATAGTAGGTTTTTATTTCGAGGAATGGATTTACCAGTGGCTTAGTATAAATATCATCATCGGCGTAGATGAGGCGATGTCCTTCTTCCTTAATTACTTCAAGCGTGTATTCGTATAAAGTAGGATCATCAGTTTTGAGGTGGATGATGCCGTCGGGTTGAAGGATGTTTTTATATTTTTCAAGGAAACGCGGACTGGTCAGGCGCTTCAGAAATTTTCCTGTTTTCAGATGAGGATCGGGAAAAGTGATCCAGATCTCGCTGATTTCGTTTGGACCGATGAAGGTTTCAATAATATTGATATCTGTTCTCAGAAAAAAGGCATTGTCGATATGCTCCAACAGGGCTCTTTTGGCTCCTCTGTGCATGCGGTTGCCCTTAATATCGACACCAATGAAATTTTTGGATTTATCGGCAAGTGCCATGTTGCAGGTATATTCACCCTTTCCGCACGCCAACTCTAGAACTATCGGATTTTGGTTGCGAAATATCATGTCGTGCCATTTCCCTTTAGGGTCTACAACCTCTTTCTTATTGTTTACCACAACGGGTTCCAGGATATTGAAATTCTGCAACACATTGGTAAAAGTGTCCAGTTCGGCAAACCTGGCAAGCTTACTTTTTCTCACGCCGCAAAGGTAAGCAATAGGCTTCTGCCTTGTTTATTCGGCAAAATCCCTTTACTTTTCGACCTCAAGAACCGCTATTGAATGAAAAAACTCTTTCGAACCAAGAGCATCAGCAGTGTCATGGCCAATTCCGATGTGGCTGATGACATCGATCATGGCTCGGGCTTACACAGGGCGCTGACCGTTCGCGATCTCACATTTTTTGGTATCGCGGCCATCATTGGAGCCGGTAGTTTCAGCAGTATGGGCTCGGCTTGTGCGGCAGGAGGACCGGCTGTTATCCTGCTTTTCATTATTTGCGGGATAGCCTGCGGGTTTACTGCCATGTGCTATGCGGAATTTGCCAGTAGAATTCCGGTAGCAGGAAGTGCTTATACCTATGCCTATACCTCCTTTGGCGAAATCATCGCCTGGATCATCGGTTGGGCTTTGTTGATGGAATATTCCATTGGTAATATATATGTAGCTTTTGCATGGAGCGACTATTTCGAAAATTTACTTGGAGTAATCGGTATCCATATGCCCGGATGGCTCACTACCAATTATCGCTCTGCGCATGCCGAGATGGGGGATATCTGGAATAATGCACCTACCCTTGGGTCTTTACATATCATTTTCGACCTCCCTGCGCTGCTCATCAACTTCCTGATCACCTGGCTGGTGTTTGTGGGTGTTAAAGAAAGTCGCAATGTCAGCAATGCCATGGTTATCGTTAAGCTGGCGATTATATTCCTGGTGATTTGTGTCGGTGCTTTTTATGTGAATCCGGATAACTGGACTCCCATTAATGATGCCGGTGTGAGAAGTTTTATGCCTGAAGGATTTACAGGAGTGATGAGTGGAGTGGCAGCAGTATTTTTTGCCTATATCGGTTTCGATGCGGTGAGTACGATGGCAGAAGAAGCCAAAAATCCTCAACGTGATCTGCCGCGTGGAATGATGTATTCATTGATTATTTGCACCATTATTTATATCATTCTATCACTTGTGCTTACAGGTATGGCTTATTATAAAGATCTTAAAGTAGGCGATCCGTTGGCAGCAGTATTTCAAATGAATGGTGTTGGATGGATGGAAGCAATCATTTCAATCGCTGCTGTTGCTGCCATGACTAGTGTTATTCTGGTATTTCAAATGGGACAGCCACGTATCTGGATGAGCATGAGTCGCGATGGATTATTGCCAAAGAAATTTCAAGAGATTCATCCCAAATATAAAACACCCGGATTCTCTACAATCGTAACAGGACTTGTTGTTGGAATTCCTATCTTATTCACCGACGAAACCTTCGTACTTGATTTTACAAGTATTGCCACCTTGTTTGCCTTTGTACTTGTTTGCGGTGGTGTGCTTCTCATCCCCCGAAGGGAAAAAGAAAAAGGCAGATTCCACATGCCTTATGTTGATGGCAGATATATTTATCCAATTGTGATATTTGCTGCTATTTTATTTTTGAATTTAATTCCTGCCACAAGAGGATATTTCAAAGATCTTTTCCAAATCGATTTTACGGCAGATACGGCTACCTATAAAATCAGCTCCTTAATATTCTGGAGTTTGTGTGTAGTGCTCTCTGTATTTGCATACAAACGCAGATGGTCGCTGATACCATTACTCGGACTCACCACATGTTGTTACCTGCTTACAGGTATGACAGCAAAAAACTGGGTGTGGTTCTTTATATGGTTCGGCCTGGGATTGATTGTATATTTTGCATACAGTCGCAAGCATAGTAAATTGAATGTAGCATAACGAAATCGAATTAAACACATTAAAAGTATTTACTTACCTCTATTCATTTTTAACATCATAAATATTCATTACAAAACAACACCGTATGTCACAACCTGCTAAAGGCCATCCGAAGGGACTATATGTACTCTTCTTCACGGAGATGTGGGAGCGTTTCAGTTATTATGGAATGCGCGCGATCTTCCTGTTATATTTAACCGATGCATTGGTTTATGCAATCGATGATGCTTCCAATATTTATGGTAGCTACACCGGTTTAGTTTACCTGACTCCGCTTTTGGGGGGATATATTTCTGACAAGTATTGGGGTAATCGCCGCTCGATTTTTACCGGTGGTATCCTTATGGCTATCGGTCAATTTTTAATGTTTACAAGCGGAAGTATGCTTGCCAATCCTGATACCGCCAAGGCTATCATGTTGGTGGCACTCACCTTCCTCATTGTTGGAAACGGATTCTTCAAACCAAACATTTCTACAATGGTTGGTCAGTTGTATCCAAAAGGTGATTCACGTGTCGACAGTGCATTTACAATTTTCTACATGGGCATCAATCTCGGTGCATTTTTCTCACCACTGGTTTGTGGTGGTTTGGGGGATACCGGAAACCCGGGAGATTTTAAATGGGGATTCCTCGCAGCAGGTATTGGAATGATAGTATCTGTAATTGCTTTCGAATTTTTGAAAAATAAATACCTCGTTAC
>JAIBBA010000085.1 GCA_019694895.1 Chitinophagales bacterium
ACACGCCCGCTACACCTGTTTCAATTCCATCAGGCAAAATATAAGTATCTCCGGAACAGATATTAACTGTTGATGTTAAATCGTAAGTTGGAAATACATATAAATAAGTAGTGATTAACGAATCACATCCAAATGCTGTGGCGAACATTGTCGGGTAAATACCGGCAATATTTGTTACAGTGCCATCAGGAAGTGTATAGGTATCATCATCACAAATTGATACATACACGTTATCATTAAAATTTGGATGTACGGCCAATACTGTTGTGATGGTGCTATCGCAACCCAATGCAGTCGGAAAATTCTGAACATAAGCACCGGGTAGCGTTGCGCCTGTGCCATCAGGTAAGGTATATGTTTCACCGAAGCAGATATCTGCATTCACCGTAGTATAATAAGTAGCATTTACTGCAAGGTTGGTAGTGATAACAGAGTCGCAACCGGCAGCCGTAAGAAAATTGTTCACATAGGTACCGGCAACGGTAGTTGTAGTGCCATCAGGTAAAGTATAGAATGTGCCATCACAGATGGAAGCATCCACTGTTATATCATATACCGGATGAATGGTGATAGTATTTGTTTTTACATCATTACCACAATACGGACTTGTTACAGTATTCGTAATGGTATATGTTCCCGGACTAGACCCACTAATATCGACAACACCGGTGGCAGCATTAATAATTAAACCCGGTGGTGATGAAGTATAAGTTCCTGCAGTGCCGCCAAGAATATAGGTTGGATTAATATCGGCATTATCGTTACAATAATCTGAAGCGCCGTACAAGAAATTAGCATGTGGCACTGCACCGACGGTCATGGTAAACAGTGAAGGCATACAATCAACAACTGCACCATTCGTGATGACATATGTGCCGGGAGTTGTTGCATCCAAATCTACTTCACCTGTTTCAGGGTCTATTACCATTCCAACGGGTGTTGCAGTAAATGTTCCTGTATCTACGCCGGGATCGAAAATTGGGAAAGGGTTTGGTTCATCTTGACAATAAACAGAGTCGGGATAATCAAAATCGCCCGCAATTACGCCTACATAATTGTATAGATAAGAAAGAATATTCTGACGAAGATTACGTGCCTGTGTGAATGGCGTATGCCATCCGGTAACGGTCATACCGCCGAAAATTACAGTTCCCGCACCCCAATGTTTCTCGCAGGCAATATTTACCACGTGAGCGCCATCATCAATCAACATGGTAAGACAAGTTCCGGTCACTTTAGCGTGACAGAAATAGTTACCTGTCCATGAGGTTCCCACCGGTGTATAAGGTCCGAGGAAAATTGGATGAGTAGCATCAGTTGCAACAACTGCGCCGTCAAAATATCCGGGTGTATAATCCAGTGTTGTTCCGCCAAAACCAAAGTTTATATCAGCCCCCTCATTTGGTGCAGCATTCAGGAACAGGCAACCGCCATTGTAAACCCAGTTTTCTATAGTAGGCAGGTTACTATCGAGGAAAGCTTTCAAGTCCAGTGCATGACTATCGCCGCCTTCGAGGAACACAAATTTAGAATCCGGACCAAAGGCATCAGCAACGGCAACTGTGGTAAAGTAACCGCTATTCCAGCCGCCGATACCAAAAACGTTATCCATTTCTGTGATATTGGTATTGAGGACCGGAGCCCATGTCCACGGTTCAGGAGGGGTTCTGCGAATGTACCAGGCTTCTGTAGCTTGCGAAAATGCCGGTACCGAAGCAGACAGGTACAAGACAAATGTTGCCCATTTTAGGAGTGTGCGCATGTGTTAGGTGGGTCTAAGCGGTTATAATCGCTTAAACCGTAATCCTAAACTAGAAATAGTCTTTGAACTCTCAAAGCAAATAGGCAAAAAAATGGTGCAAAACCATCATTTTCAGTGCAATAAGCGCTTAAACCTTATGAAACATAGCCTTGCTTCCGCCAAATTTCCGTGCCGAATTTGAGCATGGCCTTGATCTCTGAAGAAATTACCTGCTCCTTTTTTTTGAAGTTGAAGCATGTTTTGCCTTTTAAGCACTTCATGGCCACGGGTGCCAGACCTTCAAATTTATCTACCTGACCGTATAGAGGAAAGAGATAAAAACTAACCATGTCTTTTCGAACCACAAAAGATGAAAAATACATGCCCGGAATCATTGTTTTGGAGTAGCCATAAGGGACTGAAACATTGCCGATAATTTCCATTCCGGTTTTACTTTGTGAAACCAAAACCATGGGAGGGCAGCAGGCGCTTAAGGCATCTGTAAGCATCTCAGATATATATTGCTTATCGCTATCAGTTAGTGGCATACATGTATTGTTAAGTGTTAATCAGGAATTTTCCAGTCAATTTGCTGTTCGCCGTGTTGTTTCAGCCATTCATTTGCTTTTGAAAAATGCTTACAACCGAAGAAACCTTTGTCGGCACTGAACGGCGAAGGATGTGCCGCAGTCAGAACCAGGTGTCTTTTGGTATCAAGCAATGCAGCTTTTTGTTGAGCAAAAGCGCCCCAAAGCATAAAAACCAAATGGTCTCTATGCTCGTTCAAAGCCATGATTGTTGCATCGGTAAAAAATTGCCAACCAATATGTTTATGCGATGCGGGCTGATCTTTTTCTACCGTCAATATTGCATTCAACATAAAAACGCCTTGTTTTGCCCATGATTCGAGGAAGCCGTGTTTGGGAATATCGAATCCAAGGTCAGTTCGCATTTCTTTATAGATATTGCCTAATGATGGCGGCACGGCAACACCTCTTTGAACACTGAAACACAGCCCGTGTGCCTGTCCCTGGCCGTGATATGGATCTTGTCCAATAATTACAATTTTGACCTTTTCAAAAGGTGTCAGGTTATAGGCATTAAAAATCTCAGGACCCGGAGGAAAAATGGTCTTACCCGCCGATTTTTCTTTCTTCAAAAAGTCGCGAATCCCAGCAAAATATGGCTGCTTGAACTCATTGCTCAATTGATTGTTCCACGATGGATCGATATGTATTTCTTTATTGCCGGCAGGTGAAGACATAGTGGTCAGGTAGACAACAATTTTAAGCAGAAATGATGAATATCACCAACAACCCCATAGGTTTGTGATAAATTTGATTGGATTACTCCATGGGACAGGATACAAGTAATAGTAAGCATACGCGGAATAAGCACCTGCATTTTGTCAGTGCTTTGCTTGAGGATATCACTGCGTTAGAGAAAATGATAGCAGACGGACTTTTGGAAAGCGACATAGAGCGCATTGGAGCCGAACAAGAGATTTGTATTGTTAATGAAAATTTTTCTCCCGGCGATAATTCTATCGATTTACTTCAAAAAATACAGGATCCACAATTCACCACTGAACTGGCAAAATATAATATCGAAATCAATTTAACTCCCCGGACATGCATTGAAGGCGGATTAATTGCCATGGAAAATGAGTTGTTGGAAAAATTCATTGTCGCCAGAAATCACGCCTCCGCATTAAACAGTCATTTAGTAATTGCCGGAATATTGCCAACTATAAGTCGCAAGGAAATAACACTTGATTATCTCACACCAAAGGAGCGTTATCATATGCTCAGTAAAAAATTGCGGGATCTGAGAGGTCGCAAATTCGATTTGTATTTAAAAGGTGTTGATGAATTACATATTCGCCACGACAGTATTATGTTTGAGGCATGTAATACCAGTTTTCAGGTGCACTTGCAGATTTCTCCCGCCGAATTAGTGACATCTTACAACTGGTCTTTAGCCATTGCAGCGCCTGTGTTAGCAATCAGTTCAAATTCACCTTTGTTATTAGGAAAAGAATTGTGGAGTGAAATTCGAATAGCATTATTTCAACAGAGCATTGATACACGTCACAGTATAGATGAAATCCGTGAGCAGCGACCTCGCGTTACCTTTGGTAAAGACTGGATATATCATTCAATAACGGAAGTATATAAAGAAGACATCAGTCGTTTTGAAGTATTGATAAACGATGATATTGAGGAGCATGCGCTTCAAACGTTAAATGAAAATAAGGTGCCTCAATTACGTGCTTTGCGTATGCACAACGGAACTATCTACCGGTGGAATAGAATATGTTATGGTATTACCGATAATAAACCGCATATGCGCATGGAATGTCGCTACATTCCTGCAGGTCCGACCGTTCGCGATGAAATGGCAAATGCAGCATTTTGGATTGGGTTGATGAAAGCCAAACCTGAAAATGTAAAAAAAATATGGGAGCATTTTGATTTTAAAGATGTAAAATCCAACTTCTTTAAAGCAGCACGTGCCGGCATGGAATCAGCATTTGTATGGCGAGGGAAAACTATTTCTGCATATGACCTGATTAAAAATGAATTATTGCCATTGGCACATGCAGGATTGCAAAACTGCGGTATGCCGGAGGAAGAAATTTATTTATATCTAGGCACTATAGAAAAAAGATTAGAAACAAGAACCGGAGCTCAGTGGCAAGTGCAAAATTACCGCCGACTGAAAAAGGAGATGAATGACGCGGACGCTTTGCGCGTGTTGACTGAAAAAATGTATACCTTACAATTACAAAACATTCCTGTCTGCAACTGGCCTGATATTGCTGTGCCGGAGGCAGTGGCATCTAATATTGCAAAAATGCATACAGTAAGACAGTTGATGAGCACTGATGTGTTGACTGTTTACCCTGAAGATCCTGTTGCCCTGGTTGCAAGAATTATGGAGTGGAATGACATCAATCACATCATAGTAGAAGATCGCAAAGGACATATTCATGGTGTGATTACTTCAGGGCATATTATGGAGTTGAAAGAAAAACAAACGAATCTCGACATATTACCTGTTAAACAAGTTATGCGAACAGAGCTGCATACTACCAGCCCGGACGCCCCAATAGAATCAGCGTTGGAAATCATGCAAACCCATTGGATAAGCAGTTTGCCGGTTGTATCGGAAAACAAACTGATGGGTATCGTCACCAAAAATGATATGCTCAGATGGATGTCGCTTCGAGACAAGCGTTAAATACTGTTAGCAGGGTTCATACTGCCGGCAATTTGAGTAATTTTACTCCTATATTATTGAAAACCATATGCGAAATATGCTTGTAATCGCAGGAATGTGCACTATAGTGTCTGCCTGCACAAACAACAAACCTCAGACGGAAGATGACGTAAAAGGACCGGGTAAAGTAACTTATCCGGTGACTGCAACCGCGGATTCCTCCTCAGATTTTTTTGGAACAACGGTAGCAGACCCTTACCGTTGGCTAGAAGCTGAAGCCAATGATGATCCGAAAGTGCGTCAATGGGTGACAGATCAAAATAAGGTAACCTTCGACTATCTTGCTGAAATACCTTATCGCGAGCAGATCAAACAGCGCATGCTAGACCTCGCCAATTATCCCAAAATGACAACACCAAGTCGTGCCGGTGATTATTATTACTATCAAAAGAACGATGGCTTACAAAACCAAAACGTAACTTACTATCGCAAGGGAATAAATGGCGAAGAAAAAGTTTTTCTTGACCCAAACAAGGCATCTGCCGATGGCACTTTAACCCAATCGATGGCCGGATTCAACCAGAAGCGTACTTACGTAGCAATAAATGAGGCCAAGGCGGGAAGTGATTGGAATACGATGTATGTAAAAGATGTGGTTAATAATACCATGATGGCCGATAAAATTGAATGGACAAAATTCAGCGGTGCAGCTTGGCAAGGTGATGGATTTTATTACAGTGCTTACGACAAGCCATCAAAAACTTATACCGGCAGCAGTGAAAATCAAAAAGTATACTACCATAAAATCGGCGATCCGCAATCAAAGGATAAATTGATTTATACAGATCCTAAACATCCATTATATTATTTCAGTGCACAGACTACAGACGACGAACGTTATCTGTTTATTTATGTGAGTCCGGGCACATCGGGAACTGAAATATTATGGAAGGATTTGCGCACAAATGCAAAATCATTTACCAAGTTGTTTGAAGGCTTTGATTATGAGTACACCATTCTTGATAATGATGGCGATGATTTATTGGTGATGACAAATTACCAGGCACCCAATTACAGAGTTGTTCGTGTAGATCCAACAAAACCTGCTCCTGAAAATTGGACTGAGGTAATTGCTGAACAAAAAGAATTACTTTCAGGCGTTTCTCTGGCAGGAGGTTATTTGTTTGCTTCTTATTTACGAGATGTGAAACCGGTGATCATTCAATTTGACCGCTATGGCAAGCCTGTTCGTCAGATTGGCTTACCTAATAATGGTGTAGGTGGAACTGTGGCAGGATTTAACGGAGAGAAAGATGACAAAACAGTTTATTTTTCTTTCACCACATTCCTTACACCAGCTGATATTTATTCCTACGATATTGAATCAGGTAAAATTGAATTATATAAGAAAGCTGAAGTGAAATTCAACAGCAGCGACTATACCATTAAACAAGTGTTTTATACTAGTCAGGATGGCACTAAAGTACCGATGTTTATTGTACACAAAAAAGGTATTAAACTCGATGGCAGTCACCCTACATTACTTTATGGATATGGTGGATTTAATATTCCTATCCAACCATCTTTCAGTATCAGCAGAGTGGCATTGTTGGAGCAAGGATTTATTTATGCCGTAGCCAATATCAGAGGAGGAAGTGAATATGGCGAAGAGTGGCATAAAGCTGCAATGTTTGAAAAGAAGCAAAATGTATTTGACGATTTCATTGCTGCTGCCGAATACTTGATTGATCAGAAATATACATCCAACACAAAGCTTGCCATTCAAGGTAGATCGAACGGTGGTTTGCTTGTTGGTGCATGTATGACCCAGCGTCCTGATCTCTATGCTGTTGCTTTACCAGGAGTAGGTGTAATGGATATGCTCCGTTACCATCGCTTTACTGTGGGCTGGGGATGGGCTGTTGAGTACGGATGTGCCGATAGTTCCAAGGAGGCATTTGATTATTTATCAAAATACTCACCTCTACATAATATCAAACCGGGTACAAAATATCCGGCTACTATGGTAACCACAGCAGACCATGATGACAGGGTTGTTCCTGCGCACAGCTTTAAATTTGCTGCGGCACTACAGGCTGCCCAGACCGGGGATGCTCCAACCTTAATTCGAATCGATACACAAGCCGGTCACGGAGCCGGTAAACCACTGGCGAAACAAATTGAAGAAGATGCCGATTGGATAAGCTTCACCATGTGGAATACGGGAATTAAGCATATGACCATAACTGATAAACCATAACATGAAATAATTTGCATATAAGGAGGCCTTGAGCCTCCTTTTTTTTTACCCATATTTTTCATAAACTTGCATACAGCCTAACTAACTCATACATGAAAATTCTTTTCCCCTTGCTGACTTTGACAGTGTCAACTCTGTCAATTTTGGCACAAAGCAATGACTATCAGCGCGTAGTAAATGCCGGCACCCTTCCTTCTGAAGTGTATACACCTTCAACTGAAAAATTCAAGACAACGATCGAAGACCTTGACAGCGACCTCAGCAAAGAGGAAGCTAAGGTTCAAAAGCAATATTATCTCGAGAGTGGCTTCGGCATTGATGAGATGATGCGCAGCGGGACTGTGTTGTATAATCCCGAATACAATGACTACCTCAACCGTATTGCAGATGAATTGCTGAAAAACGACCCTGCATTACGTGGTGATGTCCGTTTTTACATACTTCGTTCACCGGTTGTGAATGCATTCGCGGGTGCCGGTGGAAATATTTTTATCAGCATGGGACTTATTGCCATGTTGGATAACGAAGCTGAATTGGCTTTTATCATGGGGCATGAAATCGGTCACATTGCAAAGGATCATGGATTAGACTATTTTGTTACGGCAAGCGATATAGATAAGAAATCTACCGACAATGCATTATTCAAAAAGTCATCTTCCTTCGACCCAACTTCTATTGCTAAAAACATGTATTCACAAGCATTGGAAACAGAGGCTGATGATTATGGTATCGATATTTTAAGGAAATCTAAATACTGGGCAGACACAAATGCCTTGAATGCCGCTTTCGATGTCTTGAAATATGCATATCTGCCATATGAAAACGAGGCCTTCCCAATCAGTTTTTTTGAAGGAGAACATTACAAGATCAGCAATAATCTCAAATTGGATTCAATAAAACCAATTACGGGCACTCCGGAATTATTAACAAAAAAAGAAGCCTTAAAAAGCACACACCCAAGTATTGGCGAGCGCAGAAAAACTGTGAATCAAAAATTAGGTAACCTCACAAATGAGAACCGTCAGGCATATATTGTTTCAGAAGCAGATTTCAGAAAATTGCGCAATGCCGCTCGTTACGAATTACCGATGTTTTATTTGCACAATGAGTTTTTTCAAGATGCCATTTATTTAAGTTACCTAGGGCTTCAAAAGGATCCCGGCAATAAGTATTTGGAAAAAATCATCGGAAAATCATTAACGGCATATTCAAAATTCAGAAACAGTAAGGAGGATGAAGTTTATGCCGAAAAAGCTCGGTTTGAAGATTACGAAGGCGAACAACAACAGCTTTACTACCTGTTATGGGCCATAAATGATGCCGAATTGAATACTATGGCATTGTTGTACAACTTCAAATTGCATTTAAAATATCCTGAAGACCCCGAAATTATTCCTCAATGTCAGGCCTTGGTAAATGATATGGTCTTTTATCATTTCAATGATGAAGAAGATTTTTTAATGGGTAAAAACATCAGCACCGATAGCCTTTATTTATTATCT
Source organism: Chitinophagales bacterium (assembly GCA_019694895.1). Classification (GTDB taxonomy): domain Bacteria; phylum Bacteroidota; class Bacteroidia; order Chitinophagales; family BACL12; genus UBA7236. Next base: position 8,726 of record JAIBBA010000085.1, read on the forward strand.
GACCAGGCCAATCCAAAGTTAAAAGTTGCACCACCAAGTTCAACTTCTAAGGTGAAAACACGAAAAGCTTCTGTAAGAAGTAAACGGACTACTGCCGCTAAAGTTAAAATCGATAAAAACAAAAAGCAATTGTTATATGCTTTCAATGATTACTGGGAAAATAAAGATTTCAGAAGACTCTGGAACGAGGCAGTAGTAGAACGCGACAAACGCGAAGCAGAGGCTAAAGACTTGCGTAAACAAGGATATAAAATCAAAGATACAGGCGATAAGCGCGATTACTTTTTTGGTCAAAAACTTGGCGTAGAAAAAGTAATTGTTGTAAATCCGTTTTACAAACGCATAGATCTTCGAAAAGAAAATGCCGTTGAATATGTATCCAGTGAAGAAGGAGAATTAAATTATCTGGAAGTTTTGAAAACAAATGCTGCATTAGTGGATATACAATTAGAAATTCTTGATCCGCTTACATTGCAGGCCACCGACGTTGAAAAATTCAATGATATGAATGAGCTCAACGATTGGTTTTCTGAACAGCTGGATTTCGGAAGCATCAACTTGCCGGGATATAATCAGGCAGTAATTGATTCGATAGCCACCAAATACGGAACCGATTATTTCTTATGGACAGGAATTGTATCCTTGCGTGACAAGCAAAATTTACTAGGTCCGATACTGTATATTGCGTTATCACCGGCATTTATTCCACTATTGCCTTATGGTATTTATGAGCTAGTGACACCGGAATATGAATTTTTCTATTTGAGTTTATTATATGATGTAAAAACACATGAAGGCAATGTGTTGAAGTTTTTGTTTCTGAAAAATAACGACTCCCGTGCCATTTTAAATTCGCATACTTACGAGATGCTGAATCAGATAGCTGCAAAACCCAATAACAACTAAACCCCTGAACTGACATGAAAAAATTATGCATCGCAATATTGCTGACAGCCGGATGTTATCAACTTGGATTGTCACAAGCTGTAGGGTATCAAGGCAAAAAATTCATTGTTGAAGCGGGATTTTCACCGGCAACCAATTTGCTGTTACGTTACCTTGATTACAGTATGGTAAATGACGCCATTCCGGAAGGCGAACGCGCTCCTACAGAATTTAAAATCATTCCCCGAGTAAGCTTTGAGGCTGTAATTTTTAATAGTGGGAGTTTCTTCGTAAGGGCAAATCCATATAATTACAGTTCTACTCTATCCTATCTGGACAAAAACTATGATGAAGTGCATCTCATGCAGCTCGATACTAAGGGCTTTATGTTTTCAATAGGATATAAATCCTACAACACACCAACACCTGCACCACTGGGTTCATATTGGGGATTTAATGTTACCCGTTATAATTTCAATTCGTCATACGAAAATAGTCCTGATGATTCCCAAGGTCTTCCAAATGAAATTTCCGATTACCTGATAGCAGAATCAGGTTGTTGGGGGCTTTTTGTCAGTTATGGGGCGAAAAATATCTTTTGGGATAAGATGACATTGGATATTTCTTTAGAAGGTGGTTACTTTTTTAACAACCCTGAAGTTGGCTTGACTATGGATGATAATGCCTTTGGAAACGATTTCGAACCCATTCATCTTGAATATCCTCAATCTATCAATCTGACAAATACCAGGGCCTTCTTTTTCATAATGCCCACTATTCAGCTTGGATATTTATTCTGATTCGCAAAGGTTTACGTAATTTTGCAGTCCGCTTGGAATCTCCGGGCGGACTTCTTTTTCGGGCCCCGTAGCTCAGGGGATAGAGCAACTGCCTTCTAAGCAGTGGGTCACTGGTTCGAATCCAGTCGGGGTCACACTTCCACTTTCAGGTCGAAAATTAAGAAATTGCAGCTTGCACGTATCTGCCGGATGCATTTTACGGCTGTCAGCTTTACAAGGCTATAATAAGGTTTATACTACGAAACCAATGTCACCGTCCATTGAGTTTGGCTAGCTCGGTAACGATATTATTGTTGATTTCATCCAGGCTGTTATCTATTGGTTCAAATGCCCGTCCTGTTACCTTTTCGTATAATTCTATATACCGGTCTGAAATAGTTTTGATCCAGGCATCCGACATTTCAGGAACCTGTTGACCTTCTTTTCCCATAAAGCCATTTTCAATCAGCCATTCGCGAACAAACTCTTTTGACAGTTGCTTTTGATGTTCACCACGTTCTTGCCTGCCGGCATAGCCTTCAAGGTAAAAATATCGAGATGAATCGGGGGTATGAATTTCATCCATTAAGACAACCTCACCATTCAATATCCCGAATTCATATTTGGTATCTACTAATATCAACCCTTGTTTTGCTGCCATTTCTGTACCGCGAGCAAACAATGCTCTGGTATATTTTTCCATTTGAACATAATCAGCTTCACTTACTAATCCCTGGCGAAGGATTTCTTCTCTGGATATATCTTCATCGTGGCCTGCTGCCGCTTTTGTTGTTGGTGTGATAATTGGTTCAGGGAATTTGTCGTTTTCTTTCATCCCTTCAGGCATATCAACGCCACAAATAGTTCGTTTTCCACTTTTATATTCTCGTGCTGCATGACCGCTTAAATAACCTCGAATTACCATTTCCACTTTCACAGGTTCACATTTATGCCCTATTGCCACACGTGCATCAGGAGTAGAAATCAACCAGTTTGGTGCTATATCGCTCGTAGCGCCAAGAAAATATGCTGCAATCTGATTCAATACCTGCCCTTTGAAAGGTATAGGGCGTGGTAAAATCACATCAAACGCAGATATCCTGTCGCTGGCTACCATCACCAGTAAATTGTCGCTGATGGTATAAACATCCCGCACTTTTCCGTGATAAACAGCTGTAGCGCCGGGTAATTTGAAGTCAGTACTCGTTATTGGCATACAATATTATTGCTCTGCAAAAATACGACTTCATTCATGAATGCGATATGCATGTAATTGTGAACCGACTGCAGTAATAAGTATTGCATCACCATTCAAGGTAAGATCACTAATGGCTGAAAGCGCAGATCCCGGCATAGGAAATCCCGAAAGCAATTGCCCTTGTTTGTCGATGAGTGCAAGCTCTCCGGTAGTGGTTGTGTATCCATAAAACCATCTGTCCGGCCCTTTTAATACTACTAATTGATCTACCATGCCCTTGGGTTCAGAAACAACGGTAGGTTCACCTGAAAGGCCGGCAGCTTTAATAAATCCATTTTGCAGCATCACCACACCCATGGTGCTATCGGCAAATCCAGGTAACAATTTACATTGTGTACTTTCAGAAGCGAGTTTGGAATTATTACCGTTAAAATCGCTATCAACCCAAAATACGGTGCGCATGGTATCCAGCATGAAAACAGTTGAATCCATCACCATTACTTCTTTCATTAAGGGTGAAGGAATCTTCTGCGTATACAATGAGCTGCCATTTGCTTTGAAAAATGCCAAGGATTTTGCATCAATATAACCCGGAACACCGCCCTTTGATGTTGGTAAAATAAACATTGGCAGATTAATGCCTCCGCTACTTTTCAGTGGGTTCCAACCTGCTATTGGTTTACCATCTTTATAATAGCCATACACATTTTTATTTTCGCATGCTACAAACATTCGGTAATCACTTTTTCCTGACATTGCAAGTGCAACAGGATTGGATATTCTGGTAGTCAGGGTTATTGGAAATCCTTCTACCGCATCACCGCGCACATCGATAAGAAATATCGATTCACCGGTATTAAACAGGAATTGTGTTTTATCATTTCCATAAAAATCAACTTCATGTACTTCACCAAGAATTGCAGAAGGCAAGGGTCTTTTCCAAACCACATC
>JAIBBA010000214.1 GCA_019694895.1 Chitinophagales bacterium
TTCCTGTTCGGGTAATAGTCTGAATGTTTTTCTATGATATTTTGTATCGCCATGTATTCTTATTGCGTCGCGATGTTCTGAGGTGGGATAGCCTTTGTTAGACGACCAATTATATACCGGATATTCTACATGCAATTGCTGCATCATTTCGTCGCGAACGGTTTTTGCCAATATACTTGCTGCGGCAATACTCGCAAATCTGGCATCACCTTTGATCATGGTGAGGTGCGGAATGCCCGGATATTTGTGAAAGCGGTTGCCATCAATTAATAATAATTGTGGTCGCACGGATAATTGATTGATTGCTTTATGCATAGCAGCAAAACTTGCGCGAAGAATATTGAGTTTATCAATTTCAGTTTGATCGCAAATACCAATTGCCCAAGCGATGGCGTTTTCACGAATAACAGGTGCAAGCGTATTCCGTGTTGATTCTGAAAGCTGTTTCGAGTCGTTGAGCAGCGGATGATAAAAATCAAGCGGAAGAATAACGGCAGCAGCAACCACCGGACCGGCAAGGCAACCGCGACCTGCTTCATCGCAGCCGGCCTCCAATAATTCGGTTTGATGGTATGCTTGTAACATTAAATATTATTCATGCGTTATACATATACACGCTTTCGGTATGATAATTGCCGAAGTGGTGATTACATTTACACTCAAACTTAACACAATTTGGAACCAGTATTAGTGACCGTTCAGTTGAAAAAGCACTTCGGTCCGATTAAAGCGGTCAACGGACTCGACCTTGCGGTGCAAAAAGGTGCTGTTTATGGTATCCTAGGGCCAAATGGAAGTGGCAAAACCACTACCTTAGGTATGTTGCTTGGCATAGTGCATCCTTCGGGTGGCGATTATTCATGGTTTGGCAATGGCCAAAAAGATGAAAACCGGAAACGCGTCGGCGCCTTGTTAGAGCAACCGAATTTTTATCCCTACCTCAGTGGCGAACAGAATTTGAAAGTTGTTGCCCGCATTAAAGGCGTTAATCCGTCCGAAATCGATACTGTTCTGGCACAGGTTAATTTGCTCGAAAGCAAAAAAAGGCAGGCGCGCACTTATTCATTGGGAATGCGTCAGCGACTGGCACTGGCATCAGCCTTGTTAGGCAATCCGGATGTACTTGTTCTAGATGAACCAACAAATGGTCTCGACCCTCAGGGTATTGCCGAAGTACGTGATTTTATTCGCCAACAAAGTGCACAGGGACGCACCATTATTCTTGCCAGTCACATTCTTGATGAGGTAGAAAAAGTATGTAGCCACGTAAGCGTCATCAAAAAAGGAAATCTGCTTGCACAAGGCACCGTAAATGATTTATTGAAAGGAGAAGATCAGGTTGAGATTGGTGCGAAAGACATAAATGCCTTGAGCAATGCACTTGAAGGATATCCCGGCATACGCCGTCTTGAAAAAACAAATGATTTGATTGTATTACACGTTAATGAAGCATTTGATACTGCGGCATTAAATAAATTCTTTTCCGATAAACAAATACATCTCAGTCATCTGGTAGGACGCAAAAAACGACTTGAAGAACAATTCCTTGAACTAACTGCTGAATAACATGCTTCGATTATTAAAAATAGAATTGCATAAGCTGCTGCCTTATCGCACATTCAAAATACTTTTTATTGTGTATTTATTGTTGATGGTGCTCTGGCTGTTTGCCGGGAAAGGTCTGCTATCAGGAGGTCCCATGACACCATCTCAAATTCTGGGATTTCCGAATATCTGGAATTATTACGCACTTTACGCCTGCTATTTCAATATCATTTTAGCTATACTGATCATTTTTGTAACATGCAACGAGTATACCTATCGCACATTGCGTCAGAATGTAATTGATGGCATGCAGCGCAATGAAACAGTGCTTGGAAAAATTTATCTCATCATTTTATTAAGCATCATCAGTACTTTGGTATTAAGCATTAGTGGTGTAATTGGCGGACTAATTTTTTCCAATGCTGATGATAAATCTAAAATTTTCGATCACAGTGGTTTCATCTTCGCCTATCTTATTCAATCGCTTGGCATGATGAGCATGGGGTATTTTTTCGGAACACTTTTCAAACGCACCGGATTGGCAGTTATCATTTTTCTCATTTTCCTTTTTCCAATTGATGTGATTTTGCGCGAAGGAATTTTACCCGATGGCTCCGGCGATTATATGCCTGTTGCCACTTATTTTCTCAAAATGGTACCATGGCCTGTTTCACATATGATGAGTCGAGGAGAAGAACCTACACCCGGCGCACCTACTTTATTGGCAATGAGTGTAGGCGCAGCATATGCTGTTATCTTTACGGCATTGGGATGGTTGATCACGAAGAAAAGAGATTTGTAATAGTGCCTTGAAAGGCCTCAGAAAAAGGCGGAGTGAGCCGGTTTGCACCGATTCTCTCCGCCTTTCTGATTTCAGCCTTCTCTCTTGCTTTCCATACAGGGGACAAAAAAAACCGCATCGAGGAGCTGATGCGGTTTAGCGACTCTAAATATGAGAACTAAAAAAATTTGGACTTAACCCTTGTCAGTCGTTACCCTGACGAAGACAAAAATGCATCAGTATTGAAAAGTATCCTAAGACAAAAATTTGAGTTTATTGTACTCGTTTTTAGGCCTAAAAATACATAATACACTGATTTACAGCCATTTAGACAATTTTTTTACGCCTGTTTTGTGGAATTTCATGCAATTATCGGATGACATTTATCCGATAAATCAGGCTGATTTTCCTCATAAATACTCAAAAGTGGCCAAAAACTCACCCGATAAATGCAAAAATGGGGGCTTATCGGAAAGCATTTGACTGAAACCTATTAAGGCAATAAGATTGCTTTAGGTCATTTTGAATGGTATGCTCCCATACGAGACAAAAAAACCCGCATCGAGGAGAGATGCGGGTTGAGGAGCGAAACAGATGATTGATCAGCCGGATCTTTTACTGTTTTACAAATTGCTCAGTGGCAATGTTGCTGCCAAAATTATATTCAACGATGTAAGTTCCTGCTGCGAGTTTACTTACGTTAATTCCTTTTTCTATTTCGCTGATGTTATTAATAACCATAAGCTCTTCGCCGGTGATACTGACAACACGTATTTGTTCAGGCGTCAGATTTTCATCGAAGTTGAAATACATATTTTCGCTTACGGGATTTGGATATGCGTATAATGTATTTACATCGGTAGTGCTTACGCTAGCATTATCTTCTGCGCTGATGGTAAGTGTTTCAGGAGCAACGGTGATTACATCGCGATTAAGGAGTGTTGCAGATACATCGGTAAAGCTGATTTCAACTTCAGAGAGATCCATTTTACCGCTGATATTATCTACCACAACAATTTGCAATGTTCCGATCTGACCATCGCCGCCAACGTTAGTTCTCGTTTTGCGAACGAATCCGCCCACAACCTGTTTGGTATCGCCGAATGTTTTGCTGAAGCTGAGTGATTCACCGATATTTCCCATCCAGTTATCATCCCAATTTATTTTCAATGCAGATGCATCGATATTTTCACCATCAACACTGATAGTAAATGCAATACCATAAATGGCATCTACAGTAGTAACATCATCACCCAACATAATTGGAATTTCGTTTACACCAATATGCAAGTAATCGTCGACAGGATCTAAATACAGTGGAACATCACCTGCTTCCATACGTGCAGGATTGAGTGGATGATCGAGACCGAGGTTATTTACAACAGCAGTTGTATCATCATCATTGATCGTACCGT
>JAIBBA010000215.1 GCA_019694895.1 Chitinophagales bacterium
ACAATGTATATGGCGGCTTGCAGGATAATGGTGTGTGGACAGGCCCTTCTGATTTCGTGCAGAGCAACGACTGGCTTGCGAATGGAAAGAATCCATATACTGCTCTTTATGGCGGTGATGGCATGCAGGTGCAGGTGGATACCAGAAATAATAATACCGTTTACACCGGATATCAATTTGGTTATTATGCGCGCGTCGATAAAACTACCGGTCGCGAAGAATTGAGTATTCGTCCGAAACAATCATTCGGCGAAGCACCGTTGCGATTTAATTGGCAGACACCGATTTTATTGAGCAAACACAATCAGGATATTTTATACTATGGTGCGAATAAATTATATCGCTCCATGGATAAAGGAAATAATTTGCAAGCACTGAGTGGCGATCTTACAAATGGTAAAAAAGAAGGAGATGTGCCATTCGGAACAATTACTACCATAGCCGAATCACCAAAGCGATTTGGGTTGTTGTATTGTGGAACCGATGATGGCAATATCTGGGTGAGTAAGGATGCCGGATTTTCATGGAATAAAATAAATGTATTCATCAAAAAAGAATTACCTCCGGTAAAAAGCAAAACGCCTCCTCCTGTTTTCAACGCCATTCCTGAAGGTATGTGGGTGAGCAGGGTAGAAGCTTCACATTTTAATGAAGGAACAGTGTACGCCTCGTTGAATGGTTATCGCTGGGATAATTTTACACCTTATCTTTTTGTATCTACAGATTTTGGAGCTACCTGGAATCAAATAGGCAACGACCTGCCATCAGAGCCTATTAATGTGGTGAGGGAAGACCCTAAAAATAAAAACATACTTTACGTTGGGACCGACAACGGTTTATATGTATCGATTAATGGTGGTCGCACATTTATGGCATGGAGCGGCAGCCTTCCTCGTGTTGCGGTGCATGACATCGCCATTCAGGAGCGCGACAATGATATCATTGTTGCCACACACGGAAGGAGCTTATTCAAGGCCGATTTGGAGCAGATTCAGGCACTTCCGGACATCCAAACTAAAGAGATCTATGCTTTTGAAGTAGAAGATATGCCTTACGATAAGAATGCAGGCAAACGCTATACCAACTTCGACCCTGCTCAGGAAAGCACTTATACATTAGCTTACTACGTGCAAACTGCCGGTCAAACCACCATCAGCATTGCCACTCCCAATGGGGCTATCGTGCGCGAGTGGACCGATGAGAGCGAGGCCGGACTGAATTACGTGAGCTATGACCTTACCCTGGAACCCGCTGCCAGAAGCGCTTATGAGGATTACCTGAACGGATTGCCTGCCAAGGGCGTTCGTGAAGTGGTGGTGCTCAAAGAAGCTGATAACGGTAAGCTGTACCTGCGTCCGGGCAAGTACATCGTGCGTTTTACCTCCGAAAAACTGGTGCCTGCGCAACAGTCGTTCGAGATCACCGATAACGAAAACGGGGCGGAATAAGCTTAAAAAACGTCAAATCCACAGTTTCCACATGATTTTTTGGCGTTTTCGTCAAAAAGTCCGATATTTGCACTCTCATTTTAAAAAGTCATGGCAAGAGTTTGTGAATTAACTGGCAAGAAAACGGTAAGCGGGAACAACGTATCCCACTCAAACCGCAAGACCCGCCGCAAGTTTTACCCGAATTTGCAGGTAAAACGCTTCTATATTCCTGAGGAAGATCGTTGGGTAACATTGAAGATTGCTGCCAGCACGCTGCGCACCATCAACAAAAAAGGCATCTCCGCATATTTGAAAGAATTGCGTAGCGAAGGCAAAATCGTAAACATTTAAATTAAGCTACAATGGCAAAGAAAAGCAAAGGCAACAGGATCCAGGTGATTCTGGAATGTACCGAGCAGAAAAATACGGAAGTGGCAGGCATGAGCAGGTATATTACTACCAAAAGCCGCCGTAATACTCCGGACAGGATCGAGTTGAAAAAATACAACCCATTCCTGAAGAAAGTTACCGTTCACAAAGAAATCAAATAAACCCTGGAGGTAAGTCATGGGAAAAATATCTAAAAACGCCCGTGTATCGGGTGGTGCAAAAGCAAAGGCAGTCGGTGGTGGTAAAGAAATGGTGAAAGTTATCGTTACCGAAAAATCACCAAAAACAGGTGCCTATATCTTTAAAGAACGCATCGTGCACAAAGACAAAGTGCAGGATGTATTAAAAGGCAACGCCTGATACAAACTCAACTAATGGTAAAAGCTTCTATTTCCATAGAGGCTTTTTTTGTTTATAGCAAACAGACCTTTTGGAACAAACCATCTTCCGAAAACATTACATCATCACAGCAGTAACAAACACATGGGTCTCTTCGATATATTCAAACGCGAACAAAAAGAGGATCTCAACAAAGGGCTCGAAAAAACAAAACAGAGCCTCTTCTCCAAGATCACCAAAGCCATCGCCGGAAAATCGCGCGTAGATGACGAATTTTTGGATGAACTGGAACAGATTCTCATATCCAGTGATGTTGGCCTCGATACCACCATCAAGATCATCGACCGCCTCAATAAACGTGTGTCGCGCGATAAATATATGGGCGCCGATGAATTGAATGCGATCATGAAAGATGAGATCGTTCAAATGTTGTCGGAAAACAATACCGTTGATTATACCGATGTCGTTATCCCTCAAAATGTGAAACCTTATATCATGCTCATAGTTGGTGTGAATGGTGTTGGCAAAACCACTACCATCGGAAAACTTGCATGGCAATTTAAACAACAAGGTAAAAAAGTATTACTCGGTGCCGCCGATACCTTTCGCGCAGCTGCCGTAGATCAATTAACTATCTGGTCGGAACGTGCTGAAGTGCCTATCGTAAAACATCAGATGGGCGCCGATCCCGCAGCAGTGGCATTTGATACCGTAAACGCAGCTAAATCGCAAGACGCTGATGTGGTGCTGATAGATACTGCAGGAAGATTGCATAATAAGGTGAACCTGATGAATGAACTTTCTAAGATCAAGCGCGTAATACAGAAAGTATATCCGGATGCACCGCACGATGTCATGCTCGTACTCGATGCATCTACCGGTCAAAATGCGCTCGAACAAGCAAAACAATTTACTGCGGCTACCGATGTAACCTGTATCGCCCTCACCAAACTCGATGGCACCGCTAAAGGTGGCGTTGTATTAGGTATAGCTGATCAATTTAAAATTCCTGTTCGCTATATCGGTGTTGGCGAAAAAATGCATCAACTGCAGGTGTTCAATAAAAAAGCATTTGTTGATGCCTTATTTGAATGATAGCACAATGATTATAAGGTGAAGGCAAGAACACTCAAAAAAGATAAGGTCAATATCATTACACTCGGTTGTAGTAAAAATACCGTTGATAGTGAAGTGCTGTTGTCGCAACTGAAAGCCAACGACGTGCAGGCATTTCACGAACGTGAGAAAGATGATTGTAATATCATCATCGTGAATACCTGCGGATTTATTGATAAAGCAAAACAAGAATCTATCGACACCATCTTGAATTATGCCGAAGCAAAATCTAATGGTGAAATTGAAAAATTGTATGTAACCGGTTGTCTCAGTCATCGATATAAAGATGAGCTTCAACAAGAAATCCCTGAGGTGGATGCATGGTTTGGTACCATGGAACTTCCTGCCATCCTCAAACGCTTTAATGCCGATTATAAACACGAATTGCTGGGCGAACGCATGTTGTCGACACCTGCACATTATGCCTATCTGAAAATATCTGAAGGTTGTAATCGCACTTG
>JAIBBA010000086.1 GCA_019694895.1 Chitinophagales bacterium
AAAACAAATTATGAAGTGCGCATCACAGGAACTAGTGTTGTGGCATTAAGCGGATATCAATATTTAATCGACAGTTTGTTCGAAAGTTTGTTGATTGCATTTATTGGTATATCATTGATTCTGCTTTATCAGTTCAGAAGTTTGCGCATGCTAGCCATTTCATTCCTCCCGAACTTAATTCCATTATTCATTACGGGAGCCATCATGGGTTTTATGCATATAGCTATAAAACCTAGTACCGTATTGGTATTCAGCATAGCTTATGGCATGTGTGTTGATTTCACTTGCTACTTTATTGCAAAATATAAGCACGATCTTATCCGCAACAGTTTCAATATTCCGAAAACCGTAATGAGCAGTTTGCAGGAAGCCGGGGTGAGTATGATATACACTTCGTTGATTCTGTTCTGCGGTTTCTTTATTTTCGTTTTCAGCAAATTCGGCGGCACCGTGAATATGGGTCTGTTAACCTCTATCACACTGCTGGTGGCGCTATTCAATAATTTATTATTGCTCCCCGCTTTAATGTTGTTGTTTGAAAAAGGATTGAACAAATCAAACCGCAAATTCATCGAAAAATCAAGTCACGAAAAGGCTTCCCGTCCGTTTACAGATTTGATCGATGAACATCAGAAAAACTGATCTTTACGAAAATAAAAAAGTCCGATAGCGGCGCCACCGGACTTCAATAAGATTGTCATTAATTAAACTAGCGCATTTACCATCAACCAGCTTCCGCCATTGGAGCAGTCGATGCCAAATTGCTGTAAATACATTGTCGCCTGACCACTTCTGTTACCACTGGCGCAACAGAGAATGATAGGTTGTTCCATTGCTTTTATCTCATCTACTTTAGCAGGAATTTCATTTAATGGAATATTGATACTCCCTGCCACATGACCACCCATAAATTCTGCAGGTGTGCGTACATCGATAATTGTTGTCTGTTTACTCATTTTATCGTATTTGATTTTTGTTTCTTTTTGAATGATGAAAAAAATAATCCCCCCATAACGCCGCCATAAACTATTGCATTCAAAGGGTGCGATGTGATGGGGCAAGTGCCTGTGCTGCAAGCATTATAATCATACCATACATACCCCGCAAGCATACCAACTGCGATGCCAAAAATAGTAGATAGATATGGTTTTAGCTTCTTCATATTACAACATAGTTGTCGGACAAACGTAATCAGTTATATTGAATTTACCTGATGCTTTGATGGCATTAAATCCACCATCAACATCAATTAAATTATTGTAGCCTCTTGCCCTCAAGATAGAGGCAAAAATCATTGAACGATATCCACCTGCACAATGCACGTAATATGTTTTTTGTTTATCGATAGCTGTGAAATAATCATTGATATAATCCAACGGCATATTTTCCGCCTCAACAATGTGCTCGCTATCAAATTCACTTTTTTTGCGGACATCAAGAATGGCAATTTTATTATCTGCATTCTTTGCTTCGATAAATTCTGAGACTGAAATTGTTTTAATAGTATCTATTTCCTTTCCGGCATTCTTCCATGCATCAAATCCGCCGTCAAGAAATCCGATAGCGTGATCATAACCTACTCTTGCCAGACGGGTAATAGCCTCCTCTTCTCTGCCCTTTTCAGCAACGATCAAAATTTCTTGCTTTATATCCGGCACCAATGTCCCAACCCATACTGCGAATGTGCCGTTATGACCAATATTGATAGAATTCGGAATAAATCCACTTGCAAAATCCGCTGCTTTTCTTGTATCAATAATCAGGGCACCGGTTTCATTAGCAATTAATTCAAATGCATCTGGTGAGAGTGCTTTTTTTCCACGCTCCAATACAGTATCTATTGTATCATATCCCTGAATATTCATTAATACATTTTTGGGGAAATAAGACGGAGGCGTTGTAAGACCTGATAACAATTCGCTGATAAACTGTTCTTTGGTAAGTCCGGGACGCAAGGCATAATTGAATTTTTTCTGATTACCCAAGGTGTCAGATGTTTCCTTGCTGAGATTTTTTCCGCATGCACTTCCCGCTCCATGTGCCGGATAAACAATTAGATCGTCGGGAAGTGGTAATATCTTCTCTTGTAGAGAAGCATACAAATGTGCGGCAAGGTTCTCCTGTGTCAAATCTGCAATTACATGTTGTGCGAGATCCGGACGCCCTACATCGCCAATAAACAAGGTGTCGCCGGTAAATATTGCTGTGGGTTTTCCTTGTTCATCGTGCACTAAAAAGCAGCTGCTTTCCATGGTGTGTCCGGGAGTGTGGAGCAACTTGATAGTGATATCTCCGATTTTAAATATTTCACCATCTGTGCCAATATGTGCGGTAAACCCGGTTTCCATTTTAGTGGGTCCATAAACAATTGTCGCACCTGTTTTTTTAGCCAGATCGGCATGTCCCGAAACGAAATCGGCATGAAAATGTGTTTCAAAAACATATTTAATGGTAGCACTGCGTTTGTTAGCCATGTCGATATATGGCTGCACTTCCCTCAGCGGATCGAAAATTGCAGCTTCACCATTGCTCTCCAGATAATATGCGCCTTGTGCCAGGCATCCTGTGTAGATCTGTTCCAGTATCATAGTTTGTATTTTATCATGTTAATAGATATACAAGGTCGATGCAGTTGTCGGCTCTCTCCTGATAGGATGCAAAGATGTCGCACCAAGCATTGCCATATCGTTACTTTTGTTACACAGTTACTTTTGTTACAAAAGCATCAATACTTTTCAGAAGCTTGCCATACGCAAATTTTGAATTAAGCGTTACCTATCTGTCAACAACATCTACCCCATGAGATCAATTGCAATTATTCTGATGGCTGCATTCAGCGCAAGCCCCTTAATGGCCCAAAAAGATTCCGGACACAACAAGTTGGAATTGCACGTCGGAGTAGTAACGAGCTTTACAATGCCCTTGGGCGCATCTGATTACGACAAGTCATTATTTACCACTTTCATTCCTGCGATCAACTATCGCGGACAAGTTATTTATGCCCACCAGCTGGGGCTGGAATCTTCGTTACATACCGGAATGGGGCTCGGGGTGTCACATTATAGTTTCAAGCTAACAATGCCATCTACCGGTAACAGCAATAGATCCTTTAAAGGATCAGTGGCGTGTCTTGATGCACAATTGCCATTGTATACTAAGTTCACCATCGCTAAAGGAAAGCATAACAGCAATTATGCCATGACAGCCGGTGCCGAATTACATGCAGTGAATATTTTTAGTCAGGGATTCACGGCAACATCGGAATGGGAAGAAACGATATTCGAAGTTTCGGAAAGCGATCACATACAATTGATGGCAACAGCCCGCTTAGGAATTGAGGGAAATCATATCGGAAATAATACTTTCTTCGGCTGGTGTCTACTGGCAAATTATCAGGTCACACCGCTTGGCAAGATGCATATGGAAGCAACCGACCTTTCCGGCAACTCAGCAGCCGGAGATCTATATCCAGGTAGCATTTCACTTACTGCAGGCGTGCACATTCCATTGGTCAAATGATTTAATATCTTTGATCACTACATGTCCATGAAATACATTTTACTCCTCTCAACCTTGTTTAGCCTGCAATTGCGTGGACAAACCGTTATAGACACGACCATTTATTCGCGAGAGCAATTAATTGAGGATATTCGCTATTGTCGCGATTTTCACGAAAAACACAATACCAATTTATATGCCTATCGTTCAAAGGCATATATCGACAGCATGTTCGATGATCTCGAGGATAAAGTTGTGCCAATGGATGCCATAACTTTTTTCAAGTATATGTCCATTGTTACATCTTCCATTTCAGATGGTCACTGCTTATTATTTCCATCCGAGGAATTCAGAACAACAGCAGATACTGTGAAAGGGTTCTTTCCATTTCGCATACATTATGATGACGGTGCATTTTATGTTACTATGGACCTTTCAGACAGCGAAAATGCATTTTCAAACGGCAAGTTACCTATTGAGGCCATTAATGGTATACCTGCAGATTCCATCTATCATGCTGCACTGCGCTCGCTGCCGCGGGAAGGAAATAATTTACAATATCCAAATTGGATCCTCGAAAAATATTTTTACGAATATTATAGTTATATCTACGGTCATCCCGAAACGTTTCAGTTAAGCACTACATGTAGAATAGATGATAAATTGTTTGAAGATTGCGTGCTTGTAGAAATACCCGCTGTCACAAAAGACACATTAGTAGAGCGAAGAAAAAAACGATACCCCGACTATCCGATGACACTGGCGCGTGACAAGGGTTTGTCGTTTACGCGATACGATTCTTTGGATGCAGCAGTGCTTTCATTGTTTACATGGGATAAAACAATTCTGCGAAAAGTATATGGTATTCATTTTAAAGATAGCATTAACACATATATGCAAACAGCAATCGACGATTCCATTGGAACTTTAATCATCGATTTGCGCAATAATCAAGGTGGATTCATGATGTATGGTGTTTATGTAATGCGCTGGTTGATGGATAGCACCTTTAATTACATTGATAAAATTGAACGGGTTCATAAAACTTCTTCCAACGAACGGAAATACAAATCTGTAACTACCGGTCGATTCAAATCAGTCAAGCCCTATAAGCACAATTACGGCGGAAATGTAATCATACTTACCAATGGCGGCACTTTTTCCAACAGCAGTATTTTCACCACACAAATGCAACGTTATGGTCGCGCCGTTGTGATGGGCGAGGAAACAGGAGGCAGTTCATCGCAATTAACAGGCAGTTTTGGCGTACACCGACCGCTGATAATGCCAAATACAAAAATTGAATTATCACATATCAATTATCGGATTGTGGTAAATAAAGATGTGCCCTATAGCGGAAAGGGAGTGATTCCTGACATCGCTATTGCAGATGATTGGAATCCAGAAAATGGTGATATCCTTTTGCAAAAGGTGCTGAAGGAATATTTACCTAAATAAGCATGTTTCGCATATTGAATATGTTATATTCTACTTCTGAATAAGATTATTTACCGAACTTGGCATCTTAAGATGCAACCACTCTTTCCCAAATCAATAGAAACCATCATTGCAACTGTTGCAGGATTGCTCATCACATCGGCACAGCTTATTCTGATTCGCGATGTATGGCGAAAGAAGATTAATCCCTCACTGCTCACCTGGCTGGGATGGGGTTTAATCATGGGAACAGGGTTGCTGGCACAAATTCTCGAGGATGGCTGGCAATCGAGCCTTACGGGCTTGGCATTATCTACCGCAGGTTGTTTATGCATATTTACCATTGCTCTTTTGCGCAATACGTTTTTATATCAGCGCAGCGATATTAAATATCTGGTGCTCGGGCTTTTATGTTTGATTATTTACATCAGCTCACATAACGCAATCATCACTACACTGTTTGCCATACTTGCCGATTTTATTGCGGGGATTCCAACACTTATTGCAGGATACCGCAATCCGAAATCACAAAAAACCATTGCGTGGACACTAGGTGCCGTTTCCTGGGCGTTTACTATCAGTGTTTGCTTCGGACACGCATGGCTATATGCCTGGTTTCCGATTTATCTTTTTCTATATAACCTTACCTTATATATTTTCACACACCGATCGACAAATGCCGGCAAATCAATTTAAATATCTTCTGCATGGTATTTTTATTACCTTGCTATTGTTGATGACGCCCCGGCTCAACGGTCAGGTATTTTTCTATACAAACGTAATAGCAGATATAGATAAACAAGTTGAAAAAATTAATGATCGCAAAGGGAACAATGGCATCCGCATTGCACCTTGGGATTCTATTCAAAATTTCTATGATTTTAACGGGCCAAATATTTTTGGACATTTTCATTTTAATGTTCTTGAAAAAGCGATGATTAAAATTGAAGAAGAATCCGGTACTCAATGGACAACTACATACTATTTCAAAGACAACAAACTTATTCATGTTGAAATTACTTGCTTCAGAATAGCAGGATTTTCCGGACCTACATGGTATGAACTTGCGGGTAAGTACCGTTATTGGTTCGATCATGATGCATTCATTTCATCCGATATTACATTAATTCCACCTGATTCACCTTACCAAGTATCTTTTACATCCGCAGAATTACTCGATCAGGCTACTTGCTTTGCCGATTTGCTTTATAAGGAACAAGAAAAGTGATTAATTAAGGCACGGAAAACCGTGAATTTTAAAATAATTCACTTTTTTTTGCATTTGCGATTTTCAATAATTTAACATTTGGCCTGAAGTGAATTTACATGGCAAGTTATGCTATAGAACTACTCAATTTAATTATTTGCAGATATGACAATTGATAAATTTAGTGTTTCTGATATTACAAATCATACAAAAATTAATGTCGACTAATTTGAATTTGTGACATGCATTTTCTAGCTTTATGAAATCAATTTAATCACCAAAAACATGTTATCATGAAAAAACACGTCTTACTCCTTGCCCTTGTGGCCGGCTTGTTCAGTGTACAATCCCTGACAGCACAAATCACCGGTTTTTGTTTTACTGACGCTTTTGGATACACTACAAGCGTAACAGCAACTAAAACCGGCCCGGGACATTGGGATCTTTCAGGAACTGCTGATGTACTCACAGGATCTGATTGGATCGTAACCGGTTCTTACGACAAAATGTCTGATGTTTGGACATTGAATTTTGCTAACCCTGCACCTGATGGATGTACTTTCTACGTAGACAACTTCACGTATACATCTTATGCTTACGGTGGTGGCGTTATTTACTTCAACTGGACTAGCTACTGCTTTGGCGGTGCACTCGGAAGTGGTTCAGGTAGCACTACTTGGTCATTAGGTACTTGCCCAATGCGTCTTGGTAATGAAACAGCTATCGTAGGTGCTGCTGCTGCAGATCTTACAATTGCTAATGCTCCTGTTGCTGATCTTCGCTCTATCCCCGGCGGTGAACTTTTCAGCTCAGCTTTTACAGAAGCTCAATTCAGCGTTACACGTAATGCCGACAACACTTTCTCTTTCGGTTATACTGTAGATACTGAATCAGATGTTGCTATCGAAATTTATAACCATGCCGGTCAGCACATTGCTACTATCGTGAATGGTCATATGAGCAATGGTTTCTATGTAAATAACTGGGATGGTAAACTTGCAAATGGTACTGACGCCCTTTCAGGTGTTTACATTGCTGTTATGAAATCTAACGGTAATATGGTTACCAACAAATTTGTGAAATAAGCGCAAGCACACTTCACACAAAAAAAACGCAACCTATCATGGGTTGCGTTTTTTTTGTGCCTATTTTTGAAGCTCCTATCATAATACATCGATGTTTTTCGTTATAGACCATATGAAGCAATGCTACACACGATTAATGCTTCTCTGCGTCATTACACTTGTCGGCCGGAATCTTTCTGCTCAACCCACTCCGCAGGAAATTCGGGCTAAAGAGGCCGACAAGAAAGTTGAAGTGATCAAAGCCTCAAAGCCCACAGACAGTGTTGTGCTTGCTGCAGGCGATCCGCTGATCAAAGACATCCAACCACAAACCACTTCATTAAAAGGCTATTGGTATAATGGCAAACTTCAACTTTGTATTGCCAAAAGTATTGATGCAAGCGGTAATAAATGGGAAGTACGTTATTATTTCTCCGACACCTCATTGTACCAGATCGTATCTGATTTTTATACCGTGCAAACATTTATCAGTCCTGATTTCTTTGTGTGGCAGTTCAAAAAAACATTCTACCTGAAATATGGTGAAATGTTTTATTATGCTGCCGACGGTACAGATCGCGGTATGCCGCCGGAATATGAAGACCTTGCACTCATGCAAGCCTACTTCAAAAAATATTATGCTGCTATGAATAGCGCCCATACGAAATAAGAATTTTCATATTCTATTTCAGTATCCTTCTATTTCATTCTTTCACTCCTAAACCATTTTGTATGCAGTTTACTTCACGCATTACATCGTTCTTGTGCATTTCTTTGATTGCCATTTCTGTTTGCAACGCACAAAGTATTTCACTCTATTTCGGTGTCGACGATGCAACATTAACACCGGCATCGATTAAGAACATTGATGAACAAATGTCTAAACTAAAAGCAGCTCCCGGCTTGCGTGTGATTGGTTATGCTGATGCCGATGGTGTTAATGACGACAATGATGTATTATCAGATGCACGCGCTGCAGCTATCACGAATTATTTGACTACCAAGGGAATTTCTTCTGATGTCATTGTTGCTTTCGGCAATGGAGAAACCATGGCAAAACAAAACAATGCCAGCGCATATGACAAACAACTTGATCGAAGAGTGGATATAGAAGTACTTAATACAACCGAATTGGCACTCGCCAAAAAATTAAGCACATTTAAAACACCGGATAGATTTAAAGTAACACCGATCATCATCACCTTCGACCCAACAAAACCAAATGATATTCCCATCGGGACCAGAGGAACTATTTTGCATATACCTGCTAACTCGTTTGTAGATGCATCAGGTAAAAATGTTACAAGCACTGTGACCATTTCATTTTCCGAATATACTACTTCAGGAGAAATGGTATTCAGTGGCATTCCCATGCATTACAAAACAGGAACAGACAATCAACGTTTCTCAAGTTCAGGTATGTTTAAAATTGAGGGAACAGCAGCAGGTGCGGCTATAGAAATGGCACCCAATGCATCTGTCACAATGGATTATGCGATGGTGGGCAATCAAAATGATGTCGGATTTTATACCCTGGATGAAAAAGGAGAATGGCAATTGATTAATAATATCGGTGTTGATGGCAAGCCTATTGCTTCTAATACGTCAAGCAAAACAGGCAATAAAACCCAGGAGACAAAACAAGTAAAAGCAGACTCAGCCACTGCCATGCAATTTGCCAATGCCTTCAACAATAATTTGAGCACGGTAAAAACCGAACGTATTACCGGCTCCACAACTCGAGCAAGCGTAAAAGCATCTTTGACTTTATCAGGGTTCGGTTATTATAATTGCGATGCCCTGGCGCCTATGGTAGCGCGGGTAAATATCGGCGGTAATTTCCTCGATGATCAGGGAAAACCAATCCTCCGTATTAACAATATCACCGTGGTGGATCTGAAATTTAATGGTGCGTTTTAT
Organism: Chitinophagales bacterium; assembly: GCA_019694895.1. Taxonomy (GTDB): domain Bacteria; phylum Bacteroidota; class Bacteroidia; order Chitinophagales; family BACL12; genus UBA7236. The sequence continues at coordinate 9,127 of JAIBBA010000086.1, forward strand.
TATAACAATCCCGCCAATATTCAGCTCGACAGCCGATCTGATAATATGATTTTCGTTTCAAATCAAGCCAATCGCATTTTCTATGTGAGTAATGCCGATATGAAGGCCATGAAAATCAGCAAGTCGGGAAACTATGATATTAAAATGAAAGAAATCACCAAAACCCATACGAATAATGATCAGCTGTCGGCTCTTATTCAAAGTAATAAGATGTCAAAATAGTGGCTATCATAAAGTCTTATCCTATCGAGTTTTCATGTTGTGCAAACCGGATAAAAATGTAATATCGGTTGTGGAATAACATCCGCACCTGCATCTATAAAACACTAAACACATTATAATGCTTACCCAGTTACGATCAATTTGTTTGATCCCGGCCATGCTTTGCCTTATGGCATCCGGATATGCTCAAACCCAAATCCTCCATTTCGGCAGCAACGAATATGCATTAACGCCGGAAATGCAATCAGCTCTGAATAAAGACCTGGAAGCCTTCAAGCAAGCGCCTAATATTTCCATTACCGGACATACAGATGCCGATGGCTCTGACGGCTATAATCTTGCTTTAGGAGAAAAAAGAGCAACCTCTGTTAAAGCATATTTAATTTCCATGGGTGTAGATGCGCGCAACATTGAAATATATAGTTCCGGGGAATCAAAGCCACTTGGCGACAATCAAACAGCGGAAGGCAAAGAGGCCAACAGGCGCGTGGAAGTCGTTGCGAATTGGGTGGCAAACCCTGAAAAAAATTTAATAAAACCGATGTTGATCGACGATAAAACCTCAATTCAAGTTCCACAAGCACTATTGCCTTCACCGATTTATAAAACTATCGACCCTACCAAAGCAAATGATGTTCCGATTGGCGACAAGGGCACTGTTTTACATATTCCTGCTAATGCTTTTGTAGATGCTCAGGGTAATGTTGTGAAAGATCATGTTAAACTCGCCTTTACAGAATATAAAAATGCCGCCGATATGGCTTTCTCCGAAATATCCATGACTTACCAAAATGACGGCGAAGAAATGCGTTTCAACAGTGCGGGTATGTTTTCGTTATACGGTACATCGAATGGAAAAGATATTACCATTCGCGACAATACAGAAATTAATGTCGACTATGCGCTTGCAACACAACAGCATGATATTGCATTTTATGGCTTGCAGAATAATGATACGTGGGAGTTGGTCGAAAATATCGCCGAAATGAATGTAGATACCTTAGTATTTGGATTACAAGGTGATTCATTGGTATTATTGGATTCTACACGCAAGCATAGTGACTACGGTTTCAGGTTACGCAGGTTTAATGGCGAGAAAATAGAGGAAGAAGATATCATACTATGGGATCCCAAAACAAGCTCTCAGATGATCCGTGGCGTTGACGCCGGTCACCAATATCCTGATATAGTGCGTGGCTTAAGTGTTGGAGATTTCGGAGTTTACAATTGCGATCAGATATATCGAATTGGCAAAAGTATAACAATAAATCCTGTTTTTGTTGATGAGCATGGCCAGAAGATAAGTGATGGAAACATACTATCATTGATCGACCTTAACTACAATGGGGCTTTTAGTTTTGACCCTAATGCCTACATCACGCTCGATGCAAACGGAAGAAACGTGTTGCTCCTTTTCACAAAATCAAACAAGTTGTATTTGATTTCTGAATCAGAAATGAAAGAGCAAAAATTGAATAACAATGTCTCTCATACCTTTACTATGAAAAATGTAACTGAACAGCTTAACAGCACAGAAAAACTTTCGGAATACCTCGGACTAAATTAATCGACACCGGTCTTCATGATAAATATCATTTTGCCGACGATTTCAAAATTGCGTAATTTTCGGGCTGACACACAACCGAAACAACGCTATGCGATCGATTACACTTCTTGCAATTATTACATTTCTTGGCATTACCCCTGCAAAATCTCAGAGTTATGGCTATGGGGGAATCGGCTATAACATGTCATTTCTTCAATCCGACGGACTTGATTTTGTGATTGGCAGATACAACGATACACGGGCTTACCTCACGGAAACCATGGAGAATCCCCGGTATTTTGATGGAATATCCATTCACTTTGGCGGCGCCCAAAAAGCATTTCTCTTCGACTTTGGTTATACCCAGCAAAGCTGCGTGGTTAGCGCAAGTGGTGTCGACCAGTCGGGCATAGAACAACAACGCGATGTTAAGGACAAATGGAATACCATTGACATCGGGTTGGGTGTGAGCGCCGGAGCAAGCGATCACTTCTCACTAGCCGCCGGTGTGAACTTCGGATTAAATAGTGAGAAATATCTTACCAGAGCAGAAACGCCTGATAATATCGGCACAGCCAACTTTGCGCAAATCAATAAACAATTCAAATTTGGCATTTCGCCTTTTGTACAATTTACGATTACCGGTGAATCCGCCGGCCTCCTGATAAGACCATACTATGCCTGGTCGCCGGTGAAAACCGACTACTATGATCTGAATGCTTATATCAATCCTTATACTTATATACTAGATCCCATAAACATCGAGGGAACTTTGAAGGGATTTGGATTATCTGTATTATTTATTCTGTACGAATATCAAGATTAAATTATTTCCATGAAATTATTTTCGCTTATCAGTGCAATTATATTTTGCACATCAGCTGTTATAGCACAAACCGATGGTCAAATCAGTTCATGCTATTTGTTTGTTGATCTTTACAACAATTCTGCTACCGGATTTTCTGAATATAGAAAAGATATGCCCGATACGGCAGCGGAGTTCGAATTAGATGATATTCTTTTTACAGCCTATCAAGACCTTGAATTAGGTACAGGCATGATTTACAAAACACCGCATCAAACTTCTACTATATTTCAAAATTATTATTATACCAAATGGGAATTTAATGTTGAAGGAAAAGCCCTTTATCCAAATGTATTAGATCAACCATGGGAAGTAAATAAAGTTGAAATTGAACCGTATTTTACTACTTTATGCAATTGGATTCACGATAATTGTGTTGGTCAATTACAAATGTCGCCAATCTATGATGTGTCTGCACTACCGAATTCATTTGGCGTAGATAAACTGACTTGCTATCTCTATCATCCTGCCATTACATTACCGGAGGGGTTAACTACCGAGCAATCCATTCAAATGCTTGAGCAGGTTCCAAGTATTAAGATTAACGTTTATGAAAATTGGTTTCCAAAAGGAACATACAGAATGGAATATTCGGTAATTGGAATTCAGCAGGAATAAGGAAAGAGGAAAGAGGAGAGAGGAGAGAGGAGAAATGTGGGAATGTGGGAATGCCAGCCTCGCCGCAGGCGGGTGGGAATGTGAGAATGTGGGAATGCCAGCCTCGCCGCAGGCGGGTGGGAATGTG
>JAIBBA010000087.1 GCA_019694895.1 Chitinophagales bacterium
CCACTCACCACTCACCAAAAAAAAAGCCCATTCTTACGAATGAGCTTCCCGACTGAATAGTCAATAAGATTATTGCGCAAGTTTAACGTTAACTGCGTTTTTGCCTTTGCGACCGTCGATGATGTCAAAAGTAACAAGATCGTTTTGCTTAACCTTGTCAACCAGACCGGTCTGGTGAACGAAAATTTCTTCGTTGGTACCATCCTTAGTGATGAAACCATAACCCTTAGTGGCATTGAAAAATTTGATTTTGCCGGTTTCCATTGTAATAATAATTAGTAGTAAAAAAATTGGTTAACGTTCAAAGATATATAAACTTTAAGAAATTGCGGGATACTGCCCCGGATCCACTTCGCTGACCATAGCATAGATAGCTTCGAACACATCCTCTTCGCTTGGCTTACAGAAATAATCACCATCGCTGGCATAAGCCGACCTGTTGGCTTTCGCGCTCAAACATTTCGGGAAGGCATCAAGGGAGCGGAATAGGGTTTCATCTGCAAATACCTGCTGCATCATATAGGCCGAAGCTCCACCCGGAACGTCTTCATCTACAAACAGTACCCTATTTGTTCGACGAACAGATGCCGCAATAATGCCCTGAACATCAAATGGCATCAGTGTTTGAGCATCTATGAGTTCAATTGACATACCCAGCGCAGCCAGTCTGTCGCAGGCTTCTTCTACCACACGAAGAGTAGAACCATAGCTGACAACAGTGATATCTGTTCCATTCCTTAGAATCTCAGGCACACCCAGCGGCACAGTGAACGTATTGATATTCAATGGCAGCGCCTCTTTCAGGCGATAGCCGTTCAAGCACTCCACCACGATAGCAGGCTCATCACTTTGAAGCAAAGTATTATACATGCCCGCAGCCTGTGTCATATTTCTTGGAACACAAAGGTGAACGCCCTTGCAGGTATTCAAAATCATTCCCATAGGTGAACCGGTATGCCAAATGCCTTCAAGCCTATGTCCGCGTGTGCGAATAATCAAAGGCGCCTTCTGCCCACCCGCCGTGCGATACTGCAAAGTCGCCAGGTCGTCGCTGATAGGTTGTAAGCCGTAAATCAGATAATCGAGGTATTGTATCTCAGCGATGGGACGCATGCCACGCAATGCCATGCCTATTCCCTGCCCAATAATGGTTGCCTCGCGAATACCCACATCAAAAATGCGGTGTTCTCCATGTTTCTCCTGCAGTCCTGCAAAACCCTGATTCACATCACCAATCTTGCCCACATCTTCACCAAAGGCATAAATGCGGGGGTTTGTAGAGAAATGCATATCAAAGCACTTATTCAACAGTTCAAACCCATTTACCATCGTCGGCTCCTCCGGATATTGTGCGGGAATCACCGGAATATGTTGAATGGCATGTGCTGAATTGCTGAAGAGATTTCCATTATAGCGTTGGTCATTCAATGCCGCATAGTCTTCAGCCCATGCTTGTAAAGCTGCCCGTTCAATGGTCTGTTCTCCGGCTGTAGCATGCAATGCCAATCGAGCGGCACGCATAATATCTTTACGAACAGCATCCATCGTATCTTTCAACTCAGTAATGATTGCTGCTATTTGTCCGGAGGCATTACTTGAATTCCGGAGGTTTTCCAGTAGCGAAAAAACTACATCCATGTCTGTCTTTATAGACATCAGATGTGCATTCCATGCAGCTTTTTGATGCTGACGGGCCTCGTCTTTTGCTTTGGCAACAATATCGTTGAGTTCTTCTTCTGTTGCAACACTGGCGGCTATCATCCATTTACGCATCTGACGCACACAGTCCCATTCGGCCTCCCATTCCAGGCGCTCCTTACTTTTGTAGCGCTCATGTGAACCTGAAGTAGAATGTCCTTGTGGCTGGGTGATTTCAGTAACATGAAATAATACCGGAATATGTTCTCTGCGGCAAAGGTCAATACCCTCCTCAAAGGTCTGAACCATCGAAGGGTAGTCCCAGCCTTTTACCTCATAGATGCGCACGCCATGGCCATCTTCGTCGAGCTGAAACCCTGAGAGTATCTCAGAAATGTTCTGCTTGGTAGTTTGGTATTTTTGCGGCACGGAGATACCATAACCATCATCCCACACAAAAACCGCCATTGGTATCTTAAGCACACCTGCAGCGTTTATCGACTCCCAGAAAAGGCCTTCTGAAGTACTCGCATCGCCGATAGTGGTGAAAACTACTTCGTTGCCATTATTGCTAAAACCTTGTGTATGCACCCCCGGATTACTGCGGTAGAGTTTAGATGCCAATCCGAGACCAACAGCTCTGGCCATCTGGCTTGCAGTAGGTGAGGTGTCGGAGGAACTGTTTTTTACATTTACGAGGTCATTCCAGTTGCCATTGGCATCGATCGTACGCGTGGCAAAATGTGCATTCATCTGCCTTCCGCCTGAAAACGGGTCCATGGAAATATCAGGAATGGCATACAATTGGGCAAAAAACTGCATAGGCGTTGCCATTCCGGATGCAAACATGAAAGTCTGATCGCGGTAATAACCCGAACGCCAGTCGCCCTCCTTAAAAACCCTTGCCATGGCCACCTGAGCAACTTCCTTACCATCGCCGAATATGCCGAATTTGGCCTTACCTGTAAGCACCTCCTTGCGACCTAAAAGGCTTATCTCACGGCTCAGACAGGCAGTTACAAAGTCGTTGATGACATTGGCCCTGAATGATTCAAAGGTGAGCTGGGTAGTGGACAATGATTCGGACATAAGTGTAAAATCGTTTGGTCGCAAAAATACGAAATTCGACCTCCCCACCCCATTTCTGAACGATTTTTGCCCGAAAAACGCAAGATGGTATAATTCTTGTATGTTTTTTCAGGCTGCAAATATTTGCGGCAGTTGCTTAGATTTGGCCTCCCGGTCGGCAAGCAGCTATTGACCAACCGTAATAAAAACCAATTTGAATATGAAAAAATTTACTTACACACTCGCTTTGACGATGCTGATCGCAACAGCTTCATTTGCGCAAACTTCAACAACACCACCTGCAGGATCATCAGAAGCTACCACTCCGGTAGTAAATCCTAATGCGGGCGAATTTCAATGGTCTGAAGAAACTTACGACTTCGGCACTATCGCTCAAGGCGTTCCGGTGAAACATAAATTCGAATTCACCAATACCGGTAAAGAACCTATTATTGTAAGTAACGTGGTAAAAACATGTGGTTGTACAGTTACTGACTGGACAAAAGAACCTGTATTACCCGGACAAAAAGGTCAGGTAATTGCTGAATTCAATGCTGCAAAAGAAGGTCCATTTACAAAAGCCATCACAGTGCAGTCAGATGCAAAAACACCATCAGTGAAACTCTACTTCAAAGGCACTGTTCAAAAATCAGAACAAGCCGGAAGCGTTCCTGAAAACAACAATATTTTTAACCAGGGTGGTAACTGATCATCCACAGCCTAAATATTAAAGAACATGAAAAAAGTATTATCGATTGTTGCATTTTTAGCTGTTACCGGCGCAATGACGGCACAAACAGCTACAGGCACAGGAACTACCGCTGCAGTAAGCGAAAACGCTGCTGAATTCCAGTTTGTAACGGAGGTTTTTGATTTCGGTCAAATCCCACAAGGTGTACCTGCTGAAGCGCGTTTCGAATTCACAAACACAGGTAAAGAACCGTTGATCATCACCGATGTTCAAAAAACATGCGGATGTACCAAAACCGATTGGAGTAAAGAACCTATCGCTCCGGGTGCTAAAGGATGGATCATCGCCGAATATAATGCTGCAAATGAAGGCTCATTTACTAAAGCCATCACTGTTTTCTCAAATACCAAAACGCCAAACATGAAGCTTACCTTCAAAGGCACAGTGGTAAAAGATGAATCAGGCAGCGTTCCTCAGCAAAAATCGATTTTCGATAATTGATATTTACCTGAACGTTATCTGCGAAAAGGAGGCTGTCTGAAAAGGCGGCCTCTTTTTTTTGCAGTTGATTGAGCTGCAAGAACTTACAAGCCCCTCCTTGAATCACAGGGCGTTCATTTCCCAAAAACCGCCTACCTTTGCCTTATGCCACATATTTCGCAACGAGGGGCTGATATGCCTGCCTCACCGATTCGCAAACTGGTTCCATTTGCAGAAAAAGCAAAACTCAGAGGCGTAAAAATCTACCATCTGAATATCGGTCAGCCGGATATCGTTACACCTCCGCAAATGCTGGATGCCGTTAAGCGCACAGACCTGAAAGTGATTGAATACAGTCACTCTGCAGGATTTGAATCTTATCGTCGCAAATTGGTGACTTATTACGAAAGCAGAGGTATTCATATTAATCATCATCAGATCATGATCACTACCGGAGGCAGCGAAGCCATTTTATTCGGTATGATGAGTTGTTTGGATGCCGGGGATGAAGTGATTATTCCCGAACCGTTATATGCAAATTACAATGGTTTCAGCACGGCAGGAAATATTGTGATCAAACCAATTACCTCACATATAGAAAACGGTTTCGCACTGCCACCGATTGCGGAATTTGAAAAACTGATCACGCCGAAAACAAAGGCAATTCTTATTTGCAATCCGAATAATCCGACAGGATATTTATATAGCAAGGAAGAATTAATGCAATTGCGCGATCTTATTTTAAAATATGATTTGTTCCTTTTTGCCGATGAAGTCTATCGCGAATTTGTGTACGATGGAAAGGAACATTTTTCGGTGATGAATCTCGACGGACTGGATGAGCATGTGGTACTGATGGATTCTATTTCTAAACGATACAGTGCTTGCGGAGCGCGAATTGGTGCGTTAATATCACGCAATAACAAAGTGATGGAAACAGCCATGAAATTTGCACAAGCGCGTTTATCACCTCCTACATTGGAACAAATTCTTGCTGAAGCATTCCTTGATGTACCGGAAACATATTTTCAGGAAGTGGGGAAAGAATATGTAGAGCGCCGCGATCTCTGTGTTGCGCGATTAAATGCAATGGATGGCGTAATGTGCCCAACTCCGGGTGGTGCATTTTATGCTATTGCACGTTTACCTATCGACGATGCTGATGTTTTTTGTCAGTGGCTGCTGGAATCATTCAATCACAATAATGAAACAGTGATGCTGGCACCTGCAACCGGATTTTATTCTACTCCCGGATTGGGAAAAAATGAAGTGCGTATTGCTTATGTGTTGAATAAACAGGATATAAATAAAGCAATGGATTGCTTGGATGCTGCGTTAAAAGTTTACCCCGGCAGAACCGCAATCATTCAAAATGCCGAAGTAAACGCCTGATAGCAGGCTTACGTCCGTCGAAGAATTAATGGGTTTCATCTAAAGTGTTGGGGCGTGATGGCTTTTGCCGATACTTTTGTACAAAATATTACATCATGCGTACCTTATGCCTTTCCATTTGCCTGTTATTATCGGCAACTGCATTTTCACAACAAATTCCGGCCGATCTGGAAGGAAAATGGTTAGGGAAAATTAATGCGGGAATAGAACTGAGACTGGTATTGAATTTTACCATTCATAACGACAGTCTTTTCACCACGCTTGATAGTCCTGATCAGGGAGTAAACGACATCCCCACATCCTCAACAACTTATACAGCAGGATCAAATGAAATTCAGGTTGAAATTCCATTGATCAAAGCACAATTTAAAGGTGTTTATACTGCTGCAACACAATCTATTTCCGGCGTATTTATTCAAGGTGCGCCAATGCCGATGACGCTGACTAAGGTGACAGAGGTGAAAGGAATTGTACGCCCTCAGGAGCCTGTTAAACCATACCCTTATAAAGAAGAAGAAGTAACATTCAAAAACAAACAAACCAATGATGTTACACTGGCCGGCACACTCACAATACCGGAAGGGAAGGGGCCTTTTACTGCTGTTATTCTGGTTACCGGTTCAGGACCGCAGGATAGAAATGAGGCCTTGCTGGGACATAAACCATTTCTCGTATTAAGCGATTATTTCACACGCAAGGGCATTATTGTATTGCGTTACGACGATAGAGGTGTAGCACAATCTACCGGAGATCACGAAACAGCAACAACAGCAGACTTTGCATCAGATGCCAATGCTGCGGTTGATTATTTATTATCACGTAAAGATCTCAATATCGGCAAGATTGGTATTGCCGGACATAGTGAAGGTGGGGTGATAGCACCTTTGGCAGCATCGAAAAATAAACAGATAGATTTCATAGTGTTGCTGGCAGGAACAGGTATACCCGGTGATTCCATTTTAAATCTCCAGGCAGATCTGATAGCAAGGGCAATGGGTGCACCGGAAGATGCGCTTCAGGCAACTGAAAAATATAGAAGAGATATCATAAACATTGCTAAAGCAAATGATGATCCTGCAATGATTAAATCAGCTATCATTGACTATAATAAAAACCTCATTAAAAATTCTTCAGCGGAATATCTGAATCTATTGTCCATGACGGAGACAGATACACTGGCAGCAGTAAATTTTTATGCCAATGCATGGATGCATTATTTTCTGAATTATGACCCTCAGCCCACCCTGCGCAAATTAAAAATTCCGGTTCTTGCCGTCAATGGCACGCATGATCTTCAAGTTCCCTATAAAGAGAATCTTTCCGCCATTGAAGCAGCGCTGAAAGAAGGAAAAAATAAGCAATACAGCACTATGGCGTTCGACGGGCTGAACCACCTGTTCCAACAATCTGCCACAGGCTCTCCTTCTGAATACAGCCATATAGAGGAAACCTTTAACGAGCAGGCTATGGAGGCTATTGCCACATGGATCCTAACTTTAAAATAGGACTATTTCTCTGCCACATTGCGATTTCGTATCTTTGTTGCCTGGATGAGGCTTTGATTTCTTCCGGGACCAAACAATACATTGCAGCTTTTGGAACTGGCAACACTTAAACTAGGCAATTTAATTATTGGCGAACCTATGACCTCGCTGACGGATATTTTATTAGCCGTAACGAGTTTTGTTTTAGTTGCCAGAATACGCAACTGCTTAAATGAAAGCTTTTTCAATAATGCCTGGCGCATGTTCTTTTTATGTATGGGAATTTCTACCTCCATTGGGACAATAGCGCATGCCATAAACGGATCTAGTGCACAACAATTATTTAATATTTTGTGGATGGCAATGACCTTTGCCAGCAGCACTGCCGTGTTTTATGCTGTTCATGCCACCATCAGATTTATGCGTTCTTCAGGACAGTGGCGAAAAATATTTATGGCAATAAATGTGATTGCGCTTATCGTTTTTTTATTGTATACCGCCGCTTTCAACAATTTCGAAATATTTAAAATTCATGCCGCCGTTGGTGTGGTAATAATTTTCCTCACACATACCATTGCCTGGTTGCGCAATCATCACGGAAGTGGCTGGGTTGCTGTAGGCATGGGTCTTTCCATTTTAACAGTGGTGATCCACAGCATGCAACTTTCAATATCTAAATGGTTTAATTATAAAGACATCAGCCATGTAATTATGCTGGTGAGCCTGATCTGTATCTATAACGGCATTCACGCCATGAGCGACAATCTGCAATTGAGTGTATTCCGCTCACGGATTAAGGAATCTGATAATAATTTTAATGGCGCTGAAAGGGCTCTTTGAAATTAGGCACCTATTTTCTTTTGCATGTATTGTTCTACCAAAAAGGCTAATGCCTGTGGTTTGTATTTACGCCAGTTGATGTCGTTAAACGGAGCACCTATCAAAAAATAACGATCGATGTGGGCACTTATCATTTCTGCTTCAACATGCTCTCGGAAATTCAAACAAGCTACCCAACCATCTTCAATTTCATCGAACCATTCTTCATAGTAATCTTCATCGCCACCATGAAAGTTTAAAACATTTTCACCAATCAAAATGAACTTATGGATGCCTGCATATTTTAGCTCATCAATTACATCGCGTTTTAAAAACATGATATCATTGTACAGGCAATCATTCCATTCGCCGATAAATTCCATGATGGCTACACCTGAATCATAATCGGCGAAAATAATTTTCATATATAATGTTGCAGAGCCAAACTCATCCCATTGAGGGTGGATGAAAAAATTATATATCGTATTTGAAAATTCGAACTCACTATATTCCCTACCAAAGAAAGGACTATTCTCGTCTTCTTCGCTCACATAATATTCACGCCAATTGTAATATGGTTCAATCTCCTGCATACCTGATAACGCCGGAAAAATAATCCGTATTTCTAAAACAAAAAAATAAAATTAATGCAACTAAAAAAAGGAAGTTAAAATCGACTTATTTGCTATGTGCCTGTACTGCTTTCTTAACACTTCCATGCAATAGCAATTGCTTTTTCGCCTCCTCATATTCAATATCCAATAACTCTGCCAACATTTTGGTTCCGCGATCAACCAGCTTGTCGTTGGTTAATTGCATGTTAACCATTTTATTGTCTTCTACCCTGCCTAAACGTATCATGACTGCCGTAGAGAGCATATTGAGGCAGAGTTTCTGAGCGGTTCCGCTTTTCATGCGTGTAGAGCCGGTAACAAACTCGGGACCTACAACTATTTCGATGGGAAAGTCTGATTGCATGGCAACCGGTGAACCGGTATTGCACGTAATACAAGCCGTTGTAATTCCCTTTTCGCGACAGGTTTTTAATGCACCGATCACATATGGTGTTGTTCCGCTGGCGGCAATGCCAACAACCACATCATTTGGCCCGATTTGATAGGCCATTAAATCGAGCCAACCCTGCTCCATATCGTCCTCGGCCCGTTCAACAGCCTTTCTGATGGCGGCATCTCCTCCTGCAATTAATCCTATCACCAATCCATGCGGAACACCGAAAGTTGGCGGACATTCACTCGCATCAACAATGCCAAGACGGCCTGATGTTCCTGCACCGATGTAAAATAACCTTCCACCGGCCAGCATTTTATCAGCTACTACATCAACCAATTGAGCAATTTGAGGCAGCACCTTCTCTATGGCAAGCGGAACCGATTTATCTTCCGTATTGATATTGCTCAATAGCTCCGTGGTTGACATCTTTTCGAGATGCCGATATCGCGATGGTTGCTCGGTTATTTTGTCCATTTGTGATACAAAATAAATCAAATTTGCATTATCCTCAGGCGATTTGATTGGGTTTTATGTATACTTGCTTAATAATCAGGTACTATGTCAATCGAAAAACATACTTATACCAATGGTGAAGTGACCATTGTATGGCAACCAAAACTCTGCATCCATTCGGGCAATTGCGTAAGAGGATTGCCTGCTGTATTCAACAATCGAGAACGTCCCTGGATAAAAGCAGAAGGCGCCGACACGGAAGCTATTATCGAGCAGGTAAAGAAATGTCCCTCAGGTGCATTGACTTTTATTTTGAATACAAACAAATAATATCGTTTCAATATGCGCGAAATAGTTCAAATGCAAAAAGCAAAGGAAATCATTTCTACTTATGATGGAAAACAACCTTTGCAATTGCACCTTAAAAATTATTTCCGCCTGCATAAGGAAATGGGCAGCAGAGATCGCAAGCTTTATACGCAACTTGCCTTCGGATATTACCGACAGAAAGGCATGGCGCCGCATAACGATAGGTTTCTTGTAGATGCCGTTGCCAATATGGAACAATTTCATCCGTTCTATGCTTATTGGTCGGCAGAGGTTCCTGAAGTTGCCGGCATTGCGTGGAATCAATACTTTCCATTTAGCGATCACATTTCCGACTCAATAAATATTGAAGAACTGGAAAAAAGTCTACATACAAATCCTGCAACCTGGATACGATGTAAAAAAGCACATATTACAGATATTCTCGATGAATTAAGTGCAAAAGGATTTGTATTTGACCGCGATGACACCTGCATTCGTTTTGATCAACCCGTTCCATTGCAGGAATTAGAAACTTTTGAAAAAGGATATTTTGAAATACAAGACATCGCTTCGCAGCAAACGGGAACACTCATGCATCCCGAAAAAAATGCTGCGTGGTGGGATTGCTGCGCCGGTTCAGGAGGAAAGAGTTTATTGTTGCTTGAAAAAGAAAAACAATTACAGTTATTCGTGAGCGATAATAGGGAGAGTATTTTACATAACCTTCAAGACAGATTTTCACGCGCCGGTATTCGTCAATTTGCAGCCAAGCTGATCGATTTGGAAACTGCCGACGACAAAGCTTTGCAAGGTCTTCCTGATATGCAGGGAATCATTGCTGATGTGCCATGCAGCGGATCCGGAACCTGGGCACGCACACCCGAGCGGATGGCACATTTTGATGGCACACAATTAGAGAAATTTGTTGCGCTGCAACACAAGATTCTTGATCGAACAGTAAATAAATTATTGCCGGGTGGCACCTATTTATATCTTACCTGCTCCGTATTTACCGATGAGAATGAACAGCAAGTTGCCTATCTTCAACAGCAACATCAATTGACATTGCAAGAGATGCACTATTTTCAATATTCATCACAAGGAGGAGATACCTTGTTTGGTGCAAGGTTTACAAAATAACATATTATTTAATCACCCTATTTTACTGTCAACAATGGATAATATTTCTTTTTCCATTGCCATTGCGTCGTCTGCAATTTTCTGAGCCATGGCGATTTTATTTGCGGCAAGTGCTTTATCATCGAGACCTGATGCATTAATTTTTACATTCAGGAAGGCACCTAGTACAGCAGTTCTTGCGCACAATGCACCAACACCGGCATCGCTCACTGAATTCGGATTTCCATTTTCAGCCATCGCCTTTATCAATGCCATACTTTCGAAACTAAGTTGCATTACTTTAAATGGCACTTCTATAGCATAAACGGTAGCATCCTGAATGGCTTTTTTCCTTGCCGATTTCTCATCCGGGGTAGCTTTTGGCAAGCCGAAGGCATCCATGATTTTATTGAAGGCAGCGGTATCTTCATCCACCATAAATAAAAGGCGATCTTTCAGTTGCTGTCCTTTGTCTGCAACATCTGAAAACTCTTTCCAACGAGCATCCCAACCTTTTTTGTGTGACGATAAATTGGCAACCATGGTAGCCAGTGAAATACCCAATGCTCCACAATATGCAGCGATAGAGCCACCACCGGGCGCCGGACTTTCAGATGCCGTTTCATTGGCAAAAGCACGCAGGTTCATCGACACCAGTTTGCCGGTAGTAGAGCCGAGTTTATATTCGATAATTTTATCTGCCGGATTAAACGGAGCCAGCTCATCGAGACCCATACTTTTCACTGTGATTTTTATTAATTCTTCTTCGCTGACACCTATTGAGCGTTCTTGTTTTTCTAAGAAATATTTTCCCGCATCAATTAAACATTGCAAAGGAATTAATCCTACTAATTCACTTCCTGTTACGCGCATTCCTCGTGATGCTGCGCTGTTCACACATGCATCGAAGGCTATGTGAACAGGCGTATCGCGGATATTGGTGAGGTTCATTGAAACCTGTGCAATTCCATACTCTTCAATAAACCAACCGATCGCCTTCACACTTTTGCATGCACCGGGAATGCGCAGTGCTTCACCTTGTGCATCTTTAGCACCTGATGGATCTACCCTGCCATTTTCACGCACATCGAACGCAATGGAGTTAGCGCGACGTACAGAAGTAGTATTTAAGTTTACATTAAAGGCAACAAGAAAATCTCTTGCGCCGATAATACAATTTCCGGTTTGGGGATTGAATTGTGCCGGACCGAAGTCGGGTTTCCACATGGGATCTAGAATTTTCTTTTCAATACCCTCATATTCACCCGCGCGAATGGTTGCCAGATTTTTTCTTTCAGGAGAGGTTGCGGCACTTTCATACAAGTAAACAGGGATATTCAATGTAGATCCTACGCGTTCACCTAATTTTTTTGCGCAGGCTATACAATCTTCCATTGTGGCATTGGCAACGGGCACGAAAGGACATACATCCGTGGCGCCCATGCGGGGATGCTCGCCATGGTGTTTGCGCATATCAATTACCTCAGCAGCCTTGGCAATTCCTCGATATGCAGCTTCAACAACGGCATCGGCATCGCCAACAAAGGTCACTACAGTTCTATTGGTAGCTTTCCCCGGGTCAACATCCAGGAGGGTAACACCCTCAACAGAAGAAATCGCATCGGTGATCTGACGGATGATTTGCATATCTCTGCCTTCGCTAAAATTAGGCACACATTCTATGATCTGGCGCATGGTACAATTTTGCTCAAATATAGGGCATAAGCGCCATAGGCATTGATGATATTAATTATCGTAAACCCTTGACCGGCGGCGACTTACAGATTTTTTTCGCTTACATTTTTGCGGATACCCCGAATCCTTATATATTTGCACTCCCGATTAAAGGGAAATGCGAGAGTAGCTCAGCTGGTAGAGCACAACCTTGCCAAGGTTGGGGTCGCGGGTTCGAATCTCGTCTCTCGCTCATACAGCACGGCAACAGCCGTGCTTACCTTTTTTAAGGCGCCCGGGTGGTGGAATCGGTAGACACGCAGGACTTAAAATCCTGTGGGCAGTAATGTCCGTGCGGGTTCAA
>JAIBBA010000088.1 GCA_019694895.1 Chitinophagales bacterium
ATGTAGAAATCCACTTTTTTGAATACAGAGATCTTGATCCTTTGCAGAATTACGGGCAGATATACATTCGCACCAATGATATCGACTCCTGGCACAACCTGGCGAAAGAGCAGGCACTGATGTTTGCCAAATTTGGACAAATGCAAGCCAAGCCCTGGAAGCAAAAAGAATTTTCCCTCCTCGACCCGGATCATAACTTGCTCACTTTCGGGCAGTATATCGGGGAGTAAATAGTTGCTGGAGCCATGCTTGACTCGCCTCTGGCGGGTATCTAGTGTCTAGTATCTAGAGCCAAGTATCTAGTATCTAGACTTGGAATCTGGTATCAGGTATCAGGTATCAGGTATCAAGTATCAGGTATCAAGTATCAGGTAAAAATTCACGAGTCACGAGTCACGAGTCACGATTCACGATTCGGTAGTGAGTAGTGGGTATTGAGTATTGAGACTAATGCAATTATTCGCTCGCAAAGCGAGCGAATTTGCATAGTGACCACTCACCACTCACCACTCACCACTCACCACTCACCACTCACCACTCACCACTCACCACTCACCACTCACCACTTGTCAATGCCCCTAAGCTTCCCTAACTTCGCACTTTAATACGCGATATGCACGTAGATGTTTTACTAGGCCTGCAGTGGGGCGATGAAGGAAAGGGAAAAGTTGTCGACTATCTGGCAGAGCAATACAATGTGGTAGCCCGTTTCCAGGGCGGTCCGAATGCAGGACATACACTGATCCTTAACAATGGCGAGAAGTTCGTGCTCCATACCATTCCGTCAGGGATATTTTTGAATAATTGTCTGAATGTAGTGGGAAATGGAGTGGTAATTGACCCTATTACCTTCCGTATGGAGGTACAAAAACTGGAAAAAGCGGGCGTAGATGTCACTCACAGGCTCGTAATTGCACGCAAGGCCCATTTGATACTACCTACGCATAAGATGCTTGATGCCGCTAGCGAGGCTAGCAAAGGGCAGGATAAGATTGGATCAACGCTCAAGGGTATCGGTCCGGCTTACATGGACAAAACCGGTAGAAACGGCTTGAGGGTGGGTGATATCGAATCGCCTGATTTCTTGAAGAAATATAATACCCTGAGAGACAAGCACTTCCAGCTGTTACGTATTTATGGTGAACATCATAATGAGGTGCCAAATGAGCAGGAATGGATGGATGCAATAGCTTTTTTGAAGCAGTTGCCGTTTGTTGATGCCGAGTATTTGGTGGATGAGGCTATGCATCAGGGAAAGACCATACTTGCCGAAGGTGCACAAGGTTCTATGCTTGATGTAGACCACGGCACTTACCCATTTGTTACATCCAGCAATACCATAACGGCGGGCGTTTGCACCGGCTTAGGTGTTGCCCCTCAGCGCGTAAAAGAGGTGATAGGTATCTCTAAAGCTTATTGCACACGCGTAGGCGGAGGGCCTTTTCCAACGGAATTATTTGATGCCGACGGAGAAGAATTAAGGAAAATAGGGAATGAATTCGGCGCTACTACCGGTCGCCCGCGTCGCTGTGGATGGATTGATATTCCGGCGCTGAAATATACCATCATGCTCAATGGTGTAACGCAGCTTGCTATCACAAAAGTGGATGTGCTGAATACCTTCACCAAGATCAAAGCATGTGTAGCATACAAGATCAACGGCGTGATCACGGATCGTGTGCCTTACGACATTGTTGATGCGGTGATTGAGCCCGTTTATGAAGAATTCCCAGGTTGGAATTGTTCGCTTGACGGCTGTAAATCAAAAGCAGATTTACCTGAGGCGTTGCAGAATTATTTGCAGTTTTTGGAATGGCATCTGAAAACACGTATCACCATGCTATCTGCTGGTCCGGAACGCGATAAGCTCATTCTGTTATAAGCAGTAATTATTTTTTGCTGAGCGATCGGCATCTTACTTTTCAAAACGGCATTGCGTACGAGTGCACAATTTCAGGTTGGGGAAGATTTCAGATCCCGACTTTCGGAGTTCGCCGGGAGATATGAAGAATATGCCCTGCTCGATAGCTGCGGAAATACGGAGTACGGTGCTAATACCTTCGACTATCTTCTGGCTTGTGCTGCGGTTGCAGTGATTGTACATACCGAAGGCGAAAGCGTTTCGGCGGAACTGAAGGCTGCTATACATGAACATGGCGACTATCTTTTCGGCTACCTGGGTTACGAGTTAAATGCCCTGCAAGAGCCTGTTTTTTCCTCCCCCCAACAATTATTTCAACTGCCGGCCATGCGCTTTTTTGTGCCCGGTATTTTGGTCATGGTGAAAGATGGTACTGCAACTATTTCTATCCATGAAAGCACCTGTGATACTGCTGAAAATGTATTTCGAACCATCTCCGAAATTTCAGAAGAAAACTTAGGCAATTTTTTACACAATCCTTCTCCAATAACATTAAAGCCGCTTGTAAGCGCATCTGATTACTTGTCAACGGTCGATAAAATCAGACAACATATCATCGACGGCGATATTTATGAAATGAATTATTGTCAGCCATTTGTTGCAAACGATGTAAATATTAATCCAACCAATTTATTCAACCGCTTATGTTCAATCGCCAAAGCTCCATTCTCTGTTTTATATCGATTTGGTGAGCAATATTTAATTTGTGGAAGTCCCGAAAGATTTTTCAGTTATAATGGTGAAACCATGTGCAGTATGCCCATCAAAGGCACGCGAAGAAGGGGTGGAGATGCAGTGAGTGATAAGCGGTTACGAGATGAATTGATAACTAGTGAGAAGGATAGGGCAGAGCATGTTATGATTGTTGATCTGGTGCGAAACGACCTTACGCCATATGCCATACCGGGAAGTATAACGGTAGACAATTTGTTCGGCATCTATGGTTTTGAGCAGGTTTGGCAGATGGTGAGCACGATTGTTGCGCGTTTGCGACCTGATGCGCATGCGGTGGATGCCTTATTGCAAGCATTTCCTATGGGTAGCATGACAGGGGCTCCGAAAATCAGGGCCATGCAGCTGGCGGCGCAATATGAACCTTTTCAGCGGGGGATGTATTCAGGTACTTTCGGATATTTTACTCCCGATGGTCATTGCGATTTTAATGTTGTGATCAGGAGCATGCTTTATAACAGCGAGCAACAAATCTTAGCGGCCTTCGCCGGTGGTGCCATCGTGTATGATTCAGTGGCAGAAAAAGAACTGGAAGAGTGTTTGTTGAAACTTTCAGCCATCCGGCGTGTGTTGTCAGATTTGCCTTAACATACTAAAATCAGGCTATAGACGTTTTATACCCTTCGATGCGCAATCTTATACTGCTATTATCGTTTTTCACATGGCAACAGGCAAAGGCTCAAAGCCCTTTCCGCGATGTCACCGCCGCTCAATTCGGTGATAGTATTTTATTGAATTGGACGCTTACCGCAGGAAATACTTGCTTCGATATGCATCTGCAACGGTCTGACGGCACAACGCCATTTACAACGGTATTTTCTGTTCCCGGAATTTGCGGGGGCACCCAAGATCAATATTATAGCTTTGTGGATTACGAAGATTTGAAATCGGGCATTACCTATCAATATCGACTGACTGCTTCCAATGATGCATTTATCAGTGATAGTGTTTTGATCACCTATATTGATGCCGGTGATCGCACATTATTTGTATATCCGAATCCAACGAAAGATCATCTGGAGCTTACCATTGACAATAGCTTGCAGCCTTCATTTTTAATTGAAGTATTCGATATATCGGGAAAGCGTTACAGCCTGTCTACTTATCCGTCAAATCTGGTTACTTTGCCTACATCAGATTTGAGTCCGGGTATCTACAATTTGATCGTTACCACGCGCGATGGACAAAAATTTGCTTCTGATTTTATTGTGCAATAATGAGGTAGTAATTTTTCTTCCCGCGTTGCACTAAAAGGAATTTTCCTTTGATAAGATCAGCTTGTGTAATTATCATTTCACCGTCCGATAATTTTTCCTTGTTGATACTCAATGAATTTTCCTGCAAGGCGCGTTTAAATTCACCTTTCGAGGATACTACCTGTGTTTTTTCAGTAAGTATTTGATTGGCTGTAAGTCCCGCCGACAAGTCATTTGCGGCGATTGAGAATTGCGGAACACCTTCGAGAACGTCTAACAATAATTCTTCCGTAAGATGCTCGAAATCGGCCTTCGTACTCTTACCAAACAATATATCACTAGCAGCAAGGGCATTATTATAATCCTCTTCACTATGCACGCGAATGGTGATATCTTTTGCGAGTGTTTTTTGCAATAAACGCAAATGTGGTTGTGCGCGATGTTCTTCTATCAGATTATCGATGGTGGTTTTATCAAGCAAAGTAAATATCTTGATATAAGTTTCCGCATCAGTATCACTGGCATTCAACCAAAATTGATAAAATTTATACGGTGATGTACGTTTTGCATCAAGCCACACATTGCCACCTTCCGTTTTTCCGAATTTGGTGCCGTCGGCTTTTTTGATCAGTGGAGTACAAATAGCATATGCTTCACCACCACCTTTTCGACGAATCATTTCATTGCCTGTTGTTATATTTCCCCACTGGTCGCTGCCACCCATTTGCAGCATTACACCGCGATTTTTCCAGAGGTAATAAAAATCATAACCCTGCAACAACTGATAACTGAATTCCGTAAATGAGATTCCGCGTTCCAGACGTGTTTGCACAGAATCTTTTGCCATCATATAGCTAACAGTAATATATTTTCCTGCTTCACGGAGAAAATCGAGGAATGAAAAATCTTTCATCCAATCGTAATTATTCACCATCTCCGCAGCATTGCCTTCATTGCCGAATTTGAGAAATTTTTCTATTTGCTTTTTTTGAGCAGCAATATTTTTTTGAAGCGTTTCTTCGTCCAGCAGGTTGCGTTCAGCACTTTTTCCCGACGGATCGCCAACCATGCCGGTAGCTCCACCAACAAGTGCGATGGGTTTATGTCCACATTCCTGAAAATGCAACAATGTCATGATCTGCACCATATTGCCCACGCCCAATGAATCAGCCGTCGGGTCAAAACCAATATACCCTGTTGCCATTCCTTTATTTAAAAACTCCTCAGTTCCGGGCATCATATCGAATAGCATCCCACGCCAGCGCAATTCTTCAACAAAATTTTTCATGCAGCAAAGATAGGCGGGATTTGTTATTTGACTGAAAATGACCCATTTGCCGCTTGTACTGTTTACTTGTCATATTTGAATCAAACTTGCACCCAAAGGCTGATATCCACCGCGAGGAGCAAACCTTTCCGGCTGTTTTTCCGTTAAATTGCTAAATGAACTTCCTTTCGCATTATTACCATGAGTTGCCCTGCAATGATGCCTATTTTGTGGGAGGATTGATATTGCCAGATATCCTGTCGAATTACAGCTATCGGGCGGGACGGGTGGTAAAACTGCATCCATGGCGATTGACCGAGCCCAAAACAGCCATACAGCAGTCGCTCACATCCGGAGTCAAACGTCATTATGCAGTTGATGCAGCCTTTCACGATAGCGATTACTTCACCATACAAACGCGATGGATTGAGGATAACTTGCTTTCAAAGCCTTTCGACTGCTTTCCACGCAGAAAATATGCCATTGCCCACGTGATGCTGGAGATACTGTTGGACCGCAGTCTGATGGTCCGTTTTCCGGATCTGACACCCGGATTTTATGCTAAGTTGGAAGAGATTGATGACCATGCCATTGCCGAATTAATGTCCAATAACGGTCAGGAAAAAGATGCCGTAGGGGTGAGGGCTCATTTTAACGAATTTCGCCGCGCTGCTTTCTTATACGATTACCTGAATGACGAGCGTTTAAACGCCTTGTTGGCACGTATCAACAGAAGGCTTGGAAATCCCCTGCTTTCAGCCTCCGACAAACAAAACCTTACAACAGCAATTTATGACATTGAAAAGGCGTTCCTCGGCGAAAAATTCCCTACATTTCGGACGGATTCGTGACCTGACCATGAGATGTACCTTCCTTTTGCTGCTCAGTATTGGCATCGTGTCGGCAGCACACACACAAACAACGGCGCCGAAATACAGCAATGAATTTTTATCCATTGGTGTGTCTGCTCAGGCATTGGGTATGAGCAATAGTGTGGTTGCCGGTGTCAATGATGTTACCTCAGCGTACTGGAATCCGGCAGGTCTTATGCTTGTTGAACCTGATATTCAATTAGGTGCCATGCATGCCGAATATTTCGCCGGTATTGCAAAATACGATTATGGTTCTGTAGCTATTCCACTGCGAGAAAAACAGGCGGCCATCGGATTTTCACTAATTCGCTTTGGTGTGGATGACATCCCTAATACCCTGTATCTTGTAGAACCCGATGGTAGTATTAACTATGATAATATCACTGCCTTTTCTGTTGCTGATTATGCTTTCCTCGGCACCTATGCCACCAAACTGAAATGGCAAAATCTGCGCATCGGCGGATCTGCAAAAGTGGTGCATCGCCAGGCAGGAGAATTTGCTACCGCCTGGGGTTTCGGCTTTGATGCCGGTGCACAAATGGATTATAAAAAATGGAAATTCGGCGTGCAATTGCGTGATATCACATCAACATTTAATGCCTGGTCGTTTTCATTTACGGAAGAAGAAAAAGAGGTGCTTACAGCAACCGGAAATTCCATTCCTACAAATTCGTTGGAGATTACAACGCCGAAAATGATTTTGGGTGCAGCATATGATTTTTCACTCGGCACAAAATTTGGTCTGCGCACAGAACTTGATGCCGATATTACAACAGATGGCAGAAGAAATGTTTTGTTAAGCGCAAATCCGATAAGTGTTGATCCACATCTGGGCGTTGAAGCAGATTATCAGGATTTTATTTATTTGCGCGCTGGAATTGGCAATGTGCAACGCTATATTCCGGATGATTTAACTGAAGAGGCATGGACTCTTCAGCCGAATATGGGATTAGGCATTATCATCGGTCCGATGAAGATTGATTATGCCTATTCGAATATAGGCAAACAAGCAGAGGTGTTATATAGTCATGTGTTCAGCCTTAGACTGGATATCAATAAAAATATTAAGTCTGCCAAATAATTTTTTCATGTAACCTGCAACCTGCATGAGGAGATATTTACTAACGCTAACTACCATATTCTTTTTCATTCAGGCCAAAGCACAAACTTATGGCAATGAATGGATAGCTTATGATCAGCAGTATCTCAAATGCTATGTAGCCGCCGATGGTATTTATCGCATCGACTATAATACACTGAACACTTCGTTAGCAGGAATTGGTGTTTCGCTTTCCGATATTGATCCCAGGCATTTTCAATTGTTTAATCAGGGCGAGGAGCAATATATTTTTATTGCAGGTGAAGCTGATGGTTCATTTGATCCGGCCGACTTTATTGAATTTCTTGGCAAGCGCAATGACGGAACATTTGATACCGGATTATTTGATTCGGCACAATTTCAGTTGCAAACATTTGAAAGTATTATCAGTGATACAGCTTGTTATTTCCTGACATGGAACGACCTGTTTGACAATAACCGAATGGCACCGGCTATCAATGATCTTGCAGGAGCGCCATCGCCGGCACCGTATTTTTCGGCGCATTCCAGAATTGTTTTCGGAAGTGGATACGGGTCTGCAAATTTTAATGCAGGACCTTCATATCAAAATGTTTACAGCTCTAAATATATGAATGGTGAAGGATTTACTTCACCAAAGTATAATTTATCTACCTACAACGTTACTGTCAATACGCCAAACAGATATGCTGGTGTCGATGGATTTGCACCAACACTCAGCACCATTGCTATCGGTTCTAATGAAGCTGAGCACCATGTGGTTATTAAGATCAATGCATCTACCATGCTGGATACCACTTTCAGTAATTATGGTGTTGTCCGCAAAACATTTTTAATGCCCACTATCACCGATGCCAATACAGTGACATTTGTAAGCGGACCTACTACTACAGATTATCAACGATATTCCTTTATTGATATCAATTATCCGAGAATTTTTGATTTTGACAATGCTTCGCGTTTTAGAGTGGACCTCCCTGCAATTCCCGGACCTACTACATATCTTGAGTTTAATGATATGGATGAAAAAGGAACACCTGTTTTGCTTTATGACCTGGCCGAGAAGCGCAGAATGATTGGTATTACTGAAGCAGATATTACAAAATTTCATATCCCTTACCCCGCATCGCTCCATAAATTATATGTTACCAGTCAGGATCCAAGCGATATTAAATCTATTACCACATTATCACCTGTTACTTTCATCAATTATGGTGATGTCGCCAATCAGGGAGATTTTTTAATTATTAGTCACCCTTCCCTTTTCGATGACGGCACCGGAACAAATTATGTCGCAGCTTACCGCGATTACAGAAATTCAATTGACGGTGGAAGTTATGATGCGCGCATTGCCAATATTGATATGTTGTATGATGAATTCAGCTATGGCATCAGAAAACATCCCTTGGCTATTCGCAATTACATCCTTTATGCTGTAGATCATTATACAGACAAACCAAAATATGTATTTCTCATCGGCAAATCGTTTTCTTATGATGTAACGCGCTCTAACGGTACTCCGGAGTTTTATGAAGATTTAGTTCCTACTTTCGGTCACCCGGGAGCTGATGCGCTACTTGCTGCCAGGCCTGGCTCAGTTGTTCAAACAATACCTATTGGAAGGATAGCCGCAAAAACTGCAGATGAAGTGCGTATTTATCTTGATAAGGTAATAGCATTTGAAGAAGCGCAACACGACAATACGCAAACGGTTGCCAATAAACTGTGGATGAAAAATGTGTTGCACTTCGCCGGCGGTTTGAATGAGTATGAGCAAGCCTTGTTTAATAATTATTTGAATCAGTATTCCTATTATATTGAAGACACTTTATTTGGCGGAAATGTGCGTCAGTTCAACAAGCTAAGTACCGATCCTATTTTCTACAGCGAAAGTGAATATATTGATTCGTTGATCAATGCCGGAATTTCATTGGCAACATTTTTCGGACATTCCTCAACCGGAAGTTTCGATTTTAATATTGGTGAACCTGAAGATCTGAATAATGCAGGGAAGTATTTTTGTGTATATGGAAATGGCTGTAATACAGCAGCAATTCATGGTGAGAGCCTGACACTTGGTGAACGATATATTTTCGCAGAAGAGAAAGGTGCCGTTGCATTTATCGCCGCTTCTAATTTTTCGCTGGCAAGTAGTTTGAATACCTATGCAAATATGTTTTACCAGGAGTTTTCAAACTATGCCTATGACTTGCCTTTGGGAGATGTTTTGATGAGGACTACGGATACATTATGGCCTACAGGAAACATTTACCAGCAACTCACCTTAGAACATACCACCCTTCAGGGAGATCCGTCATTGCGTTTAAATACGCATCCGCAGCCTGATTATGATATTGAAGCACCATTAGTAAGCTTCCAGCCCGATATTATCACTCCGGGTATTGATACTTTCTATCTCGAACTTATTGTGAGCAACCTTGGGATGGCTATCGACTCTTCCTATTTTGTTGAAGTAAAACGCACCTTACCTGATGGTAGTGAGCAAACATTTTTTGAGCGATTCCCATCAACATATTACCAGGATACTTTGCATATTCCCTTTGCCACCGGCGGACCTGATGGTGTGGGTATAAATAATTTTAATATACATGTCGATAAGCTGAATGAAATTCCGGAAATTGACGAATTAAATAATGTACTGGGCACTTCGGTGACAATTATATCTGATGATGCTATTCCAATTTATCCTGTGGAATTTAGTATCATGAATCATGTGCCCGAGTATTTTGCGGCATCGACTTCCTATGTGTTCGCTGAGGAGAAATTGTATCTTATTGAAGCGGACACAACCATGTTATTTAATTCACCATTGCATCAATCAACAACCGCACTCGAATCGGGTGGGGTAGTATATTGGAATGACCCCCCTATGATGTGGTTAGACAGCACCGTTTATTACTGGCGCATCACCCCGGATACCTCCGATGGTTCTGAGCCATTGTGGCGCTCCAGTTCATTCGAATTCCGAATAGGTGATATTACAGGATGGAATCAATCACACTATCATCAATTCCTGGAAGATGATTACACCAATATTCAATTGCAACCGTCTCGCAACTTTGAATTTGTTCCTGATGTTGTAACATACGAAGTATCAACAGGTATTTATCCAACTACAAATTGGACGGAGGTAACTTGTTATCAGGATGGAGAATTATTTGCTGTAAGTTCATGCGCCAGCGCCGGGTTTGTGGTGGTGGTTGCGGATGCAAATTCCGGTCAGCCCTGGACTACTTCCGAAGTCGGAACAAGTAATACCGGTCCTTATGGCGATATTTATTGCAGTGCCGATCCTTATGAACGCGTAATTCAATTTAATACTAATACCCCCGAACGAAGAGAATTCTTATATCAATTCATGATGAATACAGTCCCTGACAGTAGTTATTTTATCTGCTATTCAAATAATTATGCCGAGTTCAATTCATGGTTGGATGACACTTTGATTTATGGACATAGTTTGTTCGATGCGTTTGTTGCTTACGGAGCGGTGGATATTAATTCGCTTGCTGTTTTTGATTATGACAGATCTTATATTTTTTATGCACAGAAGGGAAATCCTGCTTCAAAATTTGAATTGATCGGAGATCCCGAAGGTCATAAAATAGAAGCCACATTTGTGATTGAAGGTGCATGGAATACCGGTGACATCGTCACTCCATTGATCGGTCCGGCTGCATCATGGGATAAAGCACAATGGTGGCTTTCATCATACGATGACCCTCAAAGTGATACATCAATGTTATCTATTTTGGGTATCGATACATTAGGTGCAATGACTGTTCTTGCAGACGGATTGCAAAGTGGCGATACGTCTTTGACATTTATAGATGCGCACACCTATCCTTACCTTAAATTGCAACTTACCGCCTCAGATGATTCACTGCGTACACCTGTTCAACTCGACAGATGGAGAGTGATATATGATCCCGTTCCTGAGGCTGCGCTGAATCCAAACATAGCCTTTAGTTATGATGGCGATAGTCTGCAACAAGGCCCTGATGTGCACCTCAGTATGGCAGTGACCAACGTTAGTGATTATGATATGGACAGTCTGCTCATTTCCGTTAAGGTGCGAGATGTAGCAAATGTGTTGCATCCGGTGCCGTATGAGCGACAAGATAGTTTGTTGACAGACGAAACCATGATCGCCACCTTAGGATTTTCTTCATCTGATTTTCCTACAGGAAATAATACGCTCATTGTTGAGGTGAATCCTAAAAATGATCAACCGGAGCAATACCATTTTAATAATATTGCTTACCTGCCATTTTTCAATGCTGCAGATACCAGAGATCCATTGCTGGATGTAACGTTCGATGGCATTCATATTCTTGACGGCGATATTGTGAGCAGTAAACCAACTATTCTCATCAACTTAAAAGATGAAAATACTTTCCTGGCATTAAATGACACGAGTTTAATTGATATCGTAATTGAATATCCCGACGGCAGTGAACACAGTTTCCCGTATGATGATATCATTACCAGATTTTATCCTGCCGACAGTTCCGATCTTGCCGAAAACAATAGTGCAAAGGTGGAATTGCAACCGGTATTGGAGGCCGATGGCATTTATATTTTGAAAATACATGGCGAAGATGTGACAGGCAATAATGCAGGCGATCTGGATTATCGCATTTCATTTGAGGTGATCAACAAAGCAATGATCAGCAATGTATTTAATTACCCGAACCCTTTCAGCACCTCTACACGATTTGTGTTTACACTCACCGGAAGCGAAGTGCCTGAATATTTTAAAATACAAATCATCACCGTTACCGGAAAGGTTGTCAGAGAGATCATGCGCAGTGAGCTCGGTGAATTGCACATTGGAAATAATATCACCGAATTTGCCTGGGATGGTACCGATCAATACGGTGATAACTTGGCGAATGGATTATACCTCTATCGTGTTGTTACTCGTCTCGATGGAAAAGCATTAGAGAATTTTGATACCGGAACGGATGACTATTTTAAATCCGGTTACGGAAAGATGTATATCGCGCGTTAGTGTGATTCTGTCCACACACCGGCAAGTGCAATGCCTGCTCCTACCAAGATTGCACCGAGTTTATATAAACTGATCTTATGGGCTTTACCGCTTGCTTCAAAAATGATAGTGGTAGAAATATGTATGAGCGAACCACAAACGATGGCAATTAGTCTGTTGTAGGCAAGCATATGGGAAGAGGTAATCACTTCGCCAATGTAACTGCCCAGCGGAGTCATGATGGTGAATAAACCTAACAGACTAAGTGTGATGACTTTGTTGCGAATGGAAAAGAAGAGCACTGTCGCCAAAGCAAAAGCCTCAGGTATCTTATGCAATAAAATCGC
>JAIBBA010000089.1 GCA_019694895.1 Chitinophagales bacterium
GACCAGGTATTATCGCCTATGGCAGCATTTGCATAAATCTGCATACGGTTAGTTCCCGAGTTGTGGGCCACTATCATTTCATGGTCGTCAACTGTCAGGAGTTCTCCAAATCCTGTTCTTTCAGCTTCGGCACGCAATGTAGGTGCAGCTCCCCAGGCAAGTCCGTCGAAATGGTTAAAGAACATGCCCCTGTCGGGAAATGTACCACCCATATCGGTAGAACCTGTCCAAATGGCTGACACGGAGCCATCATCGTATACGCGTACACGGTGTTTGGCGCCATTGTTTGTTTGAACATCATAGGTAGTGGTGCCGATGTCGATTTGGGCGCTCAAGGCACCTGTACAAGCGGCGAAAAGTGCAATTAGTAGGAGTTTTTTCATGATGTGTTGGTTTTGATTGGCAATTTGTGACTGTAAGTTTACGAAATCTACAAATGAATATTTAAAGTTTTAACATCACCCTCTTTTGTCATTGAGAAAAGTCACCATGCAGTAAGCGTGCAAAAGCGGTATCTTTGCACTGTTTACTGAAGTTTCACCCCGCCTGCAACGGGATACAAAATTTCGACATGGCACTTTTATACAACAGAATATCCCACGAGGAATTACGTCAGCGTATGCTGGCATCAGATGAAAAACGGACTACCGTTTCATTTTACGAATACTTCCCTATCGCCGATCCACAGCAGTTTAGAGACGAGCTCTATCTAAAGCTTCAGGCCTTAGGTGTGATGGGACGCGTATATGTGGCACATGAAGGAATGAATGCTCAGATCAGTCTGCCCAGCGACAATTTCGATGCCTTTGCTGCATTTATTCGTGAGCTTGTGCCTTCGCAACAGGATAATGATCCTATTTCAGGAAAACCTCAATTGCGATTAAACATTGCTGTAGACGACAATGGAAAATCATTTTTTGTATTGAAGGTTAAAGTGCGTTCAAAAATTGTTGCCGATGGCATTGATGACCCCACATTTAATATGCAAAATCGCGGTAAGTATCTGAAAGCTGATGAGTATAATGCACTGGCGAAGGATCCTGAAACCATTATTGTAGATATGCGCAATCATTATGAGTATGAGGTTGGTCATTTCGAACGTGCGATAGAGGTTCCCAGCGATACCTTCAGAGAGCAACTGCCAATGGCTGCCGACATGTTAAAGGATAAAAAGGATGCCAATATCATCATGTATTGCACAGGTGGTATTCGTTGTGAAAAGGCAAGTGCATACATGAAACATGTAGGATTTACGAATGTGTTTCATATTGAGGGAGGCATTATTCACTATGCCAATACGGTAAAAGAGCAACAACTTGAAAATAAATTCATAGGCAAGAACTTTGTGTTCGACGACAGGCTTGGCGAACGCATTTCACCGGAGATCATTGCCAAATGCCATCAATGCGGCACACCTGCCGATACTCACACCAACTGTGTGAATCCGGCATGCCACCTCCTATTCATTCAATGTGAGGCTTGTGCTGCCAAATATGAGCGCTGTTGTTCTGTAGCCTGCCAGGATACCATACATCTACCCGAAGAGGAGCAAAAACGCCTCCGCAGCGGCAAGATGAAAGATCAAAATATCTTTAATAAGTCGAGAAGTCGCATGATGGACCTTGAGCGACCGCAATAAGGCTGCAATTTCCACATTCAGGGTTAGTACATATAGGGGCAAGAAGTTATCTTTGCACCTACAAAAAACTATAAGCTTAAATGCCTTATTTATTTACGTCCGAAAGTGTGAGCGAAGGCCACCCAGATAAGATCGCTGATCAGATATCAGATGCGTTGATCGATCATTTTTTAGCCTTTGACCCGAACAGCAAGGTTGCTTGTGAAACACTGGTTACTACAGGGCAGGTTGTACTTGCCGGTGAAGTAAAATCAAAAACATATCTCGATGTGCAGGATATTGCGCGCGAAGTAATTCGCAATATCGGTTACACAAAAAGTGAATATATGTTTGAAGCTAATTCATGTGGTATCTTAAGTGCCATCCATGAACAGAGCGGTGATATCAATCAAGGTGTTGAACGAAAAAAGAAAATTGAACAAGGCGCCGGTGATCAGGGGATGATGTTTGGATATGCTTGTCGCGAAACCGATAATTACATGCCATTATCACTTGAAATTGCAAATTTATTATTGAAAGAACTTGCTGCCATTCGTCGCGAGGGAAAGGTGATGACATACCTTCGTCCGGATGCAAAAAGTCAGGTAACGATTGAATACAATGACGACAATACGCCAATGCGCATAGATGCAATTGTAGTATCTACACAGCATGATGATTTTGATGAAGAGAAAAAAATGTTGGCGTCGATAAAAACTGATATTCAAAATATTCTGATTCCTCGCACCATTAAAAAATTACCTAAACGTTTACATAAACTGTTCGACGGAAAATATAAATTATTCGTTAACCCAACAGGTAAATTTGTAATCGGCGGACCACATGGTGATACCGGACTTACCGGTCGTAAAATCATTGTTGACACCTATGGTGGTAAAGGCGCGCATGGTGGTGGTGCATTCAGTGGAAAAGATCCTTCGAAAGTTGACCGCTCCGCAGCATACGCCGTTAGACATATTGCAAAAAACATGGTAGCCGCCGGTATTTGCGATGAAGTTTTAGTGCAGGTTGCCTATGCCATTGGTGTAGCTGAGCCGGTAGGCTTATATGTAAATACTTATGGCACTGCGAAAGTTAAGATGCAAGACGGAGAAATTGCAAAACGCATTCGCAAAATATTTGATCTTCGTCCATACGCTATTGAACAACGCTTTCAATTGCGCACGCCAATATATTTAGAAACTGCAGCCTATGGTCACATGGGTCGCGAACCCAAAACCATCACGAAGCGATTTGTTGACGGTGGAGGAAGAAAGAAAAGCATTCGCGTAACCTTATTCCCTTGGGAGAAATTGGATTATGTAGATGCGATCAGGAAGG
Organism: Chitinophagales bacterium; assembly: GCA_019694895.1. Classification (GTDB taxonomy): domain Bacteria; phylum Bacteroidota; class Bacteroidia; order Chitinophagales; family BACL12; genus UBA7236. Next base: position 2,960 of record JAIBBA010000089.1, read on the forward strand.
CGTTTAAGTTGTGAGTGGGTGAGTGGTGAATGGTGTGGTGGGTCCAGATCCCTCCGCAAACTCCGCCAACTCCGCGATTAAAATATGGTGAGTGGGTGACTGGTGAGCTTGCCTCGCCGATAGGCGGGTGGTGAGTCGTGAATGGTGTAGCGGGTCCAGATCCCTCCGCAAACTCCGCCAACTCCGCGATTAAAATATGGTGAGTGGGTGACTGGTGAGCTTGACTCGCCGATAGGCGGGTGGTGAGTGGGAATTTCTTTGCGGCTTTGCTACTTTGCGTCTTTGCGCGAAACCTATCTGCTAAACCTTTTTTAGTATCTAGAATCAAGTATCTAGTATCTAGACCAATGCGATGTGGGCACGCCCACTTCTTCCTTCAATTCTTCAAACCTTCGAATCTTCAAATCACAAACAACCTTTTCGAATCAACGCAATTACCTATCTTCACTAAATGAAATCCATGAAATTCTTCATCCTTGGAATCGTGGCTTTGTGGCTTTTAGTTACCGGTGGTTGCCGATTGCAGCCGGATATGGGGACAGATGGTCCGCAAATTTTTTTTGATGAGGTTCCAAACCTTATAGACCCTGCACATACAAAAGTATTGATTGTGGGCGTGCTTATTTATGATGATCCGGCGCTCGGGAATTTTGATACTAACCACAGAAAAGATGAAGAACTGGCAAGTGCATTTGCTGCTTATGGCATTCCGGATTCCAATATCATGATGTTGCAGGATGGAGAAGCTACGCGCAACGCCATGTATAAAGCACTTTCGAAAATTGCCAAAAACTCGGATGAGAATACCAACTTCATCTTTTATTTCGCCGGGCACGGATTTAATGGTTGGGACGATGATGCCTCTTCCATCTATTTTGCAAACAGTGATATCAAATATTTACATCCCGATAAAACAGGATTTAATTTAAATTTCTTTACGGAAGAATTTCTACCTGCATTTGAAGGCAATAGCATTTGGCTCATGGGCGATTGTTGCAAAAGCGGTGGCTTAAATGATGTAGCCGCAAATTTCGGCGCAACAGGAAAACAATCCGTTGCTTTATGCAGCTGCTACTACACCGATTGGAGTACCGGCAACTGGACCTTCACCCAAAAAATAATCGATGCATTAAACGGCGATGGAATGATAGACAAAGAACACGACGGCACCATCACGCTTGATGACATGATTGCAGGATTGTCGGAAGGGTTACAGTATGTCGACAGACAGCGTGCTGACTGCACCATGTATAATATTACCGGAGGTGCTTTTGTCAGCGATGTAACTATTCCTTATTCAGAATTCACCGATCCGCAAGTAGCATTGGGCGATTATGTTTTTGTGTATAAAAAACACAGTTGGTATCCGATTGAAATCACCGGAAAAACCGGCACAACATATACCGGCCGACGATATAATTTCTCCGATTACGAAACAACGACCTTCACAGTGGAAACAATGAAAATCCCCTATTTTGTGCACTACCCTATCGGTGCTGAAATATTATATGATGCCTATACCGATAAACCGGGCGTAATCATTGGCGCTGACGGCGATTTCATGCAAATGCAAAGTACTGAAGGCGGGCAAATATTGTGGCGACCATACGAAGTAATCATCACCGGAACAGAAATACCGGCAGCGATATTAAACGATGATGCCGTGTGGACAGCAGGCCAGGTGCTTGATTCACTTGATGGTAATTATTATGTTCGCTACAATGATAAAAACTTTCAGTGGGATCAATGGGTGACTCCTGACAGAGTGGTGTTTTGATATCAATATGCCTTGCGGTTTTTGATATGTATACCGCCGGCAATCCGATTAAGAAATAATCCTGCTTAAGATATCTATTTCTTTATCCCTCGGATAGAGACCTGAAATGATTACCGTCGAAAACCCAATAGGATAATTTACCAGATAATCGGAAAATTTAGTTTCATTTTCGAGTTTGAGTAATCCCATTTCCAATAAGCTATCGGCTATTAATTTTGTTGTTTTATCGGATCTGCCCGTTATGCGCATGGCTTCCGATTTTGAAATCTTACCTTTTAGAAACACTGTTTCTAATAATCCGGCAGCTTCCTTTTTCAGTTTATCATGTGCAACCATTAAATCTACGAAGCGATGAATGCATGCAATCATATGATCAATGTCAAGCATTCGCGACATGAATTCAACTTGGTCGATTGCTGTTGACAGGAAAAAATTGCAGAAATTAACTAACTCACGATTGCTTAAATTACCGCGACCATCGTAGTCATTCATATTGCCTGCATCTGCTGCTGAAAGAGCAAATTTATATGCTGCTTCATGCCGAGCCAATCCGCGCGACATAGACCATAAACCGGACGCATGTAAATCTTCAGACATAAAGCATGCATCCGTAAACAATCGGACAACACGACCATTGCCATCCACAAAGGGATGTATCCATGCAAGTCTGTGATGTGCAGCGGCAATAGAAATAATGCGCTTTATTTTCGATTTGTTATTGTTAGATGTCGGGTCATAATATTCCTCAAATCTGTCAAGAAATGCAGAAAGTGATTTCGAATAAGGACCCACATGCCTTCCAACGCTAACTTCACTGTCTCTTATTTGACCGGGTATTACCATTACAGATGTGCCATCAATTCTTTCAGCGTGTAAAAACTCCCCGGGCAAATGACGGTAAAACTCCTTGTGTAGAAAGCAGATAAATTCCTTTTTATATGGATTCTCAGATTTCAGGTCAAACCTTTCAGCAATCAACTTATGCAGGTTAATATGCGCTTTTGCTTCTAATTGCAATGCTGCTTGCCGCTTGTTTTTCAGGAAATTGGCAGCTAGTGCCTTTTCAATATCCAGGGGGTGCGTATCATGACCTTCTATGACATTGGAATAATAGGTGTTCATAGGCCTTAACAAATCAGCTATCGCCTTTCTTGTCAATGGGTGGAGCGATTCAGACAGTGCTGAGGCCCTCATCATCAGGACTGTGGCAAGGTACTCCAGTTCACCGGATCTGTCTTCCGGAAACATAGGCTCCATGGCATCAATTGTAGTATAAAACTTATAATGGTCTGCTCCCACCCTGCAAAAATACAAATTTCCGTATTCAAATAGTAATTTTTTCCGTATTCAATTCCGAGTCCATTAATCACATAAAATCCAATTAAATAAGGCACTTCAGGCATATTTATGCCCTCAAATGCAAAATTTTTCCGTATTTAAAATGAATAAATTTCCGGATTCTATTCCGGGTTCGATCTGACAGCAAATCACCCCAAATAATTCTTCAGTGCACTGCTCATGGTTGCTTTGCGCAGGCGGCGGATAGCGCGTTCTTTGATCTGGCGCACGCGTTCGCGGCTGAGGTTGAATTTTTTAGCTATCTCCTCAACGGTCATAGAAGGATAACCGCTGATACCATAATATGCGGCAACTACTTCAGCTTCACGCTCAGAAAGCACTTTTAATGCAGAAGCAATTTCTTCGCGCAGCGATTCACTTACCAATCCACTGTCGGGCGTATCCTCTCCGGTGTCGGCAAGAATATCTGCCATGCTACCATCATCGCCATCATTGCCAAGTGGAGCATCCATAGAAATATGTCGAATATTAGAAGCAATGATATCGCGCACATCGTCATCTTTTAGATGCAATGTTTCAGCAATTTCTTCAGGTGTTGGATCGCGTTCAAATTCTTGTTCAAATTGCGAGGTGAGTTTATTCACCTTCGACACATTTCCTGCTTTATTTAATGGCAAACGTATTAATCGCGAATGTTCAACAATACCCAACATGATAGATTGACGAATCCACCACACGGCATAAGAGATGAATTTAAATCCTTTCGTCTCGTCGAATTTTTTTGCCGCTTTAATTAAACCAACATTTCCTTCGTTGATCAGATCGCTGAGTGTAAGTCCGTGACCTTGATATTGCTTTGCAACGGAAACAACAAATCGAAGGTTTGCTTTGGTGAGCGTATCAAGTGCAACAGTATCTCCTTCGCGAATGCGTTTTGCCAGCACTGCTTCTTCTTCAGGCGTAATCATATCTATCTTTCCAATCTCGGCAAGATATTTTTCCAGTGAGTCGTTTTCGCGACTGGTTATGCTGGCAGTAATTTTCAGCTGACGCATGGCTTAGGATTGTTTAATTACTGTTTACGTTCACAAGTTACAAAAGTTATGGGTAAACGTTGCTCTTTACCATAAAATGATATTTGATGCACAAAAAGTTCACAGCGCCAATAGAAATGAAAAAAGGCATCCGTGTGGTTCCGGATGCCTTATGGTAAACAGCTTGATCAGATCAATGCTGCTCGTTATTAGCTTGTGGCCGCGGAGGGCGTTCCAATAGCACCTTGCGCGACAGTTTGAACTTGCCGGTTTTCTGATCGACTTCCAGCAATTTCACTTGTAGTTTATCGCCTTTATTCAAAATGCCTTCAAGACTTTCTAAGCGCTTCCAGTCAACCTCAGATATGTGTAACAAGCCTTCTTTACCGGGCAGGAATTCTACAAATGCACCGTAAGGCATGATCGATTTCACAGTAGCCTCGTATACTTCTCCAACCTCAGGTATGGCTACAATCGCTCTGATGCGGTTGAGGGCTTTTTCTATCGACTCGAGATTAGGTGAAGAAATAACCACATGTCCAAAATCGCCGATTTCTTCGATGCTGATTTCTGCTCCGCTCTCGCGTTGCATTTCCTGAATAATCTTACCACCGGGTCCGATAACCGCTCCGATATAATCGCGCGGAATTTGAATCGTAGTGATACGTGGTGCATGCGGTTTAAGATCGGGGCGAGGACCTTGAATGGCTTTACTCATTTCGTTGAGAATGTGCAACCTTCCGGCACGCGCCTGCTCGAGGGCTTCTTTCACAACACCAAAGCTCAATCCGTCAACTTTGATATCCATTTGTGTGGCAGTAATACCATCAACCGTACCAGCCACTTTAAAGTCCATATCACCCAGGTGATCTTCATCGCCAAGGATATCGCTCAGGATTCCGTAGCGCACCATGTTTGCTTCTGATACAAGACCCATGGCAATACCGGCAACAGGTTTTTTCACCTGCACACCGGCATCCATCAACGCCAATGAACCGGCGCAAACAGTTGCCATTGATGATGAACCGTTAGATTCCAAAATATCGGAAACTACACGGATGGTATAAGCATTTTCTTCAGGCAGCGACCATTTGATAGCGCGCATTGCGAGATTTCCATGTCCCACTTCACGACGACCTAAACCACGCATTGGTTTTGCTTCGCCGGTAGAGAACGGAGGAAAATTATAATGCAAAAGGAATTTTGATGTGCCTTCATGTACAACACCATCAATCAACTGCTCGTCCATTTTTGCACCGAGGGTAACAGTGGTCAATGACTGCGTTTCACCGCGTGTAAATACTGCGGAACCATGTGCTGATGGCAGATAATCCACTTCAGCCCAAATTGGACGCACTTCATCCATACGGCGACCATCGAGGCGCTGACGATCGGTGAGGATCATTTCGCGCATGGCATGTTTTTCAACGTCTTTATAATAGCGATCTATCATGCCACTTTTTTCTGCGAGTTCTTCTTCGCTGAAAGTAGCTTTGAATTCTTCTTTAATGAGTTTGAATGCATCACCGCGCACTTCTTTTGCTGAAGGCATGTGTGCAACTGCAGATACTTTATCATACAATTCACGGAACATACGATCTTTCAGATCCTGATCATTTACTTCGTGGCTGTATGCGCGTTTTGTTTCTTTGCCGACAAGTGTAGTGAGTTCATTCAATTTTTTACACTGTTCCTGAATCACCTGATGTGCAACGCGAATTGCTTCGAGCATATCTTCTTCCTTCACTTCCTTCATCTCGCCTTCCACCATCACCACGTCTTTGATACTTCCCGCAACGATCATATCGATATCGGAGCGTTCAAGTTCTGTACGTGTAGGGTTGATAACGAATTTTCCATCGATACGTCCAACGCGCACTTCAGAAATCGGGCCATTGAACGGAATATCAGAAACTGCGATTGCAGCTGCGGCAGACAAACCTGCGAGTGCATCAGGCAAAATTTCTTTGTCGAGTGAAATGAGTGTAACCAATACTTGCGTATCGGCATGATAATCATCCGGGAACATCGGACGCATAGCGCGATCTATCAAGCGGCTGATGAGGATTTCATACTCTGAAGGACGAGCCTCGCGTTTGAGGAAGCCTCCCGGGAAACGACCGGCAGCAGCATAATTTTCGCGATAGTCGACAGTCAACGGCATAAAGTCTACGCCATCTTTCGCTTCTTTTGCCGATACAACGGTAGCCAGGAGCATAGTATCACCGCAGCGCACCACTACAGAGCCATCGGCCTGTTTGGCGAGTTTTCCTGTTTCGATCGTCACTACCCGGCCTTCGCTCAGCGGTACTTCAATCGTGATTGGATTTGGTTTCATTGATTAAATTAATTCCCTCCTTAAAGGGTGATTTTGCGGCGGGAGTTTGAAAGATCTTTATGGGGTTTTGTTGTCAACGGGGAAAATGGGTTGATCAAACTCCTGCCAGGTTAAAAATAAATTGTTGTTTAAGGGTTACTACAAAAGAAAAATGGGCTACGGGAATAATGAAATATCCGCATAGCCCATACATATTTTCATAAGACGATTATCGACGTATATTCAATTTTTCGATCAACGCGCGATAAGCCTTGATGTCTTTTTTCATCAGGTAGTTGAGGAAACGACGACGCTTACCAACCAACATGAGCAGACTGCGCTTTGTAGCGAAATCTTTTTTATTTGCTTTCAGGTGATCAGTGAGGTGATTGATACGATTTGTAAACAATGCGATTTGAGCTTCAACAGAACCGGTATTGGTTTCGTTGCCACCAAAATCTTTAAATATCTCTTTTTTCTTTTCTGCGGTTAAAACAGCCATCGCTATACTTTTTGAAAATTTGAGGCACAAAGATACGCACTATCTACCATACAAACAAATTTTTTAACCCTTCTAAACATTGATTCCGGTTTGAAAACAGCCTTTTTTGGGAGGGGAGAAAAGGCACCTTCAGCCTACCTCAGGCTTTTACACTTTTTCCGGCGGGCACTTAATAGTTTAATCCGCTGCTCCTTGCTTCGGTGAACCCATTCCGGTAACTATTTGATAATCAGCAACTTCTGACAATTATCGGGTGTACACGCTGTATCAGGCGCTAGCTTCGTTGCGGAAGTGCTTGAGGAGGCTGGCGATATTACTTTTCAGCAATTTGCGTTCCAAAATAAGATCCAGGAATCCGGTTTCCAGCACAAACTCGGCAGACTGAAAGCCTTTCGGGAGGTCTTTTTTAATCGTTTCCTTCACCACTCGAGGACCCGCAAACCCTATCAGGGCTTTAGGTTCAGCGATATTTACATCACCAAGCATGGCATAGCTGGCGGTAACACCACCGGTAGTCGGGTCGGTGCAAATGGAGATATAAGGAAGTCGGTGTTTTTCGAGTAAGGTCAGTTTAGCCGAGGTTTTTGCCATCTGCATCAGCGAATAAGCGCTTTCCATCATACGCGCCCCACCCGATTTGGATATGATGAGGAGTGGTTGATTGTGGGCAACGCAATAGTCTATAGCCCTGGAAATGCGCTCACCTACCACGGATCCCATGCTTCCGCCGATGAATTCAAAATTCATGCAAGCGATAACAGCATCATGCCCGTCGATTGGTCCCGTGCCAACAGTAATCGCATCGGTATACTCAGATTTTTTCCAGGCGTCTTTAAGCCTGTCGCTATACGGTTTCAGGTCCTTAAAATTCAGTGCATCTTTAGCTCGCACCTCTTCGCAAATGAGGCTGTGTTTGCCTTCATCGAACAGGATGCTGAAATATTGTTTTGAACCGATACGTCCGTGGTAAGCGCAGTTAGGACAGCACCAGAGGTTGGTTTCATATTCGATGGCGGTAAATGTTTTCTTACATTCCGGGCACTGCCACCACACCCCTTCCGGAGTATCTAATTTCTCTTCCGTAGAAGTCTCTATCCCTTTCCTTACCCTCTTGAACCAGCTCGACTTATCGGGTTTCTGTTCTGCCATGATCGCCCTTGTTTACATGAAAAAATATTCCGGATTTCCCGGGTTGCATGGGTGATGCGTTTGCGAATATACGTTATGCGATGGTAACTTCCTTGGTCAGGTAAACATCCTGAATCGCATTAAGAATCTCAACGCCTTCTTTCATTGGGCGTTGGAAAGCCTTGCGACCGCTGATGAGTCCCATTCCGCCTGCGCGTTTGTTGATTACCGCAGTGGTTACAGCTTCGGTAAGGTCAGCAGCACCTGAAGAAGCACCACCTGAGTTGATCAGACCTGCGCGACCCATAAAGCAGTTTGCCACCTGATAGCGACAAAGGTCGATAGGATGCTCGCTGGTGAGTTCTTCGTAGATACGTTTATCGTTCTTTCCGTAAGGAGACTCTTTGCTGTTTAAGGCGAGGTAACCGCCATTATTTTCAGGCAATTTTTGTTTGATGATATCAGCCTCAATAGTAACACCGAGGTGGTTAGCCTGACCGGTAAGATCGGCACTTACGTGATAATCTTTATCGGCTTGTTTGAATGCAGGGTTACGCAAGTAGCACCACAAGATGGTAGACATACCGAGTTCATGCGCATATTGGAAAGCCTCGCTTACTTCCTGCAATTGGCGTGTAGATTCAGGAGAACCGAAGTATATGGTTGCTCCTACAGCAGCAGCGCCAAGCTCCCAAGAAGCTTTAATAGAGGTGAACATCACCTGATCAAATTTATTGGGATAAGTAAGGAATTCGTTGTGGTTGATTTTTACGATAAAGGGGATGCGATGTGCATATTTACGGCTGATGGCACCGAGGGCACCATAGGTAGTAGCCACAGCGTTACAACCGCCTTCGATAGCCAGTTTCACAATATTTTCGGGATCGAAATAAATGGGATTTTTGGCAAATGAAGCCCCTGCGCTATGTTCAATACCCTGATCAACAGGCAAAATGCTTAAGTATCCGGTATTGGCAAGTCGGCCGTGACCAAACATTGCTTCCATATTCCTCAGCACCTGTGGATTGCGGTCTGAAGGTATCCATACGCGATCAACAAAATCGGCACCCGGGAGGTGGAGGCTGTCGCGACTGATGGTTTTAGATTCGTGGTTGAGGAGGTATTCGGCCTTATCGCCGAGCAGACTAACAATATTATTATACGACATAGGTCAATGTATGATTTCTAAGTGAATGAGGGGCAAAGTTACGGGTTTCGCCTAAAAAAAGAATATTGCAGGTTTTCGGGTTTATAAACGTGGGTGATAAAACAAAAAAGGCCTGCTTTATGCAGACCTTTCAGTTGGCCGACTAGGGCTCGAACCTAGACTCTTCTGAACCAAAATCAGACGTGTTGCCAGTTACACCATCAGCCAAAAAGCGCGGGTTTCCCCGA
>JAIBBA010000216.1 GCA_019694895.1 Chitinophagales bacterium
CTCACTACCAATCGTGAGTCGTGATTCGTGAATTTTTACTTGATACTTGATACCTGATACCTGATACTTGATACCTGATACCTGATACTTGATACCTGATACCAATTTTCCTAAGGTTTTTTCTCCTCAACCGGATATGTATTTTCCTCAGATTTTGGATATGGACAATGTGCGCATCCATTTCCGCAACAAAATCCTCTCTTCAATAAAAATGCAGCGGTAAACACGAAGAGACCTTCGGCATTGATATAATAATCTTCACCTTCAATAAGTTTTCCGCCCGACATGGTTGACAGTTGGTAGTGGAATTAGAAAAAGCGTATGCCTGTATAATTGAATGGCGTGATACCCAATAATTGTTGTTTCACATCATCACTCACATCGAGACCATTAATGAATGTTTGTAAGGTATCTTTTGTGATGGCTTGTCCGTTGCGTGTGAGTTCTTTTAATGCCTCATAAGGTTGCGGATATCCTTCGCGGCGAAGAATGGTTTGTATTGCTTCTGCAATCACCGCCCAGTTATTATCCAGATCGTCGTGAATGCGTTGCTCGTTTACTTGTAATTTCTTCAATCCTTTCAACACTGATTTCATGGCAATTAATGTATGTGCCATTGGAACTCCGATATTGCGCAGCACTGTTGAATCTGTAAGGTCGCGCTGTAATCTTGATATCGGCAATTTAGCTGAAAGGTGTTCGAATATTGCATTCGCCATACCGAAGTTGCCCTCAGCATTTTCGAAATCGATAGGATTCACTTTGTGTGGCATTGCCGATGAGCCTACTTCATTTTTGTTGATACGTTGTTTGAAGTAATCCATCGAAATATAAGTCCACATATCGCGACTTAAATCGAGTAAAATCGTATTGATGCGTTTCAATCCGTCGAATGCAGCTGCCAGATTATCGTAATGTTCTATTTGCGTTGTGTAGCGCTGGCGTTCAAGTCCGAGTCGTGATGACACAAATTCGTCGGCAAACAATATCCAGTCGATATCGGGATAGGCAACAAAATGTGCATTGAAATTTCCTGTTGCGCCACCGAATTTTGCGCTGTAAGGAATAGTATTGAATAAATTGCGTTGCTTGCCCAATCGCTCGATGAACACACGAATTTCTTTTCCGAGCATGGTTGGTGATGCAGGCTGACCATGTGTTCGCGCGAGCATGGGAATTTTAGTCCACTGCACAGCGAGTTCACTTAATGTATTAATCAATTCCTCCAGCAAGGGTGCGTATACATCGATCAATGCATCGCGGAAGCTGATAGGAATGGCAGTATTATTAATGTCTTGCGAGGTTAATCCGAAATGAATGAATTCTTTGTATTCACTCAATCCCAATGCATCAAATTCTTGTTTGATATAATATTCCACTGCTTTAACATCGTGATTGATCTTTTCTTCGATAGATTTGATCACCTTGCAATCGTCGAGATTGAATTTTTTGTAGATTTTTCTTAGTCGCGAGCGGTTATCGGCTTCAAAATTTTTGAATTGTGGAATAGGCATTTCGGTGAGGGCAATAAAGTATTCCACCTCGACATAAATCCTGAATTTCATCAGGGCATATTCCGAGAAATAGTTAGACAGTTCCGTCACTTTATTTTGGTAACGACCATCTATCGGGGAGATACTCATCAGCGCGCGCTCATCCATCTTGCCTGCATTTAGACTGCAAAATTACATAATATACGATGAAAAGAGGGTAAAGTCCGCACAGGGGTTGCATTGCAGGCTATTTCACCCCGGAGAGGTCGATGTCCAGCATGCAGCGGAAATGGCCTTTGGGGCAGGATTGGTAGCCCAGTTTTGAGCAAGGGCGGCAGGAAAGGGTTGCAACTTCGAGTATTTTGCCGTCGGCGCGTTGTTGGGCGATGGTATATGCAGTTCCGATGTAAGGATACATGCCAAATTCCGGAATGGTATTTCCCCAGATGCTGATCACATCCTTTTTCAATGCCGCTGCAATATGCATCATGCCGGTATCATGCGCATACACTTTTATTGATTGTTGGAGGAGTGAAGCACTTTGTTGCAGAGGATATTTACCGCAAGCGGAAAAGACTTTATTAGTTGCCTGTTGTACGATTATATCTGCAGCAGCCACATCATCAGGGCCACCAATCAACACCACAGGCAATGAACAGCGATCTACCAGTTCAACAAGCTTTACGGGAGGCATTTTTTTGGTAGCATGCATGGCACCTATCACCAGTGCGATATATCCCGATTGAAATTCTTGCGGTAAAGAAGAAATAGCAACATGCGCATCGGCGGGAATAAAATGATCAAGTCCTTTGCCATCATTTTTCACACCCAGTGGTTCAACAGTTTTGAGATAACGATCTACGATATGTTGTTGCGGCAGTTTATTGATCTTCCATTTCACCATCAGCCATTTCTGCCAATTCAGTTTATTGAATTTGCGATTTGGAATTCCGAGGTGGGAGGTGATGAGAAATGTGCGTAAATTATGATGGAGGTCGGCAATAAAATCGAATTTTTCCGCATCCAGCGCATCCATCAGAGCAGGTAATTTTTTCTCTTCGAAGGCGTGAATTTTATCGATGTATGGATTTGCCGAGAGCAGAGAAACATATGCCTTTTTTGTAGCGTAGTGCAGCTCGCAATCGGGCAATTGCTCTTTGATACATCGCAGCACCGGAGTGGTGAGCACAATATCGCCGATAGAACTAAAACGCAAGACCAAAATCTTTAGCGGCATGTGTAAATTTGCAGCAAAGTTGCGAAATGTTAGGATTAAAGTTACCAACCGACCCGCGGTGGGTCAACCTGGCAGAAAAGAGCCTGGAAGAGATCTTGACCGACCATGCTTATTGTGAACAAAAGGCAGCGTCGAGTTGCATCAGCATCATCCAATTATTCCCGGAATATGAGCGTGTGGTTGATGAGGTTTCGCCTGTGGTAACCGAAGAATGGGCACACTTTCGATTAGTTCTGAAAGAATTGAAAGATAGAGGATTAAAGCTTGGCAAGCAGCGATCAGACCGCTATGTGCATGAGCTCAGTAAATTTCAGCTGAAGGGCGGCACCAGGCAGCAACAGTTGCTTGAAAAACTCCTGATGGCGGCGATGATAGAAGCCAGGAGTTGTGAGCGTTTCCGCTTGTTGAGTGTGGGGTTATCGGATGAAAAACTGCGTCAATTCTACCACGGTTTCATGGTGAGCGAAGCGGGGCACTATCGCATGTTTCTGGATCTTGCAAATGCTTACATTGATTCGGAAATAGTAAAAACAAGGTGGCAGCAATGGTTGGATTATGAAGCGGAATTGATGACGAGATTGCTTCCGGATGGGAAATTGATGCACTGAGGGGAGGGGTGAGTGGGTGAGTGGGTCAGTGGGTGAGTGCCCTCACCCCGGCCCTCTCCCAGAGGGAGAGGGAGTGAATTTCAGAAATCATGTGAATAATTATACTGTAACGAAGTTACAGTGCCAACCGGGCTATTCCCACTACTCACTACCAATCGTGAGTCGTGAATCGTGAATTTTTACCTGATACCTAGTCTAGATACTAGATACTTGGTCTAGATACTAATGTCGTGAATCGTGAATTTTTACCTGATACCTAGTCTAGATACTAGATACTTGGTTCTAGATACTAATGTCGTGAAACGTGACTCGTGAGTCGTGAATTTTTACCTGATACCTGATACTTGATACCTGATACTTTGCT
>JAIBBA010000217.1 GCA_019694895.1 Chitinophagales bacterium
GCAATAGCGATTGGATGCACGTAGATACTTTAGATGTTGCATTTTCCGAAGCGCTTGCGCAATGCTATGCTTTTACTGATGAGGAAGATATACTTACATTAGTCAACCTGAAAACCGACGTAGGTCCACTGCGAAACATCGAAGTGTCGCAATTTAAAGATGCGTATGTAGGCATCCATCAGATTGAAAATCCATCACCAATCGAAATTTTTCCAAATCCTTGTGCTGATTATATTATTTGTGCGTTGAAAGGGCAGGATCTTAAAGTTAATTCGTTGGTCATCACAGATTTGGCAGGAAGGAAGCTTATTGAATTGGAAGATATTTATACAGATCGTGTTTCCATCAACACTTCACAACTCGTTCCGGGGGTATATCAGTTAACCATCATTGGCTCTGCGTTCAGATACAGTGAGACGCTGGTCAAACAGTGATTCCCCTTCACCGGTTAAGCTGACCATATGCGGGAGGTTCCTTTTCAAGCCTTTCCACTGCCGATTGTGCGGGTTTTAAAGTCGCTTATTCCACGTCTTTTTCACTATTTTTGCTCCGATCACCATCATGCATCGCCCTATTCTACATCAAATGACCACCGATATGCGGAGTGGACTGAAGAAGTTCGCTGTGCTCATCGACCCGGACGAGGTTGGCCCTTCGGAGCTGAAACGTTTGGTGGAGTTGGGTTTGGAGAATCATGTTGACTATTTCTTTGTAGGCGGAAGCCTGGTGATCGGCGATGCCATGGATATGACCATTCGCTTTCTGAAGGAGCATTGCCCCATCCCGGTAGTGATATTCCCGGGAAGCATTATGCAAGTTAATCCTCATGCCGACGCATTGCTTTTTTTGAGTCTGATAAGCGGCAGAAACCCTGAATTGCTCATTGGCAACCAGGTTTTGGCGGCACCATATGTTAAAAAATCGGGGATGGAAGCCATTCCTACCGGATATATTCTCTTAGATGGCGGAGCACCTACTACGGTAAGTTATATCTCCAACACCACACCTATACCTTCAGACAAGCCGGAAATTGCAGCTTGCACAGCAATGGCAGGTGAACTCCTTGGTATGCAATTGATGTATATGGACGCGGGCAGCGGGGCGAAAAAACCAATTCCTGCCGATGTAATTCACGCTGTTAGAAAAAGCACTGATGTACCTATCATTGTTGGCGGTGGTATTAAAACACCGGAAAAAGCTTATGAAGATTGCAATGCCGGTGCCGATATCATTGTTGTAGGCAATGCCATTGAAAAAGACACTTCGCTCATTCACGACATCGCTTTTGCCATTCACTCAGCTTCGGTGACATCTGCCGGATGAAGCGGCGAGTAAACACCCACATATACTGATGCAGGGTCTCGTTATTCAAAGTACAGGAAGTTTTTACGACGTTCAGATCAATGGACAACAAATGGTGACCTGTCGCCTTAAAGGAAGGTTGCGACTTGATGATAAGAAGCAAACCAATCCCGTTGCAGTTGGCGATTTGGTGGAAGTGGAGCAGGATGAAAAATTAAATTATCAGATAGCTGAAGTACATCCGCGAAGAAATTATATTATCCGCAGTGATACCCATCGCAAACATATCAAACAAGTAATTGCGGCGAATATCGATCAAACTGTTGTTGTTGCCAGTTTAAGAAAACCACGAACTGCTTACGGATTTATTGACCGGGTATTGCTTACAAGTGAAGTGTACGATATTCCTGCTGTTGTTATTTTTAATAAACACGACCTCTATGATGATAAAGACAATGCATTACTTGAAGAATTGATGTATGGATATAAAGATGCGGGATATGATTGCTTCAGCACTTCAGTAACAAACAAAGAGCATGTTGAAGAAATCTATGCTGTATTTCATAATAAAACATCTCTCATTACAGGGCCTTCCGGTGCCGGAAAATCATCATTGGTAAATATGATAGAGCCTGATTTGAATTTACGCATCGGGGAAATTTCAAAATACACAGAAAAAGGTCAGCATACTACCACATTTGCGCGTATGCACCATTTGCCACATGGAGGTGCTGTGATAGATACACCGGGTATAAAAGAATTTGGACTTGTTGATATCGATGCAGAAGAAGTAAGTCACTTTTTTCCTGAAATGCGAAATCGCATAGGCACATGTAGATTCAATAATTGTCTTCACATTAATGAAGATGGTTGTGCAATTAAAGATATGTTAGAAAACGGCGAATTATCTGTTCAGCGTTATACCAGTTATTTTAATTTTTATCACGAGATCAAGGAAGCTCAAAAATGGTGAAGTTATGAGAGCAGTGATACAAAGAGTTAACAGTGCATCTGTCAATATAGAAGGCAATTGTCATGCAGAAATCGGAAAAGGTTTTCTAGTATTGCTTGGCGTTGAAGAAGCAGACGGTTCAGAAGACGTTGAGTGGCTTGCACAGAAGATTGCGGGGCTGCGGGTTTTCGCAGATGAGCAGGGTTTGATGAATATCAATGTACAGGATGCCGGCGGTGATATACTGGTTGTAAGCCAATTCACACTTTTCGCATCGACAAAAAAAGGCAATCGCCCATCCTTTATACGAAGCGCCAAGCCCGATATTGCGATTCCCTTATATGAGTCATTCAATAAAACATTGAGTACACTCATCGGAAAACAGATATACACCGGTATCTTTGGTGCCGATATGCAGGTGGAGTTGGTGAATGACGGACCGGTAACCATTCTGATGGATACAAAAAATAAAGAGTAAAAAAGTGAAAAAAATCGCGTCGAAATATTTTGAAGTAATACTGATAGCGCTTACGGTATTATTTCTTTTTCTAAAACCTAATTTGACAAATTTCGGTGAGCGCATCAGCATGCTGTTCTTCGGTACATTATCATTTTATTATCTCGCTTCAGGCATATTAGTTTTTCTGGATAAAAATCGCGTGGGAAGAATCATGCGATTGATGTATCTTTTTGGGCTTTGGTCTGTTTCCATCATGGTATTGGCAATTATGGTACGCATTATGCTGATACAAATGGATAAGGCATTGCTGATCACCGCTATTTCAGCTTCACTGGGACTAATAGCTTATATCACTTTGTATTACCGCCGACTGGAAGGTGAAGACCGCGAAGCATTGTTATATTTAATACAACCATTATTTATTCGTGTAGTAACTTCCATGTTAATTGGTGTTGCATTTTTAATTGCAAGTAATTATGCTGTGTATAGCATGTTTGGAACGCACAAACGCGATCCGCGTTATGTCGAAAAAATTGTAAGCGCATACGAAAACCCAAAGGATACCACCATAGTAAACGACTATAAACGTTACGATGAGGAAATAAATAAGGTTGAAGAGCCTTCTCCATCCACAAATACCGAACAACCATAAATATAAAGCCATGACCATTCGTGAAGCTCAGGAAACTATCGACAAGTGGATTACCACTACCGGCGTCCGCTATTTTAATGAGCTTACCAATATGGCCATGCTGACTGAAGAAGTGGGTGAGGTGGCCCGTATTATTGCCAGAAAATATGGCGAGCAATCGTTTAAGGAAAGCGATAAAGACAAGCTATTATCTGATGAATTAGCCGATGTTCTATTCGTGCTTATTTGCATAGCCAATCAAACCGGTGTAGACCTCACCGAAGCCCTCGAAAAAAATCTTGATAAGAAAAATGTCAGGGACGTTGAGCGGCATAAAAATAACGATAAGCTTCGCG
>JAIBBA010000218.1 GCA_019694895.1 Chitinophagales bacterium
ACCATACTATTTTCAGGCGATGACTTTACTGTTGATGTGAAGAACCTCGCATCCGGCATGTATAATTTGGTATTAAGCAACAACAATACACATATCTCCGATATACTTGTAATTGCAAAATGACCTAGTTTTGTTTCATGGCATTGACGGATGAAACATTAGTAAAACTCGAAACAGCACTATCACCACTCGATAGCAAAAAATGGCAGCATACCATGTCAAGGGTATTGCGCATGATACTTGAGTTCTTCTTCGTTGCACTCATAGTCAGCATGTTTATTGGGTTTCTATCCATGATGTCGAATGGCGAAATGGGCGATGATATGTTTTTTCGCGCCATCAGAGGATTTATGTTGTTTGTTTTGGCGATGGTACTTTTTGGTATTATCCGCAAAACTGCGCGCGACAGGTTTTTGAGTATGCAAAGTGCTATCGCTCATCAGCCATGGACATTGAATCTCATCACAATTGTATTTACAGTTTGTGCATTTGCGATAGGATACTTTGCAGGCACTGCTTTTTTAGGAGGCACCTTTTCACCAACATTTATGATTAAATGGGCCGGCGCTATCGGTTCGATATTTTTTTTGTTGGGACCATATATGTTGCTGAAGCGTATTGAAGATAACTTCACACAACAATATAAATCCATTTTATTTGCCAATTTTTTACCCGGAATTGCAGCGCAAGCCAGGTATGTGATGAATGAACATATCGGCACCCAGACATTTACGGAAAGTAAATTATTTCCTTATCAGGAAATTTCATCCTTGAAAGGCAGTGACCTCATCACACGCTCACAAGAACAATTTCAATGTAGTTTTCTTGATGTTATGCAAGTGGAACGCACCCAATCTAACGGCAAGTCAGAAACTAAATATTCTACTTTATTCAAAGGATATTTATTATCGGCAGCATTCAACAAATCTTTTACCGGTGAAACATTCGTGGCACCGGATGCTTCGCGGGAATTACTTGGTGAAGTGTATGGTGAATCATTAAATGAACTTTTTCATCGCCCCGGAACGAGCATTGCACGAATGGAAGATCCTGATTTCGAAAAAGCATTTTCTGTGTATACTACTGATCAACAGGAAGCACGGTACATTCTCTCAACGAAATTAATTCATCGCATTATGGAGCTTAAAGCATATTTTGTTGATGACGTGTATTTATCGTTTGTCGGCAATCGCGTTTTTGTTGCCGTGAAAAGTGAAAAGGATATTTTTTCACCGCCAACGATAGGAAATACTTACAACAAAACGCTGGCTGAAAAGCAATATGCCATGTTGAATGCATTAGTAACTGTTCCCGAGTTATTTGATCTCGACCGAAGAATTTGGGCAAGTTGAAACCCAAACACAGCCCATAATTTTCTACCGACAAACAGTTAAAAATCCTTCCTTCCGTTCAATTCGATCTTCATTGGTCTGCTGAAAGATTCTTCCAATGAAATAGAAGTTTCTGTCCTGTCAATGCCATTGATTGGCTGAATACCATCATGAAGCACCTTTTTCAGATGATTGGTATCCTTACAAATGATCTTGAGAAACATGCTATAGGTTCCGGTCATGTAGTGACAATCGACAATCTCAGGGATCTTTTCGAGCTCCTTCACTACACTGTCGTACATAGAACTTTTATCTAGATAAACCCCTAGGAAAGCGGTTATACCATAACCCAGTTTCTGTGGATTCACCATCAAATGGGAGCTTTTGATGAGTCCCATGGCATCCATTTTCTTCATCCTCACATGGATGGTTCCCGGCGAAACCCCTATTTTCTGGGCAATTTCGGTAAAAGGAGTCATTGCGTCCTGCATCAAAAGATGGAGGATTTGAATGTCTACTTTATCAATTTCGTAATTTTCTGACATGGCTTGGCTGTTCGATTGCTTATTATGCAAATATAATGGATGTATTTTTATAAAAACCCAATTTTGCTAAATTATTATTATTTTATTTGCAAATATCAATCGCTAATTTTTATCTTTGTTATAACCTTTTAAGGTTATTGGTTAGGCAACATACCCCTAAAGAATGCTGTACGATGAGGAGCGTGCAGCATTCACTTTTTTAGGCTGTCCCTAATTTGCTGCTACCTTCGTTTTCTAAATCTACAGTTGGGTGAATTTTACCTTCTTTCTAAAAGGGCAATGCTTTCAACGTGATACGTTTGCGGAAATTGATCGAATGGTTGAAGCGCCGTCACCTTGTAATCATCGATAAGCAATTGTATGTCGCGAGCCTGTGTAACCGGATTACACGACACATACACGATTCTTTCAGGAGCCAGTTTCAATAGCTGAAGGCAAACATCTTTATGCATGCCTGCTCTTGGCGGATCTGTGATGACTACATTAGCTTTGCCATGCTCCGCAATAAAATCGTCGGTAAATATTTTGGCCATATCGCCTGCTATGAAAGTGCAGTTATCGATATTATTCAGCTTAGCGTTTTCTTTCGCATCGGCAATAGCGGCTTCAACAAGTTCTACTCCAACTACTTTTGAGCACTTATTAGCAGCCTGCAAAGCGATGCTTCCCAAACCGGTATACAAATCATATACCTTATCGCCCGGTTTCAAAGCTGCATATGCAATCGTTTTCCTGTAAAGATTTTTTGCCTGTTCGGTATTTGTCTGGAAGAATGCGCGCGGACCGAGTTGATATTTGATGCCGTCAATTTCCTCAATCATGTGTGGTTTGCCGGCAAATAATGTTACATCGATGTCATAAATAACATCATTGTGCTTGGTATTGATACAATAGTACAGCGAAGTGATCTCCGGAAATGTGCTGCGAATATGTTCCATCATCGGCAGCAGCTTTTCCGGTTCATCAAGTGCTACAACAAGTATCACCATTAAATCGCCGGTGCCTGTATTTCTAATGATGAGGTTGCGCATATATCCTGTATGATTGCGCAAATCGTAAAATGCAAAACCATGCATCAAGGCATAGGAACGCACAGCCATTCTGATCTCATTGGAAAGCGATCCCTGGAGATAACAGCGTTCCATATCAAACACATTGGCAAACTGACCTTTCACATGAAAACCACAACCCGGCTTTTTTTCAGGGGGATTTGACTTATCATAATGAGGATCAAAAATATAAGCGCCATTGGTGAAAGTATATTCCATTTTATTGCGGTAATACCGATCATAAGGCGATGCGATAATTTTCTCTATTTCAGGAAATCCGGGAGAGCGTTTCAACAAGCGAAAGGCATCATCAACCAATTGCTGTTTGAATTGTAATTGCGTTTCGTATTCAACATTTTGCCAAGTACAACCGCCGCAAATATCGAAATGCGTACAAAAGGGCTCTATGCGTAAATCACTCTTTTTATGAATAGCTGTTACGTATCCGGTATCATATCCATTGCGCTTGCGGGCTACTTGGATATCTACAATATCGCCCGGAATTACCCCTTCGGTGAATACCACCTTCCCTTCTACCCTACCGAATGCCGAACCGCTGTTGGCAACGGATTCAATTAATACATGTTGATGGATTTTCTTTTTGTTACGGGCCATGATGACAATGTTTGGTTCACGCAGAGACCTTTAGACCTTAAACAGGTCTTTTTCATCTAGAATGTTAGTTTTAAAGAAGGAAAGTGGGGTGAACTCTGCAGAGACGTAGACTCAAGGTCTATTCCGCGTATTAGTCCCCACT
>JAIBBA010000090.1 GCA_019694895.1 Chitinophagales bacterium
TAATCATACAATTCGGCCAAAGGAACACGAGCGATGATCTTTTGATAGTGACCATCGTTATCCATGCCCATTACAATTCCTCTGCGGGTTTGCAAATCGCCAATCACTTCACCCATATAATCGCCGGGCACTAATACTTCGAGATTGTAAATTGGTTCAAGGATTTTTGGATTAGCTTCGCGGAAGGCATTGCGGAAAGCCATCATACCTGCCAGTTTAAAAGCCATGTCATTGCTGTCGACCGGGTGCATTTTTCCATCATACACACTTACACGTACATCGCGCACATAAGAACCTGTAAGCGGACCATTCTCCATTTTGCTCATCACCCCTTTTAATATTGAAGGCAGAAAGCGAGCATCGATGGCACCACCGACAATGCAATTGAAGAAAACGAGTTTACCACCCCATTTCAAATCATGTTCTTCGCGACCACGCACGTTCAATTCCGGTGGGTCAGGCATGCCTTCATACCAAGGCTCAACAAGCATGTGCACTTCGGCAAACTGACCGGCGCCGCCACTTTGTTTTTTGTGTCGATAATCGGCGCGCACTGCTTTTTGTATTGTTTCGCGGTATGGAATTCGCGGTTCCATGAAATCGATGTTTACACCGTAGCTATGCGCTATTTTCCATTTCAACACTTGCAAGTGGAGTTCGCCCTGAGCATTAATAATGGTTTGCTTGAGTTCCATATTGTGATCGATCTCTACAGTAGGATCTTCTTCATGAATATGATGCAGAGCGAGTCCCACTTTTTCTTCATCACCTTTATTTTTAACATCAATGGCAGCTTGCACTTTAGGTTCAGGAAAATGTATGGGAACAATTTGAACATCCTGACCTTTTATTGCCAAAGTATTATTGGTGTGCGTTTTTTTCAATTTTACGGTGGCACCAATATCACCCGCCAATAATTCATTCACTTGTTCGCGCTTTTTGCCCTGCAATACAAATAATTGTGTGATGCGTTCAGGACTATTGGTATCAGTATTATTTAAATCCATTCCTGATGTCACCTTGCCACTGCATACTTTAAAGAAGCTCATATCGCCGAGGTGAGGCTCACTTACAGTTTTGAATACAAATGCTACTGTCGGATTAGATGAATTACACGGAAGATCTGCGCCGTTGGTAAGTTTTTCAGGCTGCATATGCGCTGCGGAAGGGCAGCAGGTATCGATAAAACCCATAATGCGACCGGATCCCATATTGTGTTTCGCAGAAGCGCAGAATACCGGAAACAGGTCGTGGTGACGGAGTGATAACATCATCCCTTTCATCATTTCCTCTTCTTCCAGTGTTCCCTTCTCGAAAAACTTCTCCATCAGCGTATCATCATTTTCTGCAACTGTTTCAATCAATTCGTTGTGCAGACGCTGCGCTTTTTCCATTTCAGATTCCGGTATCGGCAATTTTTCCGGTTTACCGCCATCTGCAGGGAAGCGATACATCTTCATGGTATGCACATCAATGATGGCATTGAAGTCTAATCCCTGATTATATGGATATTGCACCACGGTAACTTTTCTGCTGAATCGTTCCTTGGCTTGTGCAACGGTATTTTCAAAATCAGCTTTGTCTTCATCCAGGTGATTAACAACAAGGATCATCGGTTTTTTCAAATGGTCGGTGTATTCCCAAATCAACTCTGTTCCTACTTCTACGCCATGAGCAGCATTTAACACTAATAAACCGGTATCGGCAACTTTAAATGCGGCTATTACTTCTCCCGTAAAATCGTCCATCCCGGGAGTATCAATAATATTTATTTTGGTGTCTTTCCAATCTACATGCATCACAGTGCTGAATACGCTATTCCCTCGTTCGTGTTCCAGCTCATTATAATCAGAAGTAGTATTTTGTTCAGATACAGTACCTCTGCGGTTAATAGCTCCGGCTTCAAACAACATGCATTCAGCCAACGTTGTCTTTCCGGAGCCGGAATGCCCTACCAATACAACATTTTTGATGTGTTCACTGCTATAAGTTTTCATAACGTCCTCCTTGGTTTAGACCTGCAATATAAAGAAACCGTAAAACAATCGGAAATGACATAAATCATAAGTTCACCTGCGAAGAAATCACCTATTCCTTCAATATGCATGCAGGTTTTAGCCCGCAGACACCAAAACGCGCCATTTTCAACCCCGAAACTTTAACATTTCAATTCCGGCAATCCTTTCAAAGCCTCACCGTGACTTTCCTCACCACCCTTAGCGCCTTCGCACCTTACCGCCTTGGCGCGAAAAACATACATCATATACTTAAACTATAAACCACTCCTTAAACTCTTTTTCCATACCTCAAAACCCACTAAAACTTATCCACAGAGCGTTTAGATGCTGTTAAAAAGTTATTGCCTTTTGGGTGGGTAAGGGCGAACTAAGCGCGTAATTTTACACCCGTTCAGCACAAACGATCATGCAAGTAACTTATTACGGACATTCATGCTTTGGCGTAGAGGTAGGAGGGAAGCATCTGCTTTTCGATCCTTTCATTCGTCCCAACCCGCTTGCTGCTGAAATACGTGTTGAAGATATCAAAGCCGATTTCATCCTATTGTCGCATGCGCATGTCGATCATACTGCCGATGCACTGGAGATTGCCAAGCGAACAGGAGCGGTAATCATCGGTATTTGGGAGATACACTCCTGGGCTGAACGCAATGGGGTAAAAAACTCACATCCGATGAATATCGGCGGTAGTTTCACTTTCAGCTTCGGCACTGTAAAAATGACCTCTGCGGTGCATAGCAGCTCATTTGCAGATGGTAGTTATGGTGGCAGCCCGGCAGGATTTTATATCGAAACGGCAGAAGGTAATTTCTATTATGCCGGCGACACGGCGTTGCACAACGATATGAAGTTGCTGGGAAAATATGCCAATATCGACTTTGCATTTCTTCCTATTGGTAGCAACTTTACCATGGGCGTGGATGATGCATTGGTAGCTGCGAAATTTATCAAGTGCGATCAGATTATAGGTATGCATTTTGATACCTTCGGATATATTAAAATCAACAAATCAGAAGCTATTGCGAAATTTAAAGAACGCGACCGCAATTTGATTTTGATGGAAATAGGCGAAACTATAGAAGTAACACAATAACAGTTCATCATTAAAAGGAAACGAATTACATGGGAAAGATCATTGCCATTGCCAACCAGAAAGGGGGAGTAGGAAAAACAACAACAGCAATCAATCTGGCTGCAAGTCTGGCTGTGCTGGAATTTAAGACATTGCTTGTAGATGCCGATCCACAAGCAAATTCAACCAGCGGAGTTGGCTTTGATCCCAAAGAAAATAGGGTGAATATCTACGACTGTCTGATGAACGACAAACATGCTAAAGATGCTATCGTAGAAACAGAAACACCAAATTTGCATTTATTGCCATCACACCTCGATTTAGTGGGTGCTGAAATTGAATTAATTAATCACCCGAATCGCGAACGCATTTTGAAAAGCGTACTTGATGAGGTGAAAAATAACTACGACTTCATTTTTATCGATTGTTCACCTTCATTGGGACTTATCACAGTTAACGCACTTACATCTGCCGATTCAGTGCTGGTGCCTGTGCAGTGCGAATACTTTGCGCTTGAAGGTCTCGGAAAATTGTTGAATACAATTAAAATTGTTCAAAACCGATTGAACAATCCATTGCAAATCGAAGGCATACTGCTTACTATGTATGATGCCCGTTTGCGACTCAGCAACCAGATAGTAACAGAGGTGAAACGCCATTTTGCCGATCTGGTATTTGATGTGATCATCCATCGCAATACCAAGCTGGCGGAAGCACCGGGATTCGGAAAGCCGGTGGTAATGTACGATGCTGAATGCACAGGAGCTATCAATTACCTCAACCTGGCTCGCGAAATCCTGCAAAAAAACAGCGCAACGCCTAGTCAGCTCGGTAATGAATTGCTGAATATTCACCAGAATTGATTATATTTATTCAGGTATGCTTCCCGGTAAATAATTTCCGGGAGAATATCGTTTTATAGCATTAACAGAAATCATGAGCCAGAAAAAACCGGATCTTGGTAAAGGTATTCGTGCCCTGCTGCAAAGCATGGAAGATGAGAAGACCGACCCAATCGTAACCCAGAAGAAAACACAGGAGTTGTCGGGTACTTCAAATATTGCCATCGGTAATATTGAACTCAATCCATTTCAACCGCGCTCTGATTTCGATGAGACTGCCTTAAAAGAACTCAGCGAGAGTATTAAAGTGCATGGCGTAATTCAGCCAATCACCGTTCGCACCGTTGGCACCAATAAATTTCAATTGATTAGCGGTGAGCGTCGTTTGCGTGCATCTAAATTGGCAGGATTAACAGATATCCCTGCTTATGTGCGCAACGCCAATGATCAGGAAATGCTGGAGATCGCTTTGATAGAGAATATTCAACGCGAAGACCTCAACGCCATTGAAATTGCCATACATTTCCGACGTCTGCTCGATGAATGTAATCTCACCCACGAAGCACTGGCTGATAGGTTAGGAAAAGATCGCTCGTCTGTAAGTAACTACTTGCGATTATTAAAGTTACCTCCGGATATTCAGCGCGGATTAAAAGAGAAACTCATTTCCATGGGACATGCACGTGCCCTTATTTCACTTGAAGATCCGATTGCGCAGTTAGCAGTTTATAAAGAAGCAATTGCCGGAGCATTGTCGGTTCGCGATGTGGAAGCATTGGTGCGCAATTATCAACCGAAAAAACAAAAATCTGCCAAATCGCAAACCAAGGATACTTCATTTGCGGTACGTAAATTGCAGGATGAGCTTTCGTCGCATCTTGCAACCCGTGTAATCATTAAACCCGGAAGTGCAGGAAGGGGAGAGATCGTCATTTCCTATTTTTCTGATGATGATCTGTATCGACTAAAAGAAATCATCGAAGGATAATTCATGCGTCATTTGCTTATAACCCTGTTATGTGTGTTTGCTGCAAGCCAAATGCATGCACAGCAAGATAGCATAATGACGCAAGATATGGTTGATACAACATTGGCACAAACAGATTCACTGCATACACCATTTTACAAAAATCTATGGTCGCATGATCCGCACAGTGTTGGTCGCGCTGCCTTGTATAGTGCAGTTATTCCGGGGTTGGGACAAGCATACAACGGTAAATACTGGAAAATTCCAATTGTTTATGGAGCTCTCGGCACCTCGGGCTATTTCATATATTACTGGTATGATTTTTTTGATGAATTGCGCACGGCATATATTTATCGAACAGATGAAGATCCATTGACCATAGATACGCAATATGATTATATCCCATCCGACGAATTATTATTGCAATATGTATCGCAATCAAAGCGCTACCTGGATGTGATGGTTATCGTTACAGCTGCTATTTATACATTAAATATTATTGATGCCGTAGTTGATGCGCATTTATATGATTTCAACGTTTCTGATGATCTTTCGATGCAAGTGCAGCCGCATTATTTCTTCGGTTATAATCAGATAAATCCACTGCAGGGAACTATGGGTATTTCACTTCAATTGTCGCTAAAATGAAAGTAGCACTCATTGGACACGGAAAAATGGGAAAGGCTGTAGAGCAAGTAATGCACAGATTTCCGAATGCACATATCGCTGCCATATTTTCCTCGTCGAATGGCCACAGGCTTTCAGTTGATGCACTGAAGGGAATAGATGTAGCCATAGAATTCACAACGCCATTAACTGCAGTTGCTCATATTAAATTATGCATCGATGCGGGTGTTCCTGTTGTTACGGGGACAACCGGTTGGTATCAATCATTACCGGAAATTACGGACTATTGTAAGCAAAAAAATGGCGCTTTATTGTATGCAGCGAATTTCAGCATAGGGGTGCATTTATTTCTGGCGGCAAATGCGCGACTTGCGGCATTAATGCAGCATCAACATCAATATACGCTCAATATTTCAGAAACGCATCACACACAAAAATTAGACGCGCCCAGTGGCACGGCGATTCGCATTGCCGATACGATCAGTGAGCATGCTCCGCGATATAAGGGATGGGTTTTGGAGCCTGAACAAAAAGAACATGCAATCCCAATAACAGCTCATCGTATAGACCATGTTCCCGGTATACATACGGTTGAATGGAAATCGAGTGTGGATACCATTACTCTTACCCATTCAGCTCAATCACGAGAAGGCTTTGCTGAAGGCGCTTGGTTGGCTGCACAATGGATAATAGGAAAGCAAGGTGTTTTTAGCATGCAGGATGTTTTGGGGATATAATTGTTGTAACTAATTGCGTTTAATAAGGCATGAAGAAAATTATTTCATTCTTTTTCATTTTGGTTTTATCCTGTGGAGTTTTTGCCCAGACAAAAATTGATTCAATTGGGTTGAATAAGCTTAAAGGTGGATTAAAAGCAATGTCGGTAGATGCAGATCTTGTGCATGCCAACTGGGGATTTTGTCTGATGGATCCTACTACCGGAAAAGTACTTGCTGAATATGGCAGTGAAAAAAGCCTTACACCTGCTTCAAGCCAAAAAGTTATTACGACAATTGCGGCCATGAATATTTTGGGTGCCGATTATACTTACAAAACGTATGTCGAATATACCGGTACCATAGGTAAGGATTCTGTGCTCACCGGTGATCTCTATATTCGTGGAACCGGTGATCCTACCTTGGGAAGCATGCGCATTGATTCCCTGGTAACTTATGATTCTTTGCTGGAAGTATGGGCTTTGAAAATTAAGGAAAAAGGTATTGCGACAATCAATGGAAAAATTATTGCTGATGCTTCTTATTTCGAAGATTATACAACGGTAGGGAGTTGGAATTGGGATGACATCGGCCAGTATTACGGAGCCGGTGCATCGGGATTAAATTTCGCTGAAAATAAATATACTGTATACTTCTCTTCAAATGCTTCGCGTGCAAAAATTGACAGCATTCGTCCGGAAATTGATGGCATGACTGTGTGGAATGATGTGCGTGTCGGAGGAACAGGAGATGAAGCATATATTTATGGCGCTCCTGATAATTATTATCGATACGTAACCGGCACAATTCCCGCAAACAGAAAAGCGTATGAAGTGGATGGCAGTATGCCCGATCCGCCATTATTTCTTGCCCTGGCATTAAAATCGGCACTTGACACAATTGGTATACATGTTACGGGACAGGCTACCACGCAATATGCCGTAGTGCGCGCAGGACTGGCAGATAAGTCTGAAAGAAAAGCATTGTTTACTCATAGCTCCGTGCCACTGAAACAAATGATATTTGAAACAAATCAGCATAGCATCAATTTGTATGCCGAAACATTTTTGAAAACAATTGGGAAGAAACAGAAAAACGATGGCAGTAGAGAAGCAGGTGTAAATGCCGAAAATGCATTTTATTCCACCGCCGGATTAAAACTCGATGCCATGCATATTGAAGATGGCAGTGGTTTGTCGCGACTAAATTATTTTTCTCCAAAAGACATGTGTAGCATTTTGCGTTTTGAAATGCAGCAGAATTCATTTACTGATTTTCTGCCAACCTTACCTGTTGCGGGCCAGAGCGGAACTTTAAAGACCATGGGCGATAATACCGCAGCAGAAGGCCGGATATTTGCCAAAAGTGGTTCCATGTATAAAGTGCGTTCATACTCAGGATATGTGCAAACAAAAAGCGGACAGAAACTTGTATTTTGTGTAATGGTGAATAATTACACCTGCGGATCTGCAGAAATACGCGCTAAATTGGAGAAGTTGATGGTATTGATGGCAGGTGTCTGATTTACCTGTACCATAAGTTTTATCTAACCTCATTGCATACCAATCTATATTGTCGTAGATTTATTCAAAATCTGAAATATGCGGAATATTAGTTTGCTTTTGATATGTTTTATTGGGTTCACTGCTTGTAAAAATTATACAGGAATTCCTGATTCATTTGATTATGGTCGAATGGATGGTAATGTGTATTCCAATACCTATTTTGATTTTACATTTTCTATGCCCGATGGTTGGCAGGTAATGGAGAATTCTGTGATGGACAGTCTTCGCAGAAAAACACAGGAAGATCTGGCAGAGAAGGATCCTGAATTAGCAAAAACAGTAAAAGCCGCAGACGTTCGAACAGCAAATCTGCTCACAATCATTTGCAGCAAAGACCCCAATTATTTCTTATACAGTGCTAATCTGAATTTTGTTGCGGAAAATGTAAAAATTGCCATTAATGTAAAAGATGGCAAGGATTATCTTGAATCTGCAAAGAAGAATTTGGGCAATTTAGAATATTCGCTGGATTTTAAAGGAGATATCTACAAAATGGATATCAATGGTGTTGAGTTTTATGTAATGAATTTGATTAATCATTACAACGGACTTGACATCAAACAATCGTATTATGCCTCAATTATTAATGGCTTTGCCTTCACATTTGTAGCTTCATGGATTACAGATGAACAGCGCACCTTTATTGATGAGGCTATAAGTAAAATGAAGTTTATTAAAGAAGCCTGAAATGAAAATCAGATATCTCTATGCCTGTTAGTGAATAAACTTAACCACAGTGATCTGCTAAATCTGAAAAGCATGGGTGATAATCCTATCCATGATAAGGCTACAATGATAAACGCCCATAAGGTTGGTATCCTGAAAACAAAGTTGAGAATAGCGAATATTATCAAGCTGGAAAAAACACCAAGAGCATAGCTCAAATACATCGCTCCATAATAAAATCCTGTTTCCGGTTCAAAGCGCAAGCCGCATTTCGCGCAGTTGCGATGCATTTTCGCCATATTGTTGAGGTGATAGGGATTCGGGTCTACAAACATTTCACCCTCCTGACAACGGGGGCATTTGTTCTGTAAAACGACACTAAATTTTGATTTCGTTGAAGCCATGCGCAAAATTACCCTATTTAAGTGCAAAATAGGATAGTACCTTTGTGCGTTTAGTCACTGAAGATGAAGCACATACACGCAGCTATCCTAATGCTGCTTATTCCGTCAATTGCCTTTAGCCAGAAGTACGTTGAATTGTACAACGCCGGTAAGTACGAAAAGGCCATAGATCAGGCTGAGAAGGCCATAGACAAAAACAGCAAGGACCTCAATGCCTATCTGACAAAGGCCATGTGCAACCTCCATTTATACCTTGATCCCGTAACTCAGCCCGCACATCAGGCAGGCGTATTGTCAGCCGTAAATACACTCGAACTCATTGTCAAAAAGGATAAGGACGAATCATTTCAACAGCAGCATCAACCCGAAATTGACAGCATTTTGAAAGCCGGTGGCGATATGGCAACAAAGTATTTTGAGAAGGGAGATGTATCACGGGCGGATAAACTGCTTGCCGACCTTATCACCCTGCAGCCACGACCGGAATACTATTTTCTGGCCGGTCGCATTGCGCAGCAGGCAGATAACGATGATCTCGCTATCCACTATTATAACACTGCTTCGGCGAAAATTTATAAAGATTCAAAGGCGGGCAAACCTGTTAGTGAAGATTTCATTCCAATGTTTGTTGCGCTTGCGAACGCCATTGGTAACCAGGGGGATTTGAAATCGGCATTTGTAGTGTATGATCGCGCCTTTGAATTATTTCCTTCAGAATCGCTTTCAGATTCATGCTATTATTTCCTGAGCGCTTTGGCTGAAAAACATGCTTATGCTAATGACAATATCAGAATAGATCAACTCATCCAATATCTTGATACCATTCCCGCTCCCGTTGCAAAGGATTCGAGATTTTATGCATTAAAATGGGACTGTATTTTCACAAGGTATTACAACATGCAAGGATATTATATAGCTGCCAATATCAGAGAAGCGAACAGCTATCTCACCCAATGGGCGTGTAAAGATCAATTCACCGCTGCCGCTGATACCCTTTTGTCTGCGATGTTAAGAAATACATATCTGAAAATGAATGTATATGAGATTGCTGTTTCCCGCGATCCGGATATGTTGCAAGATTATTTAACCATGAAATCCTGCCTGAATAATGGAAATATGCAACAAGCTGAGGCCTCTTATTTCGATAAAATTGTTTACGCATTAGAGATAAAAGATTTTACGTTTGCCGGAAAACTCATTTATAACCTGTCATCAATAAAAGCCTATGCCACACAGTCGAAAGCTTTTGAAAAACAATTATTCACCGGTTTGCAGCAATTATCATTTGATGAACTTAGTCAAATCGATCTGTATGCCCTTAGCCTGATGTTTCCGGGTAATACCGTTGGCAAGAAATTGCAGAAGGATGAATCTATTCGTCAGATCACAGCACTCATCGACAAGGGTGATTTCACAAATGCAGGCATAAAGGTACGTGCTCAAATGAGATTGGATCCCAAAGACATGACCGTGAGAACCTTATATAAAACCTGGGTGATCAAAGATTATGTCACCACATATTATAATAGTGCAACCTATAGTGACCTGTCGGTATGGAATGGCAATATTTCAAAGTGCGACCCTGGTAAGCTGCCGGATTCTATTCATAATAAAGTGTTGATGCGATTGAATTATTATCGCAGGCTTGTAGGGATTCCGGATAATTGTGTTTTTGATAAAGAATTAAATAAAAAATGTCAGGCTGCCGCATTAATGATGACCGCAAATCATGACTTGTCGCATGGACCACCTCCCGATTGGAGTTGCTATTCACCGGAAGGTGCTACCGGTGCCGGAAATTCAAATTTATCATTAGGATACGGTGGTGCTGAGGCGTTATCGGGACAAGTGGAAGATGATGGAGGTAATAATGGGGCTGTTGGTCACCGCAGATGGATTCTAAATCCATTTAGAAAAGTTTATGGACATGGATCTACCGATGATGCCATGGCCTTATGGGCGCTTGGTGGGAATGATGCAGACCAGCCGAAGGAGATTCGTGAACAGTATATGGATACCTATGTTGCCTGGCCTCCTGAATGGTATAGTCCCGCTCCATTGCTTCCTGCCCGCTGGTCGCTGGGAATGTATCATGCCGACTTTTCGGAAGCTAAAGTGCAAATGTTTCAAGGCAATAACGAAATAGGACTCGAGGTGCTACCGCTTGAATATGGCTATGGATTGTCAACCATTGTTTGGGAGCCGGGAATCAATATGTATGGCGCTAAGGGAGACCAAACGTACAAAGTGGTTGTTAGTCATATTGGTATCGATTCCACTTGGGATGAAGCCACACAGTCCTACAAAAAAGAATATGTCGATCATACCTATTACGTGATAGCAGTGCAAATGCAGTAATTTTATTTTTTAAAACTGCAACTGCTGACCTCTACACTTGCCATATTACTTTTCTTGCTCATCGGTTTTGGCGGGGTAGGGTACGATGCTTTCAAAGGACTGCGTTACCGCATTTGGGATACCGTCTATTTGATATGCATTTGCCTTGGCATTTATAACACATACAATCGCTTTGGCCAGCTTTGGGGTAATATCGTCGTTTTGGCTTCCGCGGCAATCCTCGTAGCACTTTTCCTCCTTCATCGCCGCCGTTATCGCAGGTAACATAAATTTCCAGCCTAAACGTAACTTGTTGATTTATAAATACTTGTGCGAAATATTTTGAAATATTCAATCCATTTAGTACCTTTGCACTCCATTTGGCCTCGTAGCTCAACTGAATACCCGCCTTGCTAAGCCGTATGCTAAGCAGGCGAGGCAGGCCCGCCTTGCTAAGCCGTATGCTAAGCAGGCGAGGCAGGGAGCATCTGACTACGGATCAGAAGGTTACATTGAGATTTATACGCTCTCCCCTTATTATTCCTAGTATATTTTCGTGGCCATTATTTTGGTTTAGACAAATAATCCGAAGAGTTTAGGATTTATGCCATGTCAGAGCATCCTGTTGTCTATTTTGAATTTTACTTAAATGACATTATCTTTGCACTCCATTTGGCCTCGTAGCTCAACTGAATACCCGCCTTGCCAAGCCGAATGCTTAGCAGGCGAGGCAGGCCCGCCTTGCCAAGCCGAATGCTTAGCAGGCGAGGCAGGGAGCATCTGACCACGGATCACAAGGTTACATTGAGATTTATACGCTCTCCCCTTATTATTCCTAGTATATTATGGTGGCCATTATTTTGGTTTAGATAAATAATCCGAAGAGTTTAGGATTATTGCCATGTCAGAGCATCCTATTGTCTATTTTGAATTTTACTTAAATGACATTACCTTTGCACTCCATTTGGCCTCGTAGCTCAACTGAATACCCGCCTTGCCAAGCCGAATGCTTAGCAGGCGAGGCAGGGAGCATCTGACCACGGATCACAAGGTTACATTGAGATTTATACGCTCTCCCCTTATTATTCCTAGTATATTATGGTGGCCATTATTTT
>JAIBBA010000219.1 GCA_019694895.1 Chitinophagales bacterium
GAAAATCCTACACATACTTATTTAGTGAATGGAGTATATAATGTTTGTCTTACCGCAACAAATATGATCACCAGTGATACCTATTGTGAGGCAATTAGTATTAATGATTACGAAGTGCCGGTTGCTGCATTTAGTTTCACAGGAGATCCTACAGTAACATTTACAGATTTGAGTTCGAATTTACCTACCTCCTGGTATTGGGATTTTAACGATGGCACTAACAGTACGGAACAAAATCCGGTACATACATTTTTAGAAGACGGCTCATATTTTGTTTGTCTGACCGCAACCAATGCGGAAGGGTTTAATACCAATTGTCAGGCTGTGATCATCATAAACACACCTAAAGTTCCGGTGGTAGATTTCGAATGGTCGCTACCGGGAGGCACCACTGTCAATTTCAATGATTTGAGCAGCAATACACCAGCATATTGGGAGTGGTCATTTGGTGATGGCGGTACAAGCAGCGAGCAGAATCCATCGCATTTCTATCCGGCGCCCACGTCGTACACCGTATGTTTAACAGCAGGTAATGTAGCGGGTGAAGCTACTTTATGTAAGGTGATAGATAATTTTAATGCAGTTGGAGAAAATGGCAATTCCGGTATAGCGATATCGGTATTTCCAAATCCTGTAACAGATCATATCATGGTAGTTTACAGTGACGTATTGCCCGCAGTTTGCACACTTCGCGATGCATTAGGTAATGCATTGCTTACGCAAGAGATTGTCGGGAATACAGTTATTGATATGCAATCGCTACCGGCGGGGATATATTATATTGATGTATTACGAGGAGAAGCTGCGTTCGGGATTTCGATCATGAAGCAGTAAGCATATATTTTTTTTAAAGGAGCCATTATTCCGCAGGGAGTAATGGCTTTTTTTTGTTGGTAATTAAAGTAACGCAACATTCCCAAATCCACCCTAAGCGATTATATCCGAATATAAACGCTTAGCATCACAAACTGTTGAAATAAATGACGGAGCATTGCAGCATATGGCGAATACGTTTACACAAACATTGGTGCATGTAATATTTGCAGTTGATGGCAGAGATAATTTACTTACAAAGGAGTTCAATAATCAGGTTTACCGTTACCTGACCAGTTTTTTAAATAAGGAGCAAGCCATTCCGCATGCGGTGCATTGCAGCTTGGACCATGTGCATGTATTGATCACCTTACCACCGACAAAGAATTTATCGAGGTTGATAGGAGATTTGAAGGCATATTCCTCGGGATATATCAATGCTAACGGGTGGGTTGAGAAGGTATTCAGGTGGCAGGCGGGGTATGTTGGGATATCTTGTTCACCTATGGAGCGAGAGGGGATGATTGCTTATGTTATAGGGCAGGATGCCCTGCATAGGAAATGGAGTTTTAAGGAGGAGTATTTTAAGTTGTTGGATGAGTCGGGAATTGTTTATGACGAGCAATATGGATTTGAATTTCAGGAGGGGTAAGTTCGGGTGGCACAAGAAAGTGTATTTAGTAGGAGATTTTGCTATGAGGAGTTGGGGGTGTTGTAGGGATTGTAAAATAAGGGTGGTGTTAGTTTGGGAGTGTGCAGCCCCGGAGGGGCTAGATTTATTGTTGGGAGTAGGATTTCAAGGTTAGGGTGTTTTTTGGATAGCGCCGGATAATAGTATTCTCAATTTAAGCCCAGCCCCTGCGGGGCACACCCACATCGAATAGATGAGAATTTCATTTTAGATCAAGCCAGGGATAGCTCCGGTTGAAAAGTAAGCTCCATTTTAGCCCAGCCCCTACGGGGCAAACCCATCCAAATTATTCCAACTTCCTTATTTGTTTCCTCAAAGCCCCACTCTCCATCAAGCCTATTCTCCATCCCAACCCAGCCCCTACGGGGCCCCTCCACTTTTTGCCCCCAAAACACGTACCTTTGCACCTCCAAAATTTATCTATGGGATTGAAATGTGGTATCGTTGGACTTCCAAACGTGGGTAAGTCGACATTATTCAACGCACTGTCGAGCGCTAAAGCGCAGGCAGCAAATTTTCCGTTTTGCACCATTGAGCCGAATGTAGGGGTGGTTACCGTTCCCGATCCTCGCCTCAACGCCCTCAGCGACCTCGTGATTCCTGAAAGAGTAGTGCCTACTACCATTGAGTTTGTCGATATAGCCGGACTGGTGAAAGGGGCTTCGAAAGGGGAGGGATTGGGAAATAAATTTCTCGCCAATATCCGCGAAACAGATGCCATTATTCACGTGGTACGATGCTTCGACGATCCAAATATTGTGCATGTGCATGGCAATGTAGACCCTATACGCGACAAGGAAATCATTGATTATGAACTCCAACTCAAAGATCTCGAAACCATAGAAGTCCGCATCACCAAAACACAGCGCGCTGCCGGTGCAGGGGATAAGGATGCCAAGCGACTGATGGATGTGCTCACAGCCCTTAAAGCGCATTTAGAGCAAGGAAAAAGTGCCCGCAGCCTCAACCTCGATCACAATGACCTGGAAGTGATAAGCGACCTGTTTTTGCTTACCATCAAGCCTGTGATTTATGTGTGCAATGTGGCAGAAAATGAACTGAAAACGGAAAATGCCTTTGTGCAAACCTTGCGCAATGCCGTAAAAGAAGAAGAAGCCGAAGTAATAGTGGTTTCCGCAAACATAGAAAGTGAAATTGCACAGCTCGAATCGTATGACGACAAGCAATTATTCCTCGCCGACCTCGGACTGAGCGAAAGCGGGCTGAATGTGCTTATCCGTGCGGGATACAAGCTATTGAACCTCATTACCTACTTCACCGCCGGCGTAAAAGAAGTGCGCGCCTGGACCATACACCGCGGTATGCTGGCACCACAGGCGGCAGGGGTGATCCACAGCGACTTTGAAAAAGGCTTCATCCGCGCAGAAGTAATTGCCTACGACGACTACCTCACCTACAAATCAGAAGCCGCCTGCCGCGAAGCCGGTAAACTCCGACTGGAAGGAAAGGAATATGTGGTGAAGGATGGAGATATTATGCATTTTAGGTTTAATGTGTAGGCCTAGCAATAGCTGCCGGGCAATATTCCGTTCACAGATATCAGCTTATCCAGGCGTATATGTACTTGGTCATTAATGACCATATATTCTGCCTTGTCTTTAGTGTAAAGCGTGGTGATGCTCCCGGCAAGATGGTGATGGACGTTTTGCTCATCGATGTATATAACTTGCAATTCTAAACCCTTAACTGAAAGGGCTTCCAGCTGATCATACCATTGACAGGCAACGGGTTGGTAGGATTTCATGCACTGCTAACAACAGGAATATATAATTCGTTTCACTCTGCTTTTTTGCGATTTTTAATAGTTGCCATTTTATCATCCCACCATGTATCGAATGGAATAATTTCATATGAAATAGGATCCCGATAATATTCACCTTTATCTGTTCGCAATAGATTTAATTCGGCAAATGTCTTCCTGTCAGTTGTAGAAAAGTCAAAATTCTCTCGTGTGAGTTTTAGGAGTATTTTATGAATCAATGTTGGTCGCGAAATATTTTCCTTGGAAATGTCTTTCAGTAGCTTGCGGAAAGTTTCAAGGCGATACGGCAGCCAGTCGTAATGGCCTATTTCAATAATGCA
>JAIBBA010000091.1 GCA_019694895.1 Chitinophagales bacterium
GGTGTAAGGGCTCCGAATCTAGCTGAATTATCTTCAAATGGTTTGCATGAAGGTGTATTTACCTACGAGATTGGCGATCCAAATCTGCATACAGAGAAAAACCTCAGCCTTGCTGCGGATATTAATCGAACCGGTAAATATATTACTGCTTCGATAAGCGGCTATTACAATTTCTTTGCAGATTTTATTTATTTATCGCCAACCGATGAGGAGTGGTTTGGTTTCCCAATTTATCGCTACTTGCAACAATCAGCTCAAGTGTATGGTGCCGAAGCATTTATATCTTTCAGAATTCCTGCATTTCCGTATTTAACCTACAGCATAACCACTGCAGATGTTGAAGGAAAATTGAAAGATGGGGCATACCTGCCATTTATTCCGGCACTCAAGGTAACGCCTGAAATTAAATTCAAGGGATTACATGATGAGCATAATTGGTATGCATTTGTCAACACCGATATATACTCACCTCAACATCAAACGGCGACAGATGAAATAGCTACACCGGGCTACACATTACTGAATGCCGGCGTGGGTGGCGAGTGGCATATTGGAAAATACCCACTTGAAATTAATCTGGTGGGAAATAATTTATTAAACGAAGCCTATTATGATCATTTGAGCAGATTTAAATCGCTCGGATATCTGAATATGGGCACAAATATTCAAGTGCATGCTATCATGCATTTTCAATCAACTTTTAAATATCACAACAAAACAAATTAAACATTATGAAACATTTTATGAAATTGAATACTTTGATCATCGCCGTAGCAGCGATCACATTTGCATTAGCATCGTGTAATAAAGATGAAATGGAACCACCAATCATTAGTTTTAAAACCGGCGCAGGATATACCTCAGATGATATTACCATAGCTGCAGGTTCTTCTGTATTAATTGGGATTGAAGCATCAAAGGCTGAAGCCGAAGGTGAGGAAGAGGATGTGTTATCACACTTTAATATTTCTTTATCTGTCAACGGCGGAGCGTCAACATCAGTGTATGATGCTGATATGACTGCTGCTCAAGAAGAGGAGTATTCATACGATTACAATGCTGCTGCTTCAACTACTGTTGGTGAAGTGGACACTTACACTTTCACGATTACAAACAGAGATGGTTTAACAGGTCAGGTAAGTTTGACTGTCACTTCGAATTAATAGTCGCGCTTAATAAAAAAAAGGCTGCTTTCGGGCGGCCTTTTTTTATTTCAGAAAATTGATTTTAATAATTAGTCCTGATCAGAAGTAAGCCAGAAATTATTAATTCCTTCGCCAACCAATAATGTTACTTTTTGTGTTGCAATAAGATCAAGAATACTCAGGAAACGGAACACAGCCTGATATTTGTCTTTACATGAATTGAATACATCGGCAAATGGAACATTCTTTTTGCCACGAACGTAAGACAGCACACCAAAACTTTCTTCTTCAATAGAATAATTGTATTGCACAATTACGTGTTCCTGTACTTTCGGCTGGTTGTTATAGCGATCCATCACCTTTTGGAATACCTTGAGCAGCACAAAAAGGTTTACGCTACTCAATTCCATTTCATTGCTATGTTTTTTAGCAAGAATATCGTGTTCGATTGGAATATTTCCACGATTAATTCTCAGCTGACGATCGTCTTCCAGTTCTGAGAGATGTCCGAGTACTTCTTTGTATCGTTTGTATTCCAGAAGTCGGTCTACGAGTTCTTTACGCGGGTCGATCTCATTACCAAATTCATCGAGTTCTTTGCGCGGCAGCAACATTTTTGCTTTGATACGCATGAGGGTTGCTGCAACAAGAATGAATTCACTGGCAATCTCGATATTCATCTGCGTCATAGAGTGCAGGTAATCGAGAAAGTCTTTGGTTATGCGTGAAATCGGAATATCGTGAATATCCAACTCATCGCGTTCTATAAAGAATAACAGCAGATCGAACGGCCCTTCGAACTGTGGTAGTTTGATTTCGAATGTTTGCTGGTTTTGCATACGTATTGGTTGTCAAAGGTAGTGTGTGTTGCGAATTCCGGCAAGCGACTTTCTAAAAGGAAAAAAATTGCCGGTATCGATGCTTGTCACACTATTAATTGGCCATTTCGCTCATAAATTTGATGTGTAACAATCGCACTTCTTCAAATGAGAGACCTTCATCCTTCAAGTCGTTGTATGCGGACACGAGGTCGAGGCTGCTCATTTCTATGAAATAGTCGTGCACTTCTTCCTGCAGATCGCTTTCTATGATATCATCGAGATAATAATTCAAGCTCAATTTTGTGCCTGAGGATACTATTGTTTCGATTTCATCAATAAAATCAGGGAAATTCAAGCCTATTGATTTCGCGATATCCGGCAGCGGCATTTTCTTATCGATGAATTGGATGATCTTCACTTTGTGAGCAGATTTATTAACCACCTGCTTCATCACAAATTCCGAAGGCTTTTCTACATCATTTTCCTCTACATACTTCTTAATAGCTTCAAGAAACTTCCTGCCATATTTTTCTGCTTTTCCCCTGCTGACGCCTGAAATTTTCACCATTTCATCCATAACAGTCGGATACATGGTAGCCATTTCTTCAAGAGAGTTTTCGCTGAAGATCACATAAGGTGGCAGTCCGGCGTCTTTCGCAACTTTATCGCGAAGCTTCACCAAAATATCCATCATCACAGGATCGAGCACACTTTTTGGAGCATTGCTCTCAAGCATATCTACATCGGCCACTTCCTGATCATAATCATGATTTAATGAAACCATGATAGAATGAGGCTTTTTGATAAAGTTTCTTCCCTTGTCGGTCAATTTTATCAAGCCATATTGTTCAATGTCTTTATACACCAATTCACTCAACAAACATTGACGAATAATGGAATTCCAGAATTGATCGTCTTTTTCTTTTCCTACGCCAAATAATTCAATTTTATCGTGACGATAATTTTGGTTTTCTGTTGTGCGTTTTCCGGTGAGGAGGTCAACTACATATTTGATATGATGATTTTCGTTAATCACATCAATTGTTTTCAAAGCATTCACAACAAATTCTTTGCCTTCAATTTTCTCTTTTGGTTTTAAGCAGTTGTCGCAGCTACCACAATTCTCTTGTTTGTATTCTTCGCCGAAATAGAAGAGTAAAAATTTCCTTCGGCACACACTCGTTTCTGCATAAGCCGCAGTTTCCGCCAATAGCTGTGCACCCATTTCGCGTTCGGAAAGTGGCTTGTCGCGCATGAATTTTTCGAGTTTCTCGATATCCTTATAGCTATAGAATGCAATACATTTTCCTTCCAGTCCGTCACGACCTGCGCGTCCGGTTTCCTGATAATAGTTTTCGATAGATTTAGGAATATCGAAGTGGATCACATAACGCACGTCCGGTTTATCGATACCCATTCCGAATGCGATAGTAGCAACAATCACCTGATATCCTTCCATGAGGAATTTATCTTGTACTTCAGAGCGCAGAGCAGCATCTAATCCCGCGTGGTATGCACCGGCTTTGATACCGTTGATGTTTAATATATTAGCAATATCTTCGGTTGATTTGCGATTTAAGCAATATACGATTGCCGATTTTCTGCCTTGCTCCTTAATGTATTTTACGATCTGTTTGATCGCCTGTTCACGAGAACGTTTCGGACGAATTTCATAATAGAGATTCGGGCGATTGAAGCTGGAAATAAATACATTCGGTTCTTCCAGATCGAGGTTTTTCTTGATATCGCTTTGCACTTTTGGTGTAGCGGTTGCAGTAAGTGCTATGATAGGAATATCATCATTGATAGCTTCTATCATGCTGTGTATCTGACGATATTCAGGACGAAAATCGTGTCCCCATTCAGAAATACAGTGTGCTTCATCTACAGCAACGAAAGAAACGCGTATGCCGCGGAAAAATTCGATATTTTCTTCTTTTCGTAATGTTTCAGGAGCAACGTAGAGCATTTTTGTTCTTCCGGCAACGATATCGGCCTTCACCTTTTTAATTTGCTGGCGGTTGAGAGAAGAATTGAGAAAATGCGCAATGTCGTTATTGCTGCTATAGCTACGCACCAGGTCCACCTGATTTTTCATCAAGGCGATGAGTGGCGATACAATGATTGCGGTACCTTCCAGCATCATGGCAGGAAGCTGATAGCACAATGATTTTCCGCCTCCTGTAGGCATGATCACAAAAGTGTCCTGGCCATTGAGGAGGCTTGTAATTATTTCTTCCTGATTTCCTTTGAACGAATCAAATCCAAAATACTCTTGTAACGCGTCTTTTAATGTTAAATGAGATACATCCATCTGCTTCACGTGTTTTTATTGACTGACGATTGGGTATATTTGCGGGCGATTTAGACAAAGCATGGAATATGCTGCCTAAAAACCGGCAACGAGAATCGCCTTTTAAATATAACAAATTTTAATTACTTTTTACCAAGTAGAATTATATCATCCGCGTCAATGAGTAATGTTTATGTAGTAATCATGGCCGGTGGCATCGGGAGCAGGTTTTGGCCTGAAAGCAGGGTCAAAAAACCGAAGCAGTTCCTGGACATCCTCAACACAGGAGAAACCCTGATCCAAACCACCTATACCAGGTTTTTAAAAATAGCTGACAAAGATAACATTTTTATCGTTACGAATGAACAGTATATTTCGCTGGTAAACGAGCAAATTCCGGGCCTAAATCCGCTCAATATCCTTGCCGAGCCCAGTCGCAAGAACACGGCTCCCTGCATAGCCTATGCCTGCCATGTGATAGCCCAGCGCGATCCTGAGGCAACAGTAGTAGTGGCGCCCAGCGACCACCTGATGCTTAACCCTGATAAATTCCTGCTGACAGTGCTGGAAGCCTTGGAGTACGCCGATTCACACGATGTTTTGCTCACCCTTGGGATCAAGCCTACCCGCCCTGATACGGGCTATGGTTATATCCAGTATGAAGAGGCTTCGGTAGCCGGAAACATCCACGAGGTAAAGACTTTCACCGAAAAACCGGATCAGGAATTGGCCAGAACCTTTATTAAAAGTGGCGATTTCTTATGGAATTCGGGGATTTTCATCTGGAGCGTGAAGAGCATCATGAGTGCTTTCGACCTCCATCAACAGGACATCCACCAGGCATTTTGGGCCGCCCGTAAGGCTTTCGGCACTAAGGATGAGAAATGGATGGTTGAAAAAGCTTACAGCATTTGCCCGAATATCTCTATCGACTACGCCATCATGGAAAAGGCTGATAATGTGTATGTTATTCCGGCATCTTTCGGATGGAGCGACCTCGGAACATGGGCGAGCCTGTGGGATAACTACGATAAAGACTACTATGGCAATGCCGTTAAAGGCAAAAAGGTGATGATATACGATGCTACCAATAATATGATTATGTCTGATGATGACAAGTTGGTGGTTGTGCAGGGACTTGAGGATTATATTATTGTTGACACCAAAGATGTACTCATCATCTGCAGAAAAGATAAAGAGCAGGAGATCAAAGACATTACTTCTGATTTGAAGCGGAAGGAAATGGATGATTTTCTTTGAGTGCGAACACAGCTGTCAGATCTATAATATTTAAATAATATCATTACCTTCTCGGGAAGCGAATATTATTTTGAGGCATGTGAAGTAACGCAAAATCAGGAAAGTGTTTTGCAGTCGGCATCAATTAATTTCAATAACTGCTAATAACTGCTTTAATTGTGTAGAGAATTCAAATTTTTCTATTACACGTTTGCGTCCTGCAATCCCGTATTTTTTGCATAAATCTTGATCTTCTGCGAATTGTTTTATTGCTAATGCAAAGGCATCGGTGTTACCACATGGGACAAGCAAACCTGTTTCGTTATCAGCAATGATTTCAGGATTACTGCTGATATCGTAAGCTACTACGGGAAGCTCATGCGACATTGCTTCTGCGATCACAAATCCAAAACCTTCCCAATGCGAGGATAGCACAAAGATGTCGATACTTTGCATGAAGGCAGGGATGTCATCAACAAAACCCATCAGAAAAACTTGATTCTGTAATTGATGCAGCTTGATGGCATTTTCAAGTGATGTGCGTTCTTCTCCTTCTCCTGCGATAAAGAGCGTAAAGTTTATCTGTAGATCTCTGAGTTTAATGGCTACCTCAATGAGATCTTTTTGCGCTTTTTGTGCAGTTAGTCGGCCGGCGTTACCCAGAATTATTCCGTTGCCATGTTGCGCAATAAATGGGTGTTTATTTCGCGATTGAGTTTCTACAATATTAATACCATGATAAACAACAGGTATGTTTGGAATTCCTTTTACATGTTGCATTTTTTGAAGAAGCAGCGATTTTGTTTCTTCAGAGTTTGCTATAATATGCGTTAATGTTTTTGTGAATAGGCGTCTGTTAAAGTAGCTGTTTTTAACTCGTGCAGCTAATCCGCGCAGATAAACAATTTTGTTTATTCCGGCTTTCTTTGCAGCAGCGCCTCCTGTTTTAGCATCTTGCGAAGCAGTAAAAATGATAGCATTTGCCTGAATGCTTGCAAGCGTATTTGAGATTTTATTTATGTGGAATGTATTTAAAAAGGAGAATTTAGTTACACGTACATCCACGCATTCCAACCCGGCCTCTTGCGCGCGTTGCCACAAAATACCATTTTTATTACAGGCAATTACAACATGATGTCCAAGGGCTTTGCATCCAACAGCAAGTTCGAGATGTAACTTTTCCCCGCCACCCCAAAAGCGTATTGAATTAAAGAAGCAAATTGTAGCCACGAGGTAAAAATAATGGAATTCAAGGATTTGGTACCGTATGAATTGAATCAAGGGGTTTGGATGCTATTTATTGATACATTTATTTCCATTACTTTTATCCCATGGCCGATCATACAGTACAGATCAAGAGTAAATTGCCCAATACCGGAATTTCCATTTTTGCCCGGATGACAGCATTGGCAAATCAGCATGGGGCGATCAATCTGGCGCAGGGCTTCCCCGATTTTATGTCGAGTGAAAAACTTATTTCCCTGGTACATGCATATATGCAGAAGGGAATGAACCAATATGCGCCAATGCCCGGTTTGCTTGCATTGAGGGAAAGAATTGCGGAGAAAATTAAATTTATATATCACAATACTTATGATCCGGCTTCGGAAGTTACCATCACGGCAGGAGCGACGCAAGCAATTTATACAAGTATAGCGGCAACCATTCGCGACGGTGATGAAGTAATCATTTTTGAACCGGCTTATGATAGTTATGCTCCTGCAATTCGTGTAAATGGCGGTATTCCCGTTCCGGTGGAATTAAAAGCACCTGATTATAAAATTGACTGGAATATTGTAAAAAAACTTGTCTCGCAACGCACGCGAATGATCATGATTAATACACCTCATAATCCAACGGGTACAGTCTTGGATCAAAGTGATATTAAGCAGTTAATTCGTATTGTGCACGGAAAAGATATTATTGTATTAAGTGATGAGGTATATGAGCATATTATTTTTGATGGCATCAGGCATGAAAGTGTTTTACATTATCCGGAGTTGAGAGAACGAAGTATGGTCATATTTAGTTTCGGAAAAACATATCACAATACCGGTTGGAAAATAGGATATGTATTAGCGCCTGAATATTTGACTAAAGAATTCAGGGCAGTTCATCAGTTTGAGGTGTTTTCAGTGAATACACCCATTCAATATGCGCTTTCCGACTTTATGGAAGATCGCAGTGAGTATGAAAAAGTCAGTAACTTTTATGCTGCAAAACGCAATTTATTTAGCGATATGTTAAAGGGTTCGAAATTCGTTTTAAAACCGTCAGCGGGAACATATTTTCAGTTGTTAGATTATAGTGCAATTTCTGATCTGGGTGATCAGGAATTTGCTGATCTGCTGACTATAGAACATAAGGTTGCTGCAATTCCACTATCTCCTTTTTATAGAAATGGGAGTGATGCAAAAATGTTGAGATTTTGTTTCGCTAAACAAGACAGCACACTTCAAAAAGCTGCAGATATATTATGCAAGATCTGAAAGTCACACTTGTTCAAGTAGACCTGGCCTGGGAAAATAAACAGGCAAACCTTGATTATATTTCTACATTGCTAAAAGATGTTCGGGACACAGACCTAATCATATTACCTGAAATGTTCAGCACAGGATTTTCCATGCGATCGAAAGATCTGGCTGAAAATATGATGGGTAATTCTGTGAGGTGGATGAGGGATTTGGCAAGTGCGAAAAATGCTGCAGTGTGCGGAAGTTTGATTATTGAGGACGATGAGAAATTCTACAATCGTTTGATTTGGATGGAGCCCGATGGCACGAGTGCGCATTATGACAAGCGACACTTGTTTTCATTGGCAGGTGAAGACAAGCATTATACCGGTGGAAAGCATAAGATATTCCCTGAATTGAAAGAATGGAAGATATTGCCATTGATATGTTATGATTTAAGGTTCCCGGTGTGGAGCAGACAATCTCCACCGTTTACCGAG
The DNA here is from genome assembly GCA_019694895.1 of Chitinophagales bacterium. Taxonomy (GTDB): domain Bacteria; phylum Bacteroidota; class Bacteroidia; order Chitinophagales; family BACL12; genus UBA7236. The sequence continues at coordinate 8,452 of JAIBBA010000091.1, forward strand.
TTGGGAGCCAATCCTTATCACCTGCTGGTGTATGTTGCCAATTGGCCGGAGCGAAGGGTTTATGCGTGGGAGCAGTTGCTGATAGCCCGTGCAATTGAAAACCAGTGTTATGTTGTAGGCGTCAACCGGATCGGTATGGATGGCAATGACGTTTACCATAACGGCTGTTCCCTGGTAGTAGACCCTATGGGGCAGAAACTATACGAGTCGAAAGGCGAAGAATCCGTTAAAACACTTACACTGAGCGGGTTACAGCTCGAATCGATACGAGAAAAACTGCCATTTCTTGATGATCGGGATGAGTTTGAGCTAAGGCGTTAATGTTAAATTTTCACAAAATCATACAATTTGTTGGGAATTCTGTCGTCATCACTGATATCTTTGTGATATCATTTTGAAATCTAAAACTAAAACTATGATAACCGACAAAATTGTGAAACCGAGTTCCGGCTTCTTTATGTTTTTTGTATTCCTGTTAATGAGTATAGGCATTGGGTATGCGATGATGAATGTGCATCCGGCTTATAGTCTTGCTTTTATTCCTTTGTTTTTCGTGTTGATTGGCTTTTTCATTATCAATCCGAATGATGCCAAGGTGCTTGTATTATTTGGAAAGTATGCAGGCACGGTAACGGAGAACGGATTTTATTGGGCGAATCCTTTTTATGGCAAGCATCGTGTATCGCTTAAGGCGAGGACTTTGGATGGCGACAAGATCAAAGTAAACGACAAGCTAGGTAATCCTATCATTATCGGAGCAGTTGTTGTTTGGCAAGTTGATGATGCTGCGAAGGCAAAATTTGAAGTTGAGAATTATGAAATGTATGTAAAGCTGCAAAGCGATACCGCTGTTCGTCACTTGGCGGGTTCATTTTCTTATGATCATTTTAGTGATAATGATAGTGAGGAGATTACCTTGCGCAGTGGAGGTGAGCACATCAACGAAATGTTGGTGAAGGAATTAAAAGATCGTTTGCAATTGGCAGGTGTGAAAGTGATTGAAGCGAGAATCACGCATTTGGCTTATGCCGAAGAAATTGCCGGTGCGATGTTGCAACGTCAGCAAGCAACTGCAGTTGTTGCGGCAAGAACTAAAATTGTGGAAGGAGCTGTAGGCATGGTTCAATTAGCATTGCAGAAATTATCGAAGGAGCAGATTGTTGAGCTTGACGAAGAAAAGAAAGCGGCAATGGTGAGTAATTTATTGGTGGTGTTGTGTTCTGATAAAACAGCGAATCCTGTTGTAAACACCGGTACATTATATCATTAATTCAGTGTTATGGAATTTCAGGAAGAGCAACGAATCAGTGTAATGTGGATGCGCATATTATTTCTGATTATAATAATCGGAAGTCTGGCCGGCGTTTTACTTGGCGGCATGAACAGTGGCCATGAGCCCCAGATTTCCGATTACCTGGGAGCTGTATTTTGCGTTGCAATAGTTTCGTTAGTGTATTACATGGTTTTTTATACTAAACTGAAAACATCTGTTTCTATGATGGGTTTTGCATATGAATATTTTCCATTTGTATGGCGAGAGAAAACTATTACGAAGGAAATGATCAAGAGTTGGCAAATGCAGACAATGAAGAGTGGATTTCAGTATGGGGGATATGGTATCAAGCAGAGTTATTTCCCTAAAAAAACCGCATTTATGATGGGATCTCGTAATGCAGTAGAGTTTAAGTTGCATGATGGGAAAACATTAATTTTTACTACGAATAATCCGGAGCAGTTGCAATTGGCGTTGCGAAAATATTTTTCACAGACAGAAATTCGTTGATGGCAAAAGAAGACAATAAATCGGCAAAAGATCGTCAGGCCTTTATATTGCGGGTGTCGCCTGAATTACTGAAGGCTGTCGAGAAATGGGCTGCCGATGATTTCAGGAGTGTGAATGGTCAGATTGAATTTTTATTGCATGAGGCATTAAAGAAGTCGGGACGCATGAAGAAGCGTATTGAAGAATAAATTTTATTCTGTGAATACGCGTTCTGCCTCGCGAGATTGAATAAACGCCTTATGAAAGTCAATGCATTTGGCTTTGCCTCCGAACAGCGGCAGCACGTTCGATTGAATAGTATTATGTTCGCTGCTGATAGCGAGGTGATATGAAGTGAATCGCCATTGTTGAAATTTATCTACCATGCCATGATGTTGAGCGTTGATATGGATGTAAGCAGTCAGATCCTGAAGATGTATTGGGAAGAAGTGGTGATGTCGTAAATTTCTCAGGATATATCTGGGATGTAAAAATTGCCGAATCATACCAGGTAGGGCCCGGTCCAAATTATTTTTCAGGATATTATGAAGATGTTTTTGTCGATGAGCAAGGATATTTACATATGCGCATTGCCGAACACGATGGCAAATGGTTTTCCAGTGAGGTGGTATCGCAAATGAACATGGGTTATGGAAAATATTCATGGGTTGTTCAAGGCGATCTTGAAAATATTCCTGAAAATATCACGCTGGGTTTATTTACCTGGGATAACAATACTTTTTTTGATCAGGCGAACAGCGAAGTGGATATCGAATTTTCAAAATGGGGCGTGGCATCAGAAGAAAATACCATGTTATATAGTGTGCAACCGGTGAATTTCGGACCAACCTATCCTGAACGCACACATTTAATAGAAACTGAAGTTGGCGATTTGGTGGGTGTTACCACACATACTTTTATTTGGACCGATACACTTATCACCTGGAATAGTTATTATGGCGATACTGAATCTGAAGATAAGCGTATCGGCACCTGGTATTTTAATTTGGATAATCCGCCAAGAGTAAAAAATGAAAACGGAAACAGCTCTGCGGCTATCGTTATTCCTACGCCCGGAGAAACAACCAATGCGCGGATTAATTTCTGGTTATTGCCATGGATTTCATCGTCGCCAACTGATGGACTCGAACGTGAAATGGTGATCAGAAAATTCAGCTACGAGGCTGCTGAATAATGATAATTAATGGCAGCACTTATTTTTCGAACAACCATAAATAAGCTGCTGAAAACCCCTTCCTCCAAAAGGATTCTGTATGTATGCCATTGCCTTCTATCACAATGCGCAACGTCAAATTATTAATTTGCTTTTTTTGTAATAGCCTGTACATCGCTATCGCATTTTCTTGCATGTCATCATCATCACCCTCCCTGCCACCTGCCAGGTAATAAATAGCTGTTGGCTTGTCTGACGTATAAGCCTCCGCTAATTGGAAATTTTGCTTGCTGATCCAGAAGGATGGTGAGAAAACCAATGCATTTCCAAATACATCATTATACTGCAACACCAGATACTGACTCATAACCCCGCCAACACTGCTACCACCTATTCCTGTATGTATTCTGTCGGGGAGCGTGCGATAGAGGCTATCGATATGCGGTTTCAACTCCTCAACAACAAATTGTGCGAACAAATCACCCTTTCCACTTTCATTAAATCGCGCTACCTTCCAAGGTGTATACTCTGCAAGCCTCGCATCTCCCGCGTGATCGATGCCGACAATAATTGCAGTTGTCTCGCCGAGATGACAAATAGAATCCATCGATTCATCAATGCCCCATTCTCCTGCATATGATAATTGATCATCAAATAAATTCTGACCATCCAACATATACAATACGGGATA
>JAIBBA010000092.1 GCA_019694895.1 Chitinophagales bacterium
GAATGCCAGCCTCGCCGCAGGCGGGTGAGAATGTGAGAATGTGGGAATCAATAGCGTTTTCAACTCCTTTAAAATTGCAATTTTCATAACCTTTAATTAAAACCTTAAGAATAATTCATCATCAAATGCATTTAATTCCCCCTCTCTGCGACGCCAGGAGTGGAGAGGAGGTCAGGGGGTGAGGCGGGGTTCGCGCTAAGACGCAAAGATGCAAAGTCGCAAAGTTGGCATTCACGAGTCACGATTCACGACATTAGTATCTAGAACCAAGTATCTAGTATCTAGACTTGGAATCTGGTATCAGGTATCAGGTATCAAGTATCAAGTATCAGGTAAATGCAAACTCGCATCACATTCTCGATTCTTAGGTACTCACCACACTCACGAGTCACGATTCACGATTCACGACCGGTAGTGAGTAGTGGGTATTGAGTAGTGAGACTAATGCAACCATTCGCTCGCAAAGCGAGCGAATTTGCATAGTGCCCACTCACCACTCACCCACCCGCCTATCGGCGAGGCAAGCTCACCCACTCACTCAGACTTTCTTTCGTAGACAACATCACCTCCCACAACTGTCATCAACACTTTCGCTGTAGGAATTTCGGGTTCGGGGATGGCCAGGATGTCTTTATCAAGGATTACGAAATCGGCGTATTTATTTACTTCAAGACTTCCCTTCACACCTTCTTCAAATGCGCCGTATGCTGCCCAAATGGTCATTGCTTTTAATGCTTCATTTCGGCCGATGGCATTTTCTTTTTGAAAACCTTTATCGGGATACATTTTCAAATCTTTTCTGGCAACAGCTGCATAAAATCCATAAATCGGGTTTATTGATTCTACCGGAAAATCGCTGCCATCGATCAACATACCATTTTGCTTCATGAGGTCTTTGTATGCATATGCCGTTTTTAGTCTATCTGCACCAAGTCTGTCTGTTGCCCAATACATATCACTGGTAGCATGTGTGGGTTGAACAGATGGAAGAATGGAAAATTGTCCGAATTTATTAATGTCAGATTTGCTAACTACCTGACAATGTTCCACTCGCCAACGCAGATCATTTTTTCCTTGTAATGTTGCGCCATAAATATCGAGGATAAGTCTATTAGCTGAATCGCCAATAGCATGCGTACACATTTGGAATCCGGCATTATAAACGCGTTTTGCCTGCCAGCTTAAAGAATCGTAAGGGTAATAATAAATACCATAATTATCCGGATCATCGCTATATGGTTTTAAGAGTCCTGCACCTCTGCTGCCAAGTGCGCCATCAGCATAAAATTTAAATGCGCGCACATTTAACCGATCGCCATACATGGGACCGTTTTCCATAAAATAATCGAATGTTTTGGGCTCTGCGGTTGCCATCGCATACACACGCATTTGCAACTTTCCATTATCCGCGGCAGTTTTCAAAGTCATAATCTCGTGCAATTCGAGGCCGGCATCCTGCACGCTGGTGAGGCCGACAGCAAAACAATCGCTTTGTGCACGCGCTAATGCATTAGTCAGAAATTTAGAACTCTTGGTTGGCATTTTTCGCTTAGCGAGTTCCATCGCGTTATCCATTAATATACCCGTGCATTTCCCATTTTTCACTTCCACTACCCCACCGGCAATTGAACTCGTTTCTGTGATACCTGTAAGTTCCAATGCACGACCATTTAATAACGCAACATGACCATCAACACGCTCGATATAAACAGGAGTTGCGGGAAATTCTTTATCCAGCGCTTCTCGCGTTGGAAATTCTTTGTAATCCCAATCATTTTGATCCCATCCCCTTCCTATTATCCATCCGCTTGTTTTGGTAATATCGTGCTTCTTCAATAATTCAACGACATCGAGAAATGATTTTGTGCCTACGAGATTGGTATAGGATAAATCGACTCCATAATGCAGAAAATGACAATGGCCGTCGATAAATCCGGGATAAATAACCTTACCTGCCATATCCGTTACATTAAGCGACCAATAATGCGCCATTACAGAATCGTTAGATCCTGTGGCTACTATATATCCGTCGTCGATAGCCATAGATTGCACCATGGAAAATGCACTATCTACCGTATAAATCCTGGCATTGGTAATGATCCAGTCGCACTCGAGTTTTTCTTCATCGGGTGCGGTAAGTAACATGGCGAATAATAATGGTATCATAGGTTGATGCGTTGAACTGTTTCCTGCTGACTATCGCATGATTGCACAAAATGCCAAAACCATCGCGCAACGTCTTCAGGGTGATACAATTTATTGTTTTGATAAAGGTCTTTGAATTTTTGTTGTTGCGAAAAATTCACAGCCTCCGTATTTCTAATTTGATCCTGCATTGCCGTTTGCATCACTCCGGGTGCAATGGCATAAGCAAGAATTTTATTTGTTGCATTTATTTTTTGTTGCTCGGCGGCAATACTTTGCGTAAACATATCCAATGCTGCCTTTCCCGCTCCATAAACGCCCCATCCATCGTATACCGTTTTTGCAGCGCCACTGGTAATATTGATAATTATTTTTTTGGCATCAGCTGCCTGATATTGCGCAATAAATTGATTACAAAATAAATGTGGGGCGATGGTATTTACTGTATAGGATTGAATAATATCCTCATTATCCAAATTTCCGCAATAAGCTATTTCACCCAATCGACCTGCATTATTAAACAATACAATAGTTTGAGCTTCCAGGCTTGGAAATACAAACTGCTTTAAAACTGCAAGGTCACTTAAATCGATATTGATTGGCAAATAATTTTCATGAACGATAGTATGCCTTCTGCCAATTCCATAAACGCGCGTATCGTCATGCATCAATACTTGTTCGGCCATTGCTTTTCCAAGTCCGGATGAAGTACCTGTTATGAACCAAACATGCGACATGGTTATGCCATTGATTTTTGAATAAGCATATGATCAACCATCACCAATGCAGCCATCGCCTCTACAATTGGCACTGCGCGAGGTAACACACATGCATCATGGCGACCTTTACCTTCAACCTGCACTGTTTCTCCTTCAACATTAATGCTTTGCTGAGGTTTTAAAATTGTAGCTACAGGTTTAAATCCTACTCTGAAATAAATGTCCATTCCATTGCTGATGCCACCTTGAATACCACCTGAATGATTGGTAGTTGTAATTACCTTTTTTGTTTCGGGGTCAATAGCAAATAAATCGTTATGAGCACTGCCGCGCATGCTTGTTCCGGAAAATCCGCTTCCGTATTCAAATGCTTTCGCGGCATTAATGCTCAGCATTGCTTTTCCTAAATCTGCATGCAGTTTATCAAAAACAGGGTCACCGAGTCCTGGCTGAGTTCCGGTAATGACACAAGAAATAGTTCCGCCAATGGTATCGCCATCCTTCTTCACCTCCGCTATGAGATTGATCATTTTTTCTGCCATGTCCGGATCAGGACAACGCACCATATTTGTTTCTGTTAGAGACAGATCCAGTTCAGTGTATGGTTTCTCCAGTTTGAGGTCGCCCACAGCATCAACATACGCTTGAATGATCACATGCTGTTGTAACAGAATTTGTTTTGCAACGCTTCCTGCCAATACACGCGCGGCAGTTTCTCTTGCACTGCTGCGTCCGCCTCCGCGATGATCGCGAAAACCATATTTGGCATCATAGGTATAATCGGCATGACTGGGGCGATAGGCGTTTTCCAGGTGACTATAATCTTTAGACCGCTGGTCGCTGTTTCTGATGATCATACCAATTGGCGTACCTGTAGTGACACCCTCAAATACACCGGATAATATTTCAAATTCATCTTCCTCCTTGCGTTGCGTAACCAGTTTCGATTGTCCGGGTTTGCGACGCTGCATTTCGTTGCGCATAAAATCGAGGTCGAGGGTGATACCGGGTGGACAGCCGTCTATCACAACACCAAGCGCTACGCCATGCGATTCGCCAAACGTGGTGATGCGGAATAGCGTTCCAAAAGAGTTCCCTGCCATAGGGGCGAAATTACGCTATCGTAGCAATTTTTTGCATTCAACAAGTTCCTGCATCTTTGTCCCATGGCGTCCCTGTTGTTTTTGCATATCGACCGGCTCCTTATGGCCGACAATACCCTCACTGCAGTGCGCAAAGGAAGCGAAATGCGCGAGGTTCCGTCCTTGGATAATGCCTGGTTGTTGTTGGAAAACGGCGTGGTGAAAGGGTTTGGCGGCATGGAATCAGCACCCGGACATACCGACGAAGTGGTAGATGCCAAGGGGCGATTTGTGTTACCCGCTTTTGTCGACTCCCATACCCATCTGGTATTTGCCACCGGTCGCGAGGATGAATTTGCCATGCGCATTGCCGGCAAAACCTACGAAGAGATTGCTGCAGCCAGCGGAGGCATCCTCAACAGCGCCAGAAAACTCCGCGAAATGCCCGAAGAAGCCCTTTTCGATGCAGCCCTTGCCCGCCTCGAAAAACTTCGCAACCAAGGCACCGGCGCTATCGAAATAAAGAGCGGCTACGGCCTTACAACAGCATCTGAGCTCAAGATGCTCCGTGTCATCAGAAAATTGAAGGAGCAGTCTGCTATGCCCATAAAAAGCACCTTTCTTGGGGCACATGCACTCCCTGACCAGTATAAAAACGATAAAGATGGCTACATCAGCCTCATAATCGACGAAATGCTGCCCAAAATAGCCACAGAGGGCTTAGCCGATTATATCGATGTTTTCTGTGAGCAGGGCTACTTCACCAATGCAGATACAGACCGCATTTTGGAGGCAGGTTGGAAATTTGGATTGAAGCCAAAGATCCATGTTAACCAGTTCACCAACAGCGGTGGCGTGCAAACAGGCATCAGACACAAAGCATTGACCGTTGATCACCTTGAAGTAATGGGACAAGCCGAAATAGACGCCCTCAAAGCTTCAGAAACCTTGCCTGTAGCACTTCCGGGCTGTTCATTTTTCATAAACATACCCTATACCCCTGCCAGAAGCATCATTGACGCAGGATTGCCACTTGTTCTCGCATCAGATTTCAATCCCGGTTCTTCCCCATCGGGCAATATGGCATTTGTAATGGCACTAGCCTGCACGCAAATGAAAATGACCCCGGAAGAAGCGCTTACAGCCGCCACCATCAACGGAGCAGCAGCCATGGAACTCGAACACAGCACTGGAAGCATCTCCATCGGCAAAAAACCCGGCATCATCCTTACGAAGCCGATGCGCTCGCTGGCGGAGATTCCGTATTATTTTGGGGATGATTTGGTGGAGAGGGTGTTTTATTGATATGCAGATTCCACTGAGGTGAAATGTCATTGCACTCCATGTGCTGATAAATTCATACTTGCAACGAGTTACCTATTACCAAAAACGGATGTGTACATGAAAACAACGATACAAACGAAGCACAAATAAATCCGTAGGACTACATCTTCAAATCTTCACGTTTTTTGCATTTTAAGCTTTTAATCGTTACTTTTAACAAACACCATCCCCATCTATGACAAAGCTTTCAAATCCATTTAATTATGATCCGTTTGGGATGATAACTGTGGGTAGGGGTTGGGAGGTTGGAAGTGGCTACAGATACGGTTTTAATGGGCAAGAGCAGGATGATGAAGTTTAAGGAAATAGCAATCTAAACACCGCAGAGTATCGGGGGCATGATACTCGTCTTGGTAAAAGGTGGAATGTGGATCCTGTAAATAAATCAGATTTATCATGTTACAATGTTTTTAGCAATAGCCCTATAGTAAGTACTGATGTGAAGGGCGATAATGATGATTGGTTTCAAGATGATTCAAATGGTAGCATCAGATGGATTGATAGTAACATGGATACATATGTTGATTTGGATGGTAAATCATTTTCTAACATTGGCACATCAATAACAATTGAAACCAAAAGTGATATTAAGACTCCGTCTGACATCCAGAGGACTCTTCATAACAAGTGTCCAGTTTTTAGGATTCACCATTTATGGTGAATTTTGAGGAAATTGCTAAAATTTTACACAAAAAATTTGGGCAACCAAATATTGAAGGTTAAATTTCAATAATATTTCTTTTACCCTAAAACCAATTTTTATGAAATCTCAATTACTTTTCTTGAGAAGTATTCTCCTCTTAGGGATTGTTTTCTTTTCAACTAATGTAAAAAGTCAATTACACCTTGATGAAGAATGGGTGCATACGTCTGGTTTACCGGATACCGTAGATTATAGTACAGGAAAAGTTGATGGTTCTGGAAATATTTATGTTACCACAAATACTATTTCTGCAACTGAAAAAGCGAACATTTTAACAACAAAATATAATTCCTCTGGTGTTGTGCAATGGTCAGTGGAAAAAGATAATGCAGATGAAAATGATTACGGCTCGGCAATTGACATTGATGGTTCAGGAAATGTCTACGTTGGTGCCGCAACCTGGGTGAACGGTACTAATTATTATGACTACATGGTTATTAAATATAACTCTTCGGGTACGCAACAATGGGCAGTTACCTACAATGGGCCCGGAAGCTTTTATGATATTCCAACCGACATTTTTGTTGATGGATCAGGAAACGTTTATGTAACTGGTAGCAGCTATGGAAGTGGAACTCTAGCGGATTATTGCACTATTAAATATAATTCCTCCGGCTCGGCACTATGGACTTCACGATATGATTATTCATCTGATCAAGAAGTTGCAGCAATGATTAAAAATGGCCCTTCAAGTAGCGTCGTTGTTATTGGAGCAAGCGAAAATTCACCAGGAAGTTGGGATTTTGCAGCTGTAAAATATAGTCAGAGCACTGGATCAGTTGTAGCTACGAATCGTAATTCAGCATCTGGTAGTGGCTTTGATCAGGTATTCGGAGCCGATGTCGACGCTTCAGGAAATTTTTATATAACAGGACGTGCTGCTGTCGTAGATGAAGGTTTTAATATGCGAACAGTTAAAATTGATCCATCTATGGATTTAGTCTGGGCAAAAAATTATGATCACGCAGGACTAGACGATGAATCTCATGGAGTTGTGGTTGATCTAGATGATAATGTTTACGTAACAGGATGGATTACAAATGAGGATGGAACAAGGTCATTTGAAACAATTAAATATAATAGCAGTGGCACCCCACAGTGGCATCAGGAGGTGAATGCAGAAAATGTTGGATTAGATGCATATAGTCTAAAGATAAGTAGTGCTGTTGATGGAAATATTATTGTTGCGGGTAATGTTGACAATGGGGCGAGCTTAGATTATTTAACGGTTATTTATAACGAAGATGGTGATCAGCTGTGGATGGAACAGTATGACAGTCCAGATGGGGATGATGATAAAGTGAATTTTGTAAAAGCTGATATTGGAAACGCTGTTTACATAGGGGGTAAATCATATTCTATTTCTACTGCAACAAATAGATTGGTTAAATATAATTGGGAAGATTATATAGTGCCTCCAGACGACGACTTAGATCATCCTTCGCAATTTACCTTTTTTGAAAATCGCGGTCAGATTATTGACACTGATGAAAATCCTGTTAACGATATAAAATATTATACTTTCCATCAAACCCCTGGCTTGTTTGTGTTTGATGATAAAATAAGTTATGTATGGGGAAGAATTGATACAACAACAAATACTGATGATACTTTATCGAGAATTGATCTTAGTTTTCCGGATTGTAGAGTAGGCGCTGAGGTTCACCATGCATCAAGTCAGGGTGGTGAATATTTAAATTATTTTTTACCTCAATGCCCTGATGGAATTACAAATGTGAGAAATAGTGATAGGCTTTTAGTATCTGAATTGTATGATGATGTGGATCTGGAATACTATTTTGATAACCAAGGTCTTAAATATTATCTTATTATTAAGCCAGGTTATAGCGAGCAGAATGATCCCATTTCGTTATTTTATGATGGAGCCGATGAAGTAAATATACTTTTAGATGGTACACTTGAAATTAAAAATGAAGTAGGTGTATTAATTCAGAATATCGCTGATGCATACCAGATAGATGTTGATGGAGATAGAATTGATTTATTATGGGATGCGGATTTTATTTCAATTGACGATTTTGAAGTTGGCTTTGACTTAGGGGTATATGATGACGGTCTTCCGTTAGTCATTGAAATGTCGTTAACTCCTCCGGGAGGTATAGCAGATGAAATTGATTTTGACAACGTTTATTGGAGTACGGTTTATGGATCAGGGTCAGGAACTATTCAGATTACAGACGTCACTTATGGTACATATCATTTACCAATTATTATAGGTGTCAATTATCCATTATGGTTTCCTATCGGAACTGATGTTACAACTTTTGGTGACTTATTTGCAGGAGGAGAAGCATATATAAGTCGATTTGGCCCATTGAGGGCAAGTAATTTTGGGGTAATTATTGGTGGTTCAGGAGCGGATAAACCGACTGCTATTGATATAAATAACATAACATTAGATATGTATATATCTGGATTTACTACAAGCAATGATTTTTATACAAAAGATTTTGGAGGTTCTTCTTATTTTCAAGATACATATACAAATTATATAGAGGAAGGATTTATTTGCCAACTAAATGCTACAGGAAATTTGGTAAGGTGGTCTACCTATGTTGAGGATGTTGTAGAGTTAAATAGTATAGATTTCAAAGATGATTTTACGGAATTCACAGTTGTAGGACAAATGGAAGGCGCTGCAACAGCATCGTTAGAAGAATTGGATGGGGCTTTTTATGAAGATGAAGAGGAAACAGCCTTGAGTTATATAGCTACATTTAACAACACAAATCATCTTATTTGGGGAACAAAATATTGGGGAATTTCAGCTCAGGTAGGTCAGTATGATATTAATGGTAGGTTAAATATCGGAGGTCAAATATGGGGCAATCCTTATTGGGAAGACGTTGGTGATGGATTAGGCGGAAACGGAGAAGTTTTTTCATCTCCTACCGGCGGCTGGGGTGAAAATGGAATTTATTTTACGACTTTTGAGACAGATAAGACTGTATCATGGGCTACTCAGTATGGGGGCAACGGCACTGACTTTGTTTATAGCTTAACCTCTGATGAAAATGGGAATTTATATTTTGTAGGGTCAACATCTAAAGACTCTTATGCGGATGATATGGAATTTTTAACATATTCAGAATATGAAGCAGATCCTGACGACTATTTTCAAGAAACCTATACCTATTTAGAACCGGTTTTTTCCTTTGACGGATATCTTGTTAAGTTCGATGATGAAAGAAATCGGCTGTTATCTACTTTGTTTGGAGGACCAACACATGAGGAAATTTATGATATTGAGGTGGTCAATGGGGATATTTGGTTTGTTGGATTCACACAAAATGAAAGTACAGATTTTCCATATACCTTTTATGATGCCGATTGTTTTGATCAAAGTGATTTAATGGCAGAAAAAAATGGGTTTCTCTGTATAATGACTGATGAAGCTGTCATTAAATATTTAACAAATGTTGGATGGATAATTAATTCTTCAACCTATGATATAGCATATGATAACACCATTGATAAAATCTTAACAACTGGTGCTGCTTCCTATAATGAAGGGGATGAACTTGGCTTTGCCCCGGTCTGGAAGCCAAATGATTTCGCATATTATTCGTCATTAAATCCAGCAGGAATTGCAAAAAATTCAAGCTCTTTCATAACCGAATGGCTGAGATTACCAGGTGATGTGGTGATTCATTCTGATGAACTCTATAAGTATGAAATAGATGTATACCCAAATCCTTGTTCCTCTTTAGTCAATATAGAAGCTGTTAATTTAACTGGGGAGAAATTCGTACAAGTGTTTGATATCAGAAATAAGAAAGTTTTTGAGAAAATCTATTATGAAGATCAGATAGATATAAATGTGGGTAATTTGGCACCCGGTTTTTACCTTGGAAAAATACAACAAGAAAACTCCACGATTGACTTTAAGTTTATTAAATTATGAGATATATAATCACTTTTTTTCTATTTTTCTTTTTTCTAAATCATGGTTTTTGTCAATGGACATTGATTTATGAATTTCCAGAATTTTCCGATATAAAGGATATTGAAATTAATGAATCAAATGAATTATTTATCGCGGTCGATGAAAGTATTTATAAGAGTTCTTCTGAAGGAATTTCTTGGGATTTGAAATATTCAGGTTCGTATGAAATACGAAGTATCAAATTTTTTGGTACTGATACCGGGTATGCCGCTAAAGCATATGGTGATGGAACTGGTATATGTTTAAGGACTGTAAATAATGGAGAATTTTGGGAAATTCCTTTGGTATTTACATCATATTGGCCAGATAATAATGATTTGGTTCTGTTGAATGGGCATTCAATAATGCTTGCCGGGGGGCAAGCCGTGGGATATGCTCAAATTTCAGATGATTCGTTTGAAACTTGTGATGTAAAATATCCGGATCCAACCACTAAAAGTTTTTCAGCTATCGATTGCATCGGAGGTGACACGTGTATAATAATTGCAGGAGACCCATATGGTTTTGATGATGAGGTCGGAGGGATTTTTAAAACAGAAGATCATGGCCAAAATTGGAATGAAAAAGAAATAGTTAATCTTGGGAGAGACATAGTTTTTACTTCGAAAGAGGTGGTATATGTTTTGGGTGTTTTTGATTTATTAAAATCAATTGACGGTGGAAATACGTGGAATGTTGTAAAATCGTATAACATTGACAAATTTGGTGAATTCTGTGCAATAAAATTTATTAATGACAGTGTGGGCTATCTGGGTGAAAAATTTAATGGGCTAGATAGTATAGCAATTTATTTTACTTCAAATGGAGGTCTTTCATGGAGTGCAACCGAAATCCCGGATTTACCTATTTCTCTATCAGCAATTGATTGCATTGATGAGAAAAATTGTTATTTTACAACTAACGCGGGTGAAATTTATAGAACTATAAATGGTGGAATGACCTCTATTTCCGTAATTGATGACTATATTGATGAAGTATTAATTTTACCAAATCCCATTAATAATATTGTTACTATTTATTTAAACAATGCTGGATTATTTAATCCCATACTTACTAATGTATTTGGTCAAAATTGCAAATTTGAAATTATTTCCCGTAGTCCTGATTTAATAAAATGTGATATTTCGAATTTAACCAGAGGAATATATTTTATATCACTTGACGATAATTTAAATACAACGTTCAAATTTATTAAATTATAATGGGTGATTCATTTGCGTTGATAGTTTTAAATCTATTGCTCTTATCGACTATTTCAAAAGGGCAATGGGTAAAAATTGCTGAAGTACCTCACAGCTCATTAGATATTCAGTTTTTAGATATTAATACTGGTTTTATTATTGGGGATCAATTTGTATTTAAAACTGCTGATGGTGGTTATACCGGGGATTCAACTGAACTAGGAAACTCACTAGATCTTTTGCTTGAATTCGATTTTATCGATGCGGATTACAGGATATATTGTAGGTGACGTAAACGGTTATCAAGGGTTTTATACGATGGATCAAGGAGGATTTTGGTTGCCAAGAACCCCGTATATTTTGTATGGGCAAGTTGCTATGATAAATGGCAACGAGGTAGTTGTGTCAATATACCCTCCCGAACCTGCGATCTATCATCTTTATTTTGAAGAGGCTTTGGTAGAAACGTTATTACCTGGTGTGGGTGGTCACGATATAGCTGTTTTTCCGCACGATACTATTTATGTCGGCGGTGGTGGATTTGCCAAGAGTTTTGACAAAGGTGAAAATTGGACTGTCACTGAAATGCCGGGAATTTTACACATGGATTTTCCTTCTTCGCAAGTTGGCTATTCCACCTTTGATGACTTGCTATTTAAAACAACTGACTTTGGTGATTCATGGACTGAATTAGAGTTGCCAGATTATTTCGATGCTTGCACTGCGCTTGAATATGCCAACGATTCTGTAGGCTATTACCCTTGCACTAAAAGTGCTTCTTATGACGGAATTATGAAAACTAATGATTCAGTCTGACAACCAACATCGCGGACAACAGCTCATCACCATTGTGAAAGCCACGTGGGGTGTTTTGCTGGTCATTGCATTCCTGCTTCTT
>JAIBBA010000013.1 GCA_019694895.1 Chitinophagales bacterium
TTTGAATCCTGTCGAGGTCAATTAATCCATCTATAAGCGGGATGTTTTTTTGGAGGAAGGAATGATTATGTTGGGAGAGTAACTTGTATGCAAGTATATGTATTAAAAAGTCTTATAGCCAAACGGTTTTACGTTGGCATGACCATGGATGCTTATAACCGATTAGCCCAACATAATGCGGGCATGACTAGATCCACGAAATATCTTAAGCCATGGATAATTGTCCATGTTGAAGAATTTCCGGATGCTGCTTCAGCAAGAAGGCGAGAGAAATATTTAAAATCAGGAGCTGGAAGACGATACCTGAAGGGATTAAACTTGTAACAAATGCCAACAACGGCCCGATAAACCCAATGCAAAGCTGGTGTGGCGATCTGACAATGCTTTAATAAGAAGGATAGTGTGGTTACAATAGATTTGAATTCAGAAGCTTGCCTCGCCAAGCCAAATGCAAAGCAGGTGAGGCGGGGTTACAGGTTTGAATCCTGTCGAGGTCACTTTTCTTCCTTCGTTTTCTTGGAGTATATTTGGTAGGGTAGCGCTGTCTAGTATCTAGTCTGGTAACAGCTTGGCGCCTTTGCCACTTTGCGTCTTAGCGCGAGCAAAACACATCCATCGCATGCAAAAACTTATCTGGATAAGTATTTTCATCTGCACCATTCTTAGTTGTAAGGAGAGCAATATTACTGCGCAAATGCACCAAGGCGAGCACCTTGTAATTGTGGATTCTGTTGATGCAGAAAGCAGGTTTGTAGATTATGATTTTTATAAACGACATGGCGTATATTCAATTTACTACCTGGGTGCAGATACTGATACTATTCAACTCGGCAAACACAAAATAAACGGCTTTGAAGATTTTCAAAACCGCAATGAT
This sequence comes from Chitinophagales bacterium, assembly GCA_019694895.1. Classification (GTDB taxonomy): domain Bacteria; phylum Bacteroidota; class Bacteroidia; order Chitinophagales; family BACL12; genus UBA7236. The sequence continues at coordinate 878 of JAIBBA010000013.1, forward strand.
TTTACCTTGCCCGATCCCTCGAAATTGAGTATTTATGTCGACACCCTTATTCCTTTGAAACAAATCATCAGGGTTTCAGGAAAAGGTATTCGTTACTATGAATTAAAAGATACCCTTGTTATTAATGCCTTTCCTATCATCGTCAGAAATCATTGCGATTCATTGATTAGACTAGGGATATTCAGCGAGATCTGCTACATGGTCCGTCAGGCACAAGATGAAACCGGGGATTGGGTGGATATCGAAAATACAATTCGCTTCGGATGCAGCACCGGAGCGCGCGACATAGTCATTAAACCTGATAGCCTGATTATCGCACTGCTGCCAAGATACGAAGGCGATTATAAAACTGCTTGCCGACTTCGATTTATGCACGGCAAACATGCTGTGTATTCCAATGTGTTTTACGATATGATTGACAAACGACAATTTAGCGAACCACTGCCGGATCAATATTGATATTATGCATGACTATAAAATGAAAATGAACTCGTCAATCTTAATGCTATGTGTCATTTTATTAAGTGCATGCACATCAAACCATGTTTCCGAGCCCAGGTTTCAATTTTCCCAAATAGATATTGTATCATACAAATGGACCTCAGATACCATTCAACATGATTGGCAACTCTATATAGCATCAATCGGCAGTATCGACAGCTTGGGTCAATGTGCCATCGCGCGTAGAGATACATTTAAAGGTACAGAACGATATTTCAAACAGGTACTTCCCATGGCATTTGATTCACTGATCGCTAAAATAAATTATAAAGAATTACCTACATCATTTTTTATAAAAGACGATGTTGTGCGCATCTATGATGGATTTACTTACTGCCTGCTATGGCATCAGCAAGATACCATTGTATCTACTGTTTTCGAACCGGATAAAATTCCACATGGCGCCTTACGCGATTTTATCATGCAATTGAATGATTTTATTCAACAGGCTGATACTGAAAGTTCAACGTCATTCGACTATTCTGAAATCAATCGGTATATACTAGAGCATGTTGTGGATTCATCAAGATTGCCACCGTATCGGGACGTGATTGAATTTAAGCGCACAGACTCGCCGAAATAAGGTAGCAAAACGGTTGCCAACCGCCCTAAATATCGCAATGCTTGCAGACCACTGTATCTACTAATATTTCTTCCATCTCCTTACACTTATCTCCTCTTTCCTTTCTCCTTTCTCCTTTTTCCTTTCTCCTTTCTCCTTTCTCCTCTCTCCTTTCTCCTCTCTCCTCTCTCCTCTCTCCTCTCTTTCACGAGATCCTTTCCCACTTGATTGTCATTGTATAATTCCCTGATTTTTTACCGATTGACCGTGGAATCTCCACATTAAGGACTCTGGTAACAAATTCACCCGGCTGTAATGTTACAGGGTTTAAGTCAAATACAAATTCATCTTTAATCAAATCCGAAGTTTCGCCCTGAAGTGCCAGGGTTATTCCACCGCCTACAACTAATATTACCAAAGAGCCAACCATGGCAATTAATGCACCTGTCATAATGCCTGCTGCCGCAGCCATACCTCCCGGAGTTGCTGCTACAGCTATTGCAACACCCATTGATATTAATGCAATGGATGTCAGTGTAGTGGCAATAATGGCACATGTCCTGAATGCACTGACAATTTTTTCCTGATCAGCAAAAACATCTTTATCAATCAACGTAAATGTTCCGATTAAGGTCTGAGGGAAAAATCCTGCATTATTTAGGTTAACTTCAGCAATAATACCTTTAGCCCCTAAATTTATTGTTTCGCCATCCTTCATTTTGCCTACATCAACAAGGTCGATCGTGGTTGATACACCTAATGCGTCGGTAAACAGGGCATTCATGAGTATTTCGTCTTTCTTTAATTCAACAGTATTTGTGCAATGTATGCTTTCAACTGTCAGTCTAATTAATCGTGGCGCAACAACTGCAGGTTGTTTTGTGACGGGTGTGGATTTTGCTCCAACGCGCTTTTTTAATAACTTCTTTTCGAGCTCATCGATTTCTGAAGCGGTAAACTTTAAACTGTCGGGAACTGCAATACTTTTTATTTGTTCTGCTACTGAAGTATGGCTTTTGAGATCCACCTTCGCCAAATCACCAAAGCGCGATTGAAACTGAGTAGTATTTGATGGAATATTGCTAAATTTTTTTATGCGATTGATGAAATCCTTTTGTTCGGATTTTGCTAATATGTTATAGTGATTGAATAATGCACGCTCTATCGACTTGTTATCGCCGGTCATTGGATATGTTGTCGGATTTTCAATGTGCCCTACCAATTTGGCAATCGATAAATGTAAGACGTTTTCACTACGCTGTTGGATTTGATCAAATTTGTTTTGAGCAATGCCTAAATTGACTTTTTTCATGTTAATGGTTTTGTGTTTTGAGATTGTTATTAGTTCTTTGAGTCTGTATTAAAGGTAATAATTTGTATAACTTAAATCCATATTTATTTCCCGTTTTCTTATTCATTTCAGCCTTAATAGTGGACTAAACCTCGTATTTTAGCACTTGCGATGCCATTATCGGAGAATTCCTCATCCTTCCACAGATCTATGTGGCTTGTGACCTGTGCCATTGTGGGCGGACTTACACTGCCACTGCTTATTCAGGATGGGATGTTTATGGATGCACTGCTATACACCTCCGTAGCTAATAACCTTAGCACCGGTTACGGAACATTTTGGTTCCCGCAGTTCAGCCTGCATAATGTATCTGATTTCAATGCATTTCATGAGCAACCTCCTCTGGGGATTTTCATTCAATCATTATTCTTCAGAGCATTTGGACATAGCATGTATGTAGAACGGTTTTATACTTTTCTCATGCTGATTATTACCGCACGATTAATGGTATCCTTATGGAAGCGCGTTTATCTTTCTGAAAGCATATTACACCAATATTCCTGGCTGCCTGTTTTATTATGGATGCTGTCGCCAATTTGCTTTTGGTCTTACAGCAATAATATGCTCGAGAATACCATGGGTGTTTTTACGCTGTCGGCAGTGATTTTGTTGTTTGATGCCATGCGCAGTCAGAAAACATCAAAATTTATTTTGGGTGGATTGTTTATTTTTCTTGCCACTATGATCAAAGGAGTGCCCGGTTTATTTCCGCTGGCAACACCATGCATAATCTGGATAATGGAAAGAAATTCCGGCTTTGTTAAGATGATTTGGCAATCATTTTTATCATTCATAACAGTGGCTTTGCTTTACTGCTGTATGCTCCTTATTCCGGATGCACGTGAAAGCTATGATGTGTATTTTTTACAGCGTACTTTATTCCGCATAGATTCACTTCCAACCGTAAATAGCAGGTTTTATATATTGGGCAGATTATTTCTTGAACTATTGCCTCAGTTTATTTTGCTTATCATTGTGTTGCTGATCGCACGCAATAAAAAACGCATTCCTGGTGCGCAGTATTTTAAACAAGGATTGATATTTATTCTAATCGGTATTTCAGCATCTCTTCCCCTCATGCTCACCATGGTGCAAAAAGCATTTTATTTTGTTCCGGCACTTCCCTTGTTTGCTATAGGATTGGCTTCAATGATGGCACCGGTTATCGCTATTGAAAATCGCAAGGAAAATTTACGTCCCTCAACATTGAAAGTATGGCGTGGTGTTGGTGTCCTTTTGTTTATCGGCATGCTCGGCTATACCGGTGCTATGTTCGGTCATGTTAAGCGCGATAAAGATCTTATACATGATGTTAGATTAATTGGAGATGCAATTCCGAATGAGCATGTTATTGGCACACCGAATGCCATGTGGAATAACTGGAGCATGCAAACTTATATGATGCGTTATAACAACATGAGTATGGATGAGGGTTATAAACAAACTTATGTGGTTGTAGATCAGAAATATCAAACGCAAATTCCGGAATTTTATACCAAAATAGATATCCCAACTAAGCGATATCATCTGTTCAAAAGAAAGGAATCAGGCATCTAGTGATCATGCAAACTCGTAATAAGATATTTTACTTCCTTGCTGTATGCAGCTTATTTGTTGTGGCATGTACACATCACGATACGGAGGATAAAAAAATATTCCACCTCAATCTTGCCAGTCCTGTTACATCGCTTGACCCTGCGTTTTCCAGCGATCAACCGAATACCTGGAGCGTAAATTTATTGTTCAACGGACTTGTGCAACTGGATAGTGATCTTCAAGTGCAACCATGTATTGCATCTCATTGGGAATTATCGCCTGACCGCTTGCGATATACCTTTCACTTGCGCAACGATGTTTATTTTCATAATGATGCATGTTTCCCCGGTGGAAAGGGTAGGCGAGTGGTTGCAGAAGATGTGGTGTATTCATTTCACCGACTTATAGATCCTAAAGTGGCAGCACGTGGAAATTGGGTATTTAATAATATTGTCGACACGCTATTGCCATTTACTGCAATAAATGATTCAACAATAGAAATTAGGCTGCTTAAACCTTTTGCGCCATTTATTCAGCGATTGAGTATTCCGTATTGTTCTGTCGTTCCACATGAAGCCATTGAAAAATATGGACTTGATTTCAGAAGTCACCCTGTCGGAACGGGGCCTTTTGTATTTAAACAATGGGATGAAGGTGAATTGATCATCTTACATCGATTCGATAACTATTTTGAACGCGATAATGCCGGAAACCGTCTTCCATACCTCGATGCCGTAAATATTCATTTCATCGCAAATAAGTCGACCGAATTTTTGAAATTCCTCAGTGGCGATCTGGATTTTGTCAGCGATATTGATGCAGCCATGAAAGAAGATATCCTCACGAAGGAAGGCAATTTGCAGGATAAATATGCCGAGAAAATAAATTTATTGAAAGGTCCTTATCTCAATGTTGAATATTTCTCCATTTTAATGGATACCTCGAATGTATTGGTGAAATCAAGTCCGCTTTCCATGGAGGAAGTGCGTAAAGCCATTAATTATGGTTTCGATAGAAAGGAAATGTTATTGTTCCTCAAAAACAACAGAGGTGTTGCCGCAACTTGTGGCATAGTGCCTCCCGAATTATTGCCTGCCGGACCGGTAGGATATGGATATGACTACCATCCGGATAGTGCACTAGTGCTGCTTAAAAGAGCGGGGTTTGAAAATGGCGTAGGCCTACCGGAAATTGTAATACAGACTATAGAGCAGTATCAGGATATCGCAGTTTACTTAAAAGATAAACTTGAAGATATCGGCATCGCCATTCGCATTGAAACCATCGATCCGAGATTGATGCGTGAAATGCGATTAAATGGCACAACAGTATTTTTCAGATCAAGTTGGATTGCAGATTATGCAGATGCTGAAAATTATTTCACTTTGTTTTATGGGTTAAGCGATGCACCTCCTAATTATACAAGGTATAAAAATGCCACTTTCGATAGCTTGTATACTATTGCGGTTGCAGAGCCCGATGCGGTGGTGCGCGGAAAATTATACCGCAGCATGGACAGTCTCATGATGCAGGATGCGCCGGTGGTGCCACTGTTTTATGATGAAATTTACCGCTTCACGCAAAAAAATATCACAGGTCTCGAACCCAACGGATTAAATATGCTTGACTTGCGAAGAGTGAAAAAAGATTGAGCAATTATTGATGTTCACACAAAAGTGACACTACCTTTTTATCTATTGGTAACGCAAATAAATCAGGATGCAAATCATTTATAGGCATCCATTTAAATTGCAGCTGTTCTTCTTTGTCAAATATGGCAAGAGCAGGATCTCCTGAAACGGTATAATAAATACTTATTACCTGATGCGAAGGATCTATCATACTTTGGACAAAAAAATCAGTGGTATAAAAATGATGTATATCGCTGATTTCCATCGACAACTCCTCACGGAATTCTCTTCGCAGGCAATCAATGATCCCTTCACCAAATTCGAGTCCGCCACCCGGAAATTTTCTGATCATTTGACCACGCACCGGTTCTTCCACGATTAGAATATTTCCATCGTGAATCCAGAGACCATAGACGCGAACATTAAACATGTTGGGCATTCAATTGCTCGAGCGTTGAGCGTATTGCTTCGAAATTTGGCAGCTCTCCCGCATTTTCAAGTATTTCTGCATACCGTACTATACCTTCTTTGTCGATGATGAATGCGCTTCGTTTGGAAACACCTTTCAATTCCATTCCCCAACGATCGTAGATACAGCCATATGTTTCAGAAACGGTTTTGTTGAAGTCGCTAAGCAAAGGGAAATTTAATTTTTGCTCCTCGCGAAACACTTTTAAACTATAAGGTGCATCCACGCTGATGCCGAATACTTTCGCGTTCATGTTGTTGTAAAATGCAATGTCATCGCGTGTAGCACATAACTCAGCAGTGCAAGTACTGGTAAATGCAAACGGGAAAAACAGAAGTAATACATTTTCACCTTTTAGGGCCGACAATCGCACGGGTTGCTTGTCAGTGTCATACATTAAAAAATCCGGGGCTTGTTGTCCGTTCTCGATCTTCATCTGTGTTAAAAATTTAAAGTAAAGATATGCTAAACAGGGGCTATAACATCTTTACATGAAAAGGGTTCAATAAAGTGCATTGAACTGTGCGATGCGATATCTGCCTGAAGTATATGCCCCTTGCCATGCCGAAGCCGACAGATAAAGGCTTGATTTCCATGGCAGTAGGGGATTGTGCGGAGGCTATTCGATGTGGTCTTTTGGGCGTCAAAGAAGCTTTTTGACCGATTTGTGAAAGAAATATCTCCACAGGTTAGGGAAATCCTGATTATATTTATCTTTGAAACACAATTCAAATAACTAAAAACTTACGTATGAAGATTCGTTTACTTTTAACTGTTGCCGCTCTCGGCGTAGCTACCATGGGTTTCAGCCAGGTGCCAAATGGCAATATGGACTCTTGGGATACCTATACTTCTCTAGCTTCAGGACTATCTTGCGACTTCCCGACACAATGGGATGTGCCGGATAAGATTGCTGCCGATCTTGGTATCGCCGATCGCAACTGTACCAAAGAAACTGCAAACGTGCATGGCGGCGCTGCTGCAGCTCGTTTGGAGACAAAAACATTGAACGTATTGGGTACTCCATTGGATGTTCCCGGAACTATCACAACCGGTATCATCGGTTTTGATTTCGTTACGTTTACGCCTTCAGTTGAAGGTGGTGCTTCAGTTTCTACTAATTACACAGCTCTTACAGGTTACTATCAATATGCCCCATCAGGCAGCGATACCATGAATGTTATCGTGTTGATGATGAGTGGTGCTGATACCATCGGTTTGGGTCAATATCGCGATGCTGCAACGTCAACTTCTTATCAGATGTTCGATTGCCCTATCACTTACTTCGGACTTGGAACTGCCGATAAAATGCAAATCACCATCACTTCATCAGGTGGTTTCACTTCATTGGTTCCCGGTTCTGTATTGTTTGTAGATGATTTGGCTGTTACAGGCGGTGCTGACGTTGAAGATTGGAATGGTTATGGTATTGCTCATAATATCTATCCAAACCCTGCCAGCGATTATATCAATATCCTTAATCCTGCAACAAACGATGTAACTATCGAAATCTATAGTCTTACCGGTCAGAAAGTAGGTGAACAAACACTTGCTCCTGACATGAACAGCATCAACCTTGAAAACTATACAAGCGGTATTTATACCTTCCGTTTGGTTGACAATGGTACTGTTGTTTATAGCAGCAAATTTGTTGTGAAGAAATAATCACATAAACATATTACAAAAAAGTAGCCCCTTCAAATTGAAGGGGCTTTCTTTTTTTAATCCAACACCTATGAAATTACTTGATCTCGATTTGCTTTTTGTTTTCTACTTGCACGGCGGTTTTCAATGGCAATTCAATATGCAGAATACCATTTGAATAAGATGCTGCAATCTGCTCTCCATCTATGTTTTCAGGTAAAGTAAAGCTGCGTTCAAAACTGCCGAAGCTGAATTCTTTTCGCGTGTAATTCTTTTCTTTTACCTCATCCTTGGTCTCTTTCTTGCCTGTGATGCGCAATACATCTTTTTCAACGTGCACATCGAAATCACCCTTGTCGAAACCGGGTGCCGCAACTTCCAAATGATAACCTTTGTCGTGCTGCTCCACATTCACTGAAGGCACGAAACTGCCTCGGAAATTTGTTGAAGGCACATTAAAAAGATCGTCGAACATGTTGAACATGGTCGGAATTCCTGAAGGTCTGCGTTTTACTGTTAACATAGTCATATGCGTTTTATTTTGTTTTTGAGTTATACACGCTACCCGACAAATGCAGTACCAAGCCAATTTTCCAGGCATTTCACTTACAATTCGACAGAATCAAATTAAGCAATCGGACAAAATGGCGTATTGCTAACTAGAAACAAGACAAAATGACCTATTTCGTTATGCGACCTCTGGGTCCAAGTTCAATGACCTCGGGTTGCAGGATTTGTCCGTTAGAGGCCTGAAAGCGGATCATGGTTCTCAGTTTATGGAAACCGTGCACACCTGATGCCCCCGGATTCATGCATAAGGTGCCCGTAGTTTGATCGCGCATCACTTTCAGGATATGGGAGTGCCCGCAGATAAATAGTGTAGGCGGGTTGCTACGGATGATATTCCTGATTCTAGGCTCGTAGTGTCCCGGATAACCGCCGATATGCGTCATCAGCACATCAATGCCTTCGCATTCAAAACGAAGGTCTAGGGGGCAAACATTGCGCACATCTCTTCCATCGATATTGCCATAAACACCTCGAAAAGGTTTGATGGCTTGAAGGGTATTGATCACTTGCACAGTTCCGATATCGCCGGCATGCCAAATCTCATCGGCCTCTGTTGCATATTGCAGAATCAGATCATCGAGAAAATCGTGCGTATCGGAAAGCAATAATACGCGCTTCATGATTGCAATTGAGTGAGAATTTGATTTGCCGGAGTATTTTCTTCCTCTTGAAGCATGCGATATCCGCCGGTGTTTCTGAACCATGTCAGCTGTCGCTTCGCATAATTGCGTGTGCGTTGTTTGATTAACGAAATTGCCGTCGACAAATCATATTCACCATCGAAATGAGCAAACAATTCCTTGTATCCTACAGTTTGTAATGCAGATAATTGTCTGAAAGGATATACGGCTCGCGCTTCTTCAATCCATCCATTGGCAATCATCTCATCAGTGCGTTTGTTGATGCGGTCATATAACTTGTCGCGAGGAATATCAATGCAATATTTATGTGTGATAAAATCGCGCAGCACAGGTTGATTTTTTCTGAATACGGAATAAGGCTGTCCGGTTGCCAAACAAATTTCCAATGCACGCATTAATCGCTGCGGATTCTGACTGTCGACCAACGAAAAATAATCCGGATCGCGCAGCTGCACTTCGTGTTGCAAGGCCTGAATACCGTGATTGCTGTATAATACGCGCACTTCTTCTCTGATATCGAGCGGCACATCAGGAAATTTATCAAAACCATCTGTTACTGCTTTAACAAAAAGACCACTGCCTCCCGTTAAAATAACCGTTTCAAATTTTTGAAATAATTGAGCAAGCAAGGTCATCACCTCTTCCGCATAAATGCCGGCATCATAGGCATCATGAATACTCAACTGTCCGACAAGATGATGTGGCACTTGAGATAATTCCTCTTTTGTTGGTGCGGCAGTGCCGATGGGAATTTCGCGATAAAATTGGCGTGCATCTGCTGAAATGATCTCTGTTTGCAATGCTTTTGCCAGGGCGATGGCACATGCAGTTTTCCCCGAAGCTGTGGGCCCGGCAATAACGATCAGATGGCGATTGCGGGTTTTCATTGTTTTATCTCTTAACAGGTTGCAATCCCAGTGATAATCCCTTTTCCAGCATCAAACGATAGGCAGCGTCATATTCATTTGGAATATCTCCTTCCAATATGGCCTCACGTACAAATTCTTTTATCTGACCTACTTCTTTGCCCGGTTTAATATCGAAGGTTTCCATGATCAATTCACCGGTTACAGGCGGTTGAAAATTGCGAATATGATCGCGAGCTTCTACATCGCGAAGCTTTTCTTTCACCAACTCGAAATTCTCGTGATACTTTTTAATTTTCAGCCGGTTTTTTGTGGTGATGTCGGCGTGACAAAGCAACAACAACCCTTCCAGATCGTCGCCTGCTTCGAATAATAATCTTCTTATTGCTGAGTCGGTTACATTTTCTTTTGTCAGCGATATCGGTCGCATGTGCAATCCCACAATATTCTGCACGCGTTTTAATTCCTGCTGCAGCGGTAGTTTCAGATGCGTAAATATTTGTTTTGCCATGCGTGCACCTACAACTTCATGCCCGTGGAAAGTCCAACCTGTTGGCGGAATGAATTTTTTTGTCGCCGGTTTAGCAATATCATGCAGCAACGCAGCCCAGCGTAGCCACAGATCATCTGTAAGCGCACTGATATTATCTACTACTTCCAGTGTATGAAAAAAATTGTCTTTGTGACCTTGACCATCAATCATGTCAGTGCCGTGCATGGCATATAATTCAGGAAAAATAATTTCCAGCAGTCCGCTGTCCGATAAATAATATAATCCTATCGATGGCTTCGGTGATAACAATATTTTATTGAGTTCGTCGGTAATGCGTTCCTGCGAAATGATGCGAATTCTATCCTTGGATGCTTTTATACCCGCATAAGTATCATATTCAATATCAAAATTCAACTGAGATGCAAATCGAATAGCCCTGAGCATGCGCAGTGGATCGTCGCTGAATGTAATGGCAGGGTCTAAAGGCGTTCTGATACAACGATCCTCCATATCATGGATGCCATTAAAAGGGTCTATTACTGCGCCATAGTCATTTTCATTCAGCGAAATGGCCAATGCATTTATGGTAAAATCGCGTCGCAACTGATCGTCGCGCAATGTGCCGTCTTCAACAATAGGTTTGCGTGAATCATGGCGATAAGATTCTTTGCGTGCTCCAACAAATTCTATCTCCATGCCATGATATCGAAAGTGAGCTGTGCCAAAATTTTTAAATTCCGCAACACTTGGTTTTCCGGGTAGGGTAGCGGCAACAGCTCGGGCAAGTGCAATTCCACTTCCCACACAAACAAAATCGATATCTTTTTTGTAATCGCGACCTAATATTTTATCTCGGACAAATCCACCTACCACATAACAAGGAAATTGCAGTGTTGCCGATACCTCTGCAACCACTTTGAAAAGTGCATGCTCCGCATCAGAAAATTGCAATTGTTGACTTTGTATATGTAGGTTACCTGACATGAATGTATTTATACATTAAACAGCTACGCTATTATCGCGGAGTGCATCGTTCAAACTTGTTTTTTTATCGGTACTTTCCTTGCGCTGTCCGATGATGAGTGCACAAGGTACTTGATATTCGCCGGCAGGAAATTTTTTAGTGTAGGATCCTGGAATTACCACAGATCGTTTTGGCACACGACCACGATATTCAACAGGTTCATGACCCGTTACGTCAATGATTTTTGTTGATTGCGTTAATACCACATTCGCTCCCAACACGGCCTCTTCTTCCACAACAACGCCTTCCACCACTATGCATCGCGATCCGATGAAGCAATTATCTTCAATAATTACCGGACTTGCCTGCACGGGTTCAAGCACGCCACCAATGCCAACACCGCCGCTGAGATGCACATTTTTGCCAATTTGGGCACAACTGCCTACAGTAGCCCATGTATCAACCATGGTGCCTTCATCAACATACGCACCGATATTTACGTATCCGGGCATCACGATTACATTGCTTGCTACAAAGGCACCATAGCGAATGAGACCATGTGGCACAACGCGGATTCCTGCTTCTTTGAGGTTATGTTTCAGCGGAATTTTATCATGAAATTCAAAAGGTCCTACGCTTATGGTTTCCATTTGCATGATAGGAAAATACATGATCACCGCCTTTTTTACCCATTCATGCACCTGCCAGTTGCCATTCACCTTTTCCGCAACGCGTAAACTGCCGTTGTTCAACATGGCAATTACTTCCTTAATGGTATGCTGCATGGCTGTATCCTGCAAAAGGCTGCGGTCGTTCCATGCTTTTTCTATTAATGCTTGCATGCTGCAAATTTAGGGATATTGCATTTAGTAGTCCCGATCCGGGCAATATCTCTGTAATTGTCGCCTTAAAAGGTATGTGCGGATGTGCTTATATTTGACGTTGCAACAATTCAGCTTTCCACCCGATGCGCGCAAAATTAATCATGTTATTAGGACCTGTCCTTGCAGTAATCACCGGCCTGCTCTTTTATTATACGGGCAATTCGCCTGAGGTTAGTAAAATGGCTGCTGTTCTGGTTTTGATGGCCTATTGGTGGATGACGGAAGCCGTCAATATATTTATTACCAGTTTATTGCCCGTAGTGTTATTGCCATTGTTAGGCATCCTGAGTATCGACGCGGTTGCACCGCAATATATGAAGGATGTGATATTTCTCTATATCGGAGGATTTATTCTCACTTTCGCGATTGAGCGCTGGAATTTACACAAGCGATTTTCATTAGGTATTTTGCTTCGCTTTGGCAGTTCGCCGGAAAAATTACTCATCGGTTTTATGGTTAGCACCTATTTTATTTCAATGTGGCTGAACAATACTTCCACTACATTGATGATGCTGCCTGTAGCCTTGGCAGTGATCAAACAAATTCATGGCAATGACGATACCAAACGCACCGGATTGTCAACGGCAATATTATTGGGGATTTCTTACGCATCCACCATTGGCGGTACAGCAACATTGGTAGGCACCTTGCCAAATATGGTTATGAAATCATTTTATGATGAACATTTCCCTGCCGAACAATCCTTGAATTTCGCAAACTGGTTCTCTTTCGCATTCCCAATGAGTTTGTTTTTTCTGGCGATATGTTATTTTGTTTTTAAGGCAATGCTCCTTCGTAATTCCGATCACAAAGCTCCGGATCTGGAATATTGCAAAACAGAATATCGTGCACTCGGAAAAATGACTTTCGAAGAAAAAGCGATTGCATGGATTTTTTTGGCTGCTGTAGTATTGTGGTTTACACTCGACAATAAAACCTTATGGGGTCTCGATCTGGTAGGATGGAAAACTTATCTAGTACATTGGCATATCATTCCAAATGATAAGTTCGTGAATGAAAGCTTTGTCGCAATATTAATGGGCATGATATTATTTTTCTTCCCATCAAAATCTAAAAAAGGCGAGTCGTTGGTAATGTGGGAAGATGTGAAGCGGTTGCCACTTGGTATATTATTTTTATTCGGCGGAGGATTCGCACTTGCAAAAGGTGTTGAAGTGTCGGGACTGGACGATTGGATTGCAGGTAATTGCACCGGGTTAAAAGACCTTCCACCCATTTTAATGATCTTATGCCTTTGTGTTATCACTACCATATTTTCTGAATTTGCTTCGAATACGGCAACCGTGAGTTTGTTTATGGCCATTTTAATTCCCATTATCCCGATGCTTGGAATACCGCCATTGCTCGCGATGATGCCTATAACCATTGCTGCCAGCTATTCATTCATGCTGCCTGTTGGAACCCCACCTAATACGATAGTTTTCGGAACGGAAATGATTAAAGTGCGCACCATGCTCCGGGTTGGTTTATGGCTCGATTTACTTGGTGCATTGGTCATCCTGTTGTTCACCTTTACCATTGGGCAATGGGTGTTTGGATTCTGAAAGTCATTGCTATACGAAATCAATTAATGCCAATGTTGACAGGCAAAAAAAAAGACCATCAACAGATGATCTTTTTTTGGGTTTACGCTACAATTGTTTGGTCAATGCGTTACGGTAAGTATACTTCCTTGCGTATTTCCGATTGCCTGAACACGAATAATATAATTTCCTTCAGCCAACATTGAGGTATTGATACCAAAATGCTGCTCACCGGCTGCACAATTAGATGTATTCACGGTCATAATATGTTGCCCTAACATATCAACTAACTCTATAAATAAATCGCCTCCGGTGTGTTGAACGGTAATTGAAGTAGATTGATTCGCAGGATTCGGCGATATCATCAAGTTTTGGTTAACGGTTGCAGCAGTTATTTCCGTCAGTCCGGTCACTTTAAGCGCTTCAGATTTTTTATATGCAATATCTTCATCGCCATCGGCTATTACTTCACCATTGTCATATATTTTGTAATAACCGGTTCCTGTGATACCATCACCACCTGAATCGAACATATGGAAAGTATAGCAACCGTTTCCAGGCAAGGTTACATCTTCGTCAACAACTACTGTATTTTTATCGCTGGTAGGATAAGGTCCGCCTGAATGCACTTCATCGCCGGATTCTTCATCAATAATTTCCCAGCGTGTTTGTGTCGGATAATTATCTGTTTTCACTTCAAGATGTATCACCATATTCACATTATTATGGAAAAAGATAGTGGTGTATACGGTATTATTTAAGTCATTGTCATCGGCAGAAGTTATGTTGATGTCTATGTTTGATGATTCATCATCCAATACAACAGAGCCAATGGTCACTTCCTCCATTTCATAAATATCTAAATTGCCTGTCCAGTTATAACTCAGCAATTCAACGCCGTCTTGATTGGCAGTAATTGTGCATGCAGTAAGTGGGTCAAATCCCATATTTTGTAAAGTAATACTCAATTCAACTTCCGCACAACCTACCGTAGGACCGGTATAATCCATAATGCTTGCATCGTTGTTGGTGAATGCAACGGCACAATCATCAGTGCTTGCATATAGAACAGCCGTTGATACCTGGCCTACCTCATCAACTATGCGATTAGGACAAATGCGATATATTGTTGGAAAATAGGCTATTTCATAATCGCTTACCACGGTATAACTTGGATCACCATAATGCGTTAAAATAATAGGGTAGGGCGTGCCATCAACCCAATCGCCTTGTGTTCCGGCGCCGATGCCATTCAACTCATCGAGAGTTGAGGCTCCATCACCTTCGATATAGAAAACCATTACCTCATTGGTGCCATCAGGTCCGTATGTGTCGTATAAGGCTTCCAGGTTACCCGAGTTGTGGTATGTCCAGCAAGGTCCGCACCAAACTGCAGAGAAATCGAGGAAAACGCTTTTGCCTTGGTTCAGGATATCGTATAAATGCCATTGCGTGCCATTGATATCGGTGAGCGTCCAGTCTTCAGCTATAGATCCGTCTTCCAGCTGTGCTTTGGCCGG
Organism: Chitinophagales bacterium; assembly: GCA_019694895.1. Classification (GTDB taxonomy): domain Bacteria; phylum Bacteroidota; class Bacteroidia; order Chitinophagales; family BACL12; genus UBA7236. The sequence continues at coordinate 16,054 of JAIBBA010000013.1, forward strand.
AGCAACCATCATCAGGCTGATGATAAGCAATATACAGGGGTAGGTAATTTTTTTCATGATCAGGGTTTTGGATATCAAACTTAGGAAATTTATCGGAAACGGATGATGGTGAGTGGTGAGTGGTGAGTGGGTGAGTCACGAATCACGATTCACGATTCACGATTCACGAAAGACAGCTTCGTTTAAATAAAAAAGCTCCCGTACGGAAGGTACGGGAGCTCAATATCTAGGGAATTCCTAATTAATGGAACACAGTAAATTTCACAGTATTGTTTACGTTTTCACCAGTGATTTGAACGAAATACATTCCGTTTGCAAGATCAGCAGTGTTAACAGTAAAGCTATGAGCACCTGCAGTAAGTGTGCCTGAAGTAGCAGTTCCTACAACAGCACCATACATGTTAACAATAGTAACATCTACATCAGCAGTAGCTGTGAGGTTGATGTCTACATTGATATTGTCGTTAGCAGGATTAGGATAAAGCGAAACATTGTTTATAGCGCTGTTTTCTTCAATAGCAACTGCAGTAGTTACTTTCAAAGCAGCAGATTTTTCAAAGCCAATGTTTTCCATGCCTTGCTGGATAAGGTCACCGTTATTATCATACAATTTGTAGTATCCTGAACCTGTGATACCATCACCATAAGCATCATAGCATGTAAATGTAAAGCAGCCAAGAGAAGGTAATACGATGTCTTCATCGAACACGATCTCATTTTTTTGTGCATTGGTATAAGGACCACCTTCAGCAACTACATCACCTGTAGATTCGTCGATAACTTCCCATTTTGTTTCAGTAGGGTAGCTATCGGTTTTCAATTCGAGGTGAATGATCTGAGTGATATTGTCTTCGTAAGTAACGGTTGTAGCGATAACGTTGTTTACGGTATTTTCATCAGCAGATGTAATTTCAACTGAAAGGTCAACATCAGCATCAGCTGGTGTGAAAGTACCAACATCAACAGTTGCAATTTCATAAGTGTTCAATGAACCTGTCCAATCAACAGAAGCTACTTCAATGCCATCAGCATAAGCAGTAATGGTGCAAGCAGTAAGTTCGTTGAAGCCCATGTTCTGGATAGTAACAGAAACAGGAACATCGCCGCAAGAAGCCACAGGGCCATTGTAGGTCAGGATGCTTGGGTCAACGTTAACTGAAGCAGCAGCACAATCAGAAATGGTAGCATACAATGCTGCAGTTGAAAGCTGTCCAACTTCATCAACAATACGGTTTTGGCAAACGCGGTAGATTGTTGGGAAGTAAGCGATATCATAATCCTGAACAGCTGAATAGCTAGGATCTCCGGCATGTGTCAGAACGATTGGATAAGGAGTACCTGTAACCCAGTCGCCCTGAGTTCCGGCACCGATACCATTCAATTCATCCAATGTAGAAGCGCCATCACCTTCGATGTAAAATACCATTACCTCGTTAGTGCCATCAGGACCGTAGGCATCGTATAAGCCTTCAAGACTTCCACCGGTGTGGTATGCCCAACATGGTCCGCACCAAACAGCCGAGAAATCAAGGAATACATCGTAACCCTCATCCAGGAGAGTATAGAGGTTCCAGGTGGTACCGTTAATATCGGTCAGTGTCCAGTCAGGGGCTACAGAGCCGTCTTCCAACTGGGCTTTTGCTGAAGTGTTGAATCCGAGGATTGCCACAACAGCTAGAGAAAGAGAGAGGAAAAGTTTTTTCATTTTTCGCTGATTAGAATATTACTTACCAAAGATAACAGAAGTTGCGTAAAATCCCAAATAACTGTGTGGACATCTATTTTATGATAATCCCGTGACCGTAAACCTTCAGTAATCCACTCTAAGACTATAAATGCCTGTATAAATGACAATGAATCAGAGTTATATTTTGGAGGGAATCTATACCTGATCTTTAAATAAAACTTATAAAAATGTAAATATGTTATGATGAATTATCTAAATTATTATATTATATAATCATTGTAATTATATGAAAATCAATAAAATAAGATTAAAAATTGATCAAAACGTATATGTCGATGTTATTTCACCTAGTCCTTCGATAGAAACTACAATAGGATAGGTTTAATTCTATTGAAAGCAGTGGTTAGGGGTTGCATAAGGTTATCAGATTCAATGTTCCATGACCAAACCATAAATCTCAAGATCATACTTTTTCCCTAAAACATGGTAACAAGATTTAAGACTTGTGCACAATATGCTAATGCATAATAGTGTTTGAGCCTTATTTCTGATGGAATTTCGGCTTAAAATCGGCTGGGAATGAGTAAAAATAAACCGCTCCGGAGTGTAGCGGTTTACATATAAGTTCAAATCATCAATTTCCGCCCGACTTACCAGTATTTGGATCGGTGGTAGCAGAACATTGTGATAGCATTTGATTAACCTGATCTAATCCCCAATTTGGATGAAGATCGCTTTGGGGAACAAATATGCTGTATTTCTGTAACGCTGTTTCAAACATTTTACAGCCGGGTTCCTTACCGCCGCCAAATTGTGGTGGGGTGTAAAACAGGCTTTGTCCCATGATGTAATATGATCTTGGATTATTTGGATCGGCAGTCATGGCTTGTTGCAATAACATCATGCTCTGCATGCCATACATTTGTCCGCGCGACATCGGATCAACCATTATTCTACCACCAAAAATCATGCTGCGAAGGACAAATATTTCTGAGTTGTTTGGTGATAAAGAATCTGCTTTCATGGCATGTTTTTCAGCAACATCCAGCACAGCATCGTTACGCGTTACATCGTTATAAATGAATAATGCAGTTGTTCGTGCCAAGGCTGAATAGTAATAGGGCAGCCATTGATTTTTTTCTGCCATGGCAATGCGTTCAAAGCTATTGGCAACGTTCATAAAATCATCTCCGGTTTTGGCGCTATCCATAAGCGTCAGCGCTTTTTTCATACCGTCGTGAAACTTAGCAGTTTGTGCTTGAGCGCCTATTGAAGTTAGGGCGACAAGTGTTACAAGTAATATTTTTTTCATAGTAAGGTGCTTATTTACAAAAAGTGTTCCGAATTTGAATGTTATCATTTGTTCGACTTATCGATGTCGATATCGTCTACGTTTTTATCTTTTCCGTATAAAATGCTCATAAAGATGCCGAAAAAGACTGTACTCTTCACAGGAGCCTGATTTACAAGGAATTGTGAGCCATCGGCGGAGTAGTTATATCCATAGATCTGATCAAATCCAAAGGTGTTATCCCACGAAATAAAGAAGACAGTGAAATTACCCCAAAGGCTCTGCAATACACTGGCGCTAAGTGCAACATTATGCAGATCCGGAGATACATCGCCCAAAAATTCGGGATTGTTTGGATTGTAATATGGCCATCCGGAAATATAGCGATAGGTGCCGCTCACTTGTGTATTGATGCCCGGAAAATAATGTTTGTACACCAAGCTAAGAATATGTTGCGCAGCGAAAGTTGGTGTTACTTCTTCCGGATAATCCAAGAATTTGCGCTTAGTGTCAAGGAAGCTGTAGGAAATCCAAAAGTCGGCATAATCAATAGTTTTTTTATCTCTGTAGAATAAATCAATGCCACGAGCATATCCCGATCCGTTGTTTGCGGTAATCGGTACGAAAGGATTTAGAGAATCCGTTGTCAGTGTAACCAACTGATCATAGGTTTTATAATATCCTTCTATTCTGAACGTGCGATCATTGGTGATGTATTGATAATTGGCGATATAATGTGTTGCTTTTTCATATTGCAATGGATAGAGCGCCTGCGTATACAGGTAATTGGGTTGCGGCGTTTGATAGAAATCGCCGTAGGCAAGTGAAACCTGCGCATTTTTTCCTGTTTTGTATGCTAATGATATACGCGGAGCAACATTTACATCATCCAGTATTTCCGAATATTCAGCTCGAACACCAATGCGTCCTGCAAGGTCGTTGGTGATAAAAATGTCGCTTTCGGTGAATGCGGCCGTGAAATTGTCGGTAGCATCAAATTCCAGATCACCGGCAAATTGATCGTAGGTGATATGTTGAAATTCGCCGCCGTAGCGCAATTTAATTTTTTCGGTAATCTCATTATTGAAGGTTACTTTTCCCTGCGCATTTTGATCGGAGCGTCCAACATTGAAACCATCTACAAGGATATCATCATTGTTTTTACTGTAGCTCACACCTGCCTGCACACCCCATTTTTTTGTGAGGATTTCTCGCCAGCTGGCGTTGATATAATTGTAATTATTTCCTAAATAAACATCATCGGTAGCCGGCAGACTGTCGATATCGGGCGCACGCAATGCCATGTTTGAAGATTCCTTTTGGGCATATAGTTTGAGTATACCTGTTTTAGATGTTTTCTGACGAAAGAATAAGCTGCCATCAACAGATTCAACACTATTTATCCAATCGAAAGTAGTTGGTTTGAACACATTATCAAATAATCCGAGGTTGGTGTAATTAATACCGCCACCTAATGCTGTTTTTTCATTTTTAAATTTCTGTGTGTGAAATCCGCCTAAAAATATTGGTGCGACACTTAATCCTGATGCACTGTATTCCGGCATGTCTTCTGTATTTAAAATTACAGCAGATGAAAGTGCTTGTCCGTATTCCGCTGAATATCCCCCTGTGCTGAAAACGGTGCCCTTGAACATGAAGGGTTGAAATCGACCTCTGCTGGGAACATCCGGCACAGTGCTGTAATATGGATTATTCACCACCATGCCATCAATGATCGTTTTTGTTTCGTAATCGCTACCACCGCGTACGTACAGACCATCGTCGTTGCCCACCTTACTGGCTCCGGGTAATGTTTCCAGGGCACCGTAAATATCGCCTTCGGCACCGGCGGTGGTTACAATATCGAGCGGTTTGAGAATGGTATTCTTTTTTTCATCGCTTGCTTCAAATGCACCTGCAGTGATCACAACGGCATTCAATTCATTAAATGCTTCCTTGAGCACAATATTCACCGATAAGGTGCCTCCGTTTAATTGGAGTGTGTCCTCAAAACTTTCATAGCCTACAAAGCTTACCGAGAGTATTTGTTTGCCTGTTTCTGTGGTGATGAAGCTATATGTGCCATCCACATTGCTTGTTGTTCCGTCGTAGGTGTCTTTCAGAAAGATGTTGGCTCCCGGCAACAGATTCTTTTTGTTATCGGTAACAGTTCCTGAAATGGTGGTCTGTGCCGTTAATGCCGTTATTGAAGAAATACCAATAAATAGGAGTATAGCTTGTTTCATTGATCTGATTTCGGAGAGGTATACTAAGTTATTTTATGCAAAGTAACGGGATAACATGCCCTTTGGCAAAATTGTTTGGACGATCAGGGTTCAGGTATCGACTAGTGGCGACAAAAGAGCGACGAATAGTGACGGCTTTTTTGTTAATCTTGCAAAAAAGTAAAGCTATGGCAATAGTGATGATAACAGGTGCAAGCTCCGGTTTTGGGGCTGCTACAGCAGAAATTTTTGCTCAAAACGGATATCGCCTGATTTTGAATGCGCGACGGATAGAAAGATTGGAAACACTCAAACGCATGCTTTCGGAGACTTATAGCGCCGATGTATTGTTGTTACCTTTCGATGTACGTGATAAGGATGCCGTAGCAACTGCCATGGATACCATTCCTGCCTCATGGAAGCAAATTGATGTTTTGATTAATAACGCCGGTCTTGCTGCGGGAAGAGATTTATTTCAGGATGGTTTAGTTGACGATTGGGAGGCAATGATAGATACCAATGTGAAGGGATTATTATATGTCACCAAACACGCAGTAAGTGGCATGAAAGAGCGAAAAAGCGGGCATATTATCAATGTGTCCAGCCTCGCAGGACAGGAGGTGTATCCTATGGGGAATGTCTATTGTGCTACTAAACATGCAGTTACGGCATTGAGCAAGGGCTTGCGCATGGACTTATTGCCATATCATATCAAGGTAACGAATATCTCTCCGGGACTGGCAGAAACAGAATTCAGCATGGTGCGATTTAAAGGTGATGAGGCGAAGGCTAAAGCCGTTTATGAAGGATTTGATCCTTTACAGGCAAAAGATATTGCTGATGTAATCTATTTTGCGGCATCAAGACCTCAGCACATGAATCTTGAGGAGATTACTATACTTCCAACTGCACAAAGCGACAGTAGAACGGTAGTGCGTGGGTGATGGTAGGGGGTGAAGGTTCGAAGATTCGAAGATTCGAAGATTTGAAGAATCGAAGATTTGAAGGTTTGAAGGTTGAAGATTCGAAGATTTGAAGGTTTGAAGGAGGAAAGAATCGAAGATTCGAAGATTTGAAGGATAGGGATTACTAGATACTAGATACTTGGTTCTAGATACTCGATTCCAACAAGAGGTTGAGGGTTGAAGATTGAAAGTTAAATGTTAAGGTTTATAGAATAACGAACCAATAGATCTTTGGTATGCGGATCAGTGAATTCGGATTCAAAGGACATGCCGAGTTTTGTCAATAATTTTATGGAATGCGTATTGTCGGGGGTGGCGATGGCAAGCATGGTATCAATATCGGTGTAACCTATTGCAAATTCCATTACTGCCTGAGCTGCTTCAAAGGCAAAACCTTTTCCCTGAAATTCAGGTAGGAATGCAAATCCGAGATCCGGATGCGGCAGGGTGTCGCGGACCACAATTCCACACAATCCCATAGCAGCGCCTGTTGTCGTATCGCGCACTAACCACATGCCATAATCATCCTTTTCATACGCTTTCATGATGCGGTTTTGCATATAGGAACGCGCTTCTTCGAGGGTATGCACATTTCTATCGCCAATATATTTCAACCATCCCGGTGAATTTAATAATGCTAATAAAAATGCTGCATCATCAATGGTGCAGGGTGATAATGTTAATCGTTCGGTATGCAGAGTTTCCATGTTTTTTATTTATTCTTTAACAACCATTTCGCATAGTGTGCACGCTGTGAATCATTTGCATCATCCATTGCTTTCAAGCGATAATTCACCTTGTCTGTTATTTGTATGGTCGCCGAAACTGTGTGCATGCGTCCGGACTTAGACAATATTATCTCCAGCTTATCACCGGTTTTTGCATCTGCAGTTAAACTAGCCAATAATCCATTGCTATAGCGATAACCATTTATGGCAATGATTTCATCTGTCACATAAATTCCGGCTTGTTCACCTGCTGAATTGCGACGCACGGCGGTGATGATGTTATTGTTATTTATGGTAATGCCAAGATCTGATTCAATAGTATTTTCCAGTGTGTTTTCTAATTGAAGTCCTACATGACATAATATATCGTTGAATGCAATTTGTGAAGTGCCGAATACATATTGACGATAAAAGTCATTCATTGATATACCGGCGAATTCTTCTATCACAGCTTTGAATTCATCTTCTGTATATCCGGAATCGCGATTTACATAAAAACGCTCATAGGCAGTGCGCATCACATTGTCGAGATTGTGCTTGCCGTCTGAGTGGTGGATGATGAGTATATCCAGTAATGTTGCCAATACACCTCCTCGCACATAATAATTTACCTGACTGTTTTCACTATTTTCATTTTGGCGATAATATTTTATCCATGCGTCAAAACTTGCTTCTGCAACCGACATGATTTTTTTACCGGGGGCATTTTCTGCCAGATTGATATTTTTTTCAACTATTGTAAGATATTCCTCTTCTGCATACAACCCGGTTCGATATACTATTAAATCATCATAATAGCTTGTGAACCCTTCGGCAATCCAAAGCGAAGTGGTGTAGTTTTCGGTAATATAATTAAAGGGCCCTAATGCTTTTGGACGAAGGCGTTTTACATTCCAGAGGTGGAAATATTCATGTGCAAATAATGAAATGAATTCCTGATAATTACTTCGATCGGCAAACATCAATCGCTTAAAAATTAAACTGGTGCTGTGTAAATGTTCAAGTCCTCCACGAAGGGTGTTGCTGGTATTGAGGATGATGAGATACGATTTGCAAGGATGATGTTTAAATATATTTACTTCGGTTTCAATAACAGCCTGCATATCGGTTATCATGGAAGGAATATGATAATTCCCGGTGCCGGAAATCACCAATGTATGCTCAACTCCGGCAGCATTAAAATGTTGTGTTATATGGTTTCCGATTTCAATGGGACTATCATATAATGTATCAGCATCGGCAGCAAATCTCACCCATGGATCATTGTTTACCATAGGTAATGAAGTAGCTATATCTTTAAATGCATGATGTGGATGAAAACTTATGTTGACCGGAAGCGGGGTGTCTTCAATGAATAAAAACATACCCGCGGGAATAATGGAAGCACGTTCACTATCTAACCAACAGGTGCGCACACTTTCTTCGAAGGCGTATAATTCATAAATAATATCTATCGCCTGATTATTGGTAGTGATCTCCCATGTGTTTTTCGCAGTCTTGTTAATGCCTACGTTTTTATCTTCACAATATAGTCTATTGATGTTTTTGGAATATTCGCGAACCAAATAGGAGCCCGGCGTCCAAACAGGTAATGCAAGCGAAAGTACATCCTTTCCCATTGCAGGTATGTGCATCTTAATGGTAAACGTGTGGGTATGCGGATTGTCCATGAATACATGGAAACTCAATGACGACATGTGCTAAATTTCCCACAAATTTGGCAAAGAAAACCGACACTATTCCACTTTCATCACTTTCAGCTCAACACGTTGATTTTGACGGCGTCCGGTAACTGTGGCATTGTCGGCAATTGGTTGTGTTTTGCCATAACCCTTCCATGTTAGGTGATCGGCAGGAATGCCATTTGCAATGAGGTATTCAACCACTTTATTTGCTCGGTCGTTAGATAATTTTTGACAGAAACCATCACTTGGTAATCCATTGGTATGTCCGCCAATTTCGACGTAAATGTTTGGATTCGTTTTCAGGAAGGTAACCAGTTCATCTAATGCTGAAGAAGATTCCGGTCTCAAATCGCTTTTGTTTGCTTCGAAATAAATGTTATTCAGTCGAATTACTGTTCCTTCCCGGATAGGAATCATTTCAATGTCAGCTGTCACTTCCTTATAGGTGCTGTCTTTCGTTTCAAAAGCATCTGTAATATCGCGAATAATAGAATCGCGGACTGTAGATGAAGTATCTGCAATTTCATCGGGGAGCAATTTTATTACTTCTTCCTCAAGGGCTTCAGGGGTTATGGGATTGGTTTTAATTTCTGCTTTTAGTGTGGTAGTGATTTCGTGTTTAATGGTAGCGATGCTATCTTCCGGATTATAATCTATGGCATCGTAATGCAACTCGGGGTCAATTGTTGCAGAGTAGGGGAGATAGCCCGGTTTGATGATACTGATGAGATAATTGCTTTCAGGAACTACCACTTGATAGCCGCCATCGCCACTAGTTGAAATACCATCCGGTTCTTCACTTACTAATCCTCCGAAATTAATATCCGCAGGAATAGGTTTTTTGGTCTCGGCATCGATGATAGTTCCCTTCAACAATGTAACAGGGTCGGGCTGCAATGGTTTTGGAAGGGGGATGCGATATAAATCTGCTTTCCCATAACTGTTGTTGGTTGACGAAAAATATACATAATCGCCACTGGCAGGAATAGTGAAATAATAATCGTTGCCCGTAGAGTTGATTTGTGACCCTAGGTTTAATGGTTCGCTCCAGTTTGTCCATGTATCGTCGAGGCGCTTGCTCATAAACATGTCATATCCTCCGTAGCCGGAATGACCATTGGAAGCAAAATAGATAGTTCTATTATCTGCGGCAATAAAAATACTTCCCTCTGTAGCGGCAGTATTAATAGTTCCACCAATATTTTTAGGTTCGGTCCACACTTTATTCGCTTGCAAAAAGCTTACATAAATATCCATATCGCCGTGTGTATCGGGGCGTTCAATTGCCATGAGAATCACATTGCCTTCGGTATTCATGTGGTAGCATGAGAACTCGTTATTATTGTAAAAATCGTTGATCTTTAATGTCTTTGGAAATGCCCATCCGGTGCCGGTTTTGGTAGATATGGAAATATCTTGTTTTATCTTTTGGTAGTTATTGGCAAGCAACAATGAGCTTCCATCAGGTGAAATCCACGATACGAAATTGTGTTGTTCATTATTTAATGGAGGGCCGATATTTATGGCGGTTGTCCATTTGTCATTATCTAATTTGGATACATAGATATCGTCGCGCAGGTCAGGGCCTGTATTTTCAAAATAATTTTTGCGTGTAAAATAGAGCGTTTTGCCATCGGGAGAAATAAATGGGAACATATCATCCGCATCGGAATTTACCTTAGTGCCAAGGTTTTCCGGTGGAGGCAGTTTCTCGGCATAAGCGAGTTCATTTATTTTGGCTTTGATAGGTTCGCGGCTATCGGAAATACCAATACAATCAATTTGATTCATACCTGCTATCACTTTTGTATTGAGTGATACTTTTACTTCTTTCACCAGGTAATCAGTTCGTGGGATAAAGATTCTGAAAACGCGACTTCCTGTATTGTAAGCCGGCTTGATGGTATCGTTGGTGTAGACGGTATATTTTTTCCCTTCGGTAGAAATAAGCACTACCTCTTTAACAGCGCCGGGGGCATTGCTTTCGCCTATACCAATTTGTTGCACATATTGAGGCTGAGCAAAGCGCACTTGAATAAATTCTCCTGCCGGATTATCAGGAGTAGATGGAGCCCAGGCAACAGTAGATTCGCCGGAGGCAGGAAGTTTATTTGGAGCGCCAAGGGCTTGTTTTGCCGAAAATTGTGTTCGGCTGTATTCAGTTGAAAATTTCACTACTTCCGAAGCCCACTGAACGTCCTGCGCAAAAAGCAATTGTGAAAGGCACAATAGAAAAATGGTCAGGATTTGGCGCATATAATATTCAGATAAACGAATTCTGAAGTGGCATTATTTTGGCAAACGGCTGTCGTCGTCAATGATCTCTTCATAATCGGCATATTCTGTGCCGGAATTATCATTATTATCGGATCCCGGGCGTTTTCTGTTGAAAAGCATGGCAAACACTTCGTCAGAGAATTTTATGCCTCTGAAAATGATATTCAGCATGTAGAAAAAGGCAAAGAAACCTATCACCCATTTTAAGAAAATAGTATTATATATACTATCAATAGTTTCCAGTAGCCAGCGGTGTGGAGCAAGGTCGGCGATTTGCGGTTGTAATATAGTCGCTATAAATAACACGATACATGCCATCAGCAAATAACCATCATAGCGCATTACTTGAATACGTTTGCGTTCAAAATTCATGACGGCTCGCCATCTGTTGCGCTCCAGATTACTGGCAATGGTTGCATAAATGACAAAAGTGCCTGTAAATGCATATGCCATGGCAGCAAGTTTGTAGGTTGTTTCCATGTGCTGAGCAGTTACCAGTGCTGCAAGGCTTACCAATATGTAATAACCTACAGTTTTAAATACCAGGAAAGTATTATCCTTATTGACACCTACATCTTTAAGCAGGGATCCTACCATGGTGGCCAGGAGTTTCCAACCGCTGGTAAAAACGATATTGATCACACCGATATAGAATATGTAGGCAAATATTTCCATCGTCGGACAAAGATACCTGTAAGTAAATAAAAAAACCGCCCCCGGGGGTGGGGACGGTCAGCGATTCAACAGCCTATGTTGAAGAGGGAGAAACTTGGGATAGCAGAGTTGTGCTTGTGTTTACAATAAATAAGGGTCACTGAAAACTGAGGGCTGTAAAATGCCATTGCTGATGGTGTAATGAAATACACCGAATATGTTGCGGGCTTCCACGCGACGGATCATGCGCTTTCGGTGACTTTCAACTGTATTTTCGGAGATGCTCAATTCCAGTGCTATCTCTCTGGTTGTCATTCCTTTAGCAATTAATTGTAAGATCTGACGTTCGCGTTTGCTGAAGTCGAGAAGACGTTTTTTGGTAAATAAGATCGGCGCGTGCATAGTGTTTGTTGTTTGATAAGCCAAAGGTATTTCCACCCCTGAGCCTGCTCAAGCCAAATTTTGACCGATTCTTCAACGTCTGACAGACAAATATGAAAATAATTAATATGTATAACGCCTGTAATGCAATTGGGGATAGCGTTTTAGCGGTTATCAGTTCCGTTAACGGAAAACCGTGAATTATCCGTTTTTGGATATGAAAAATGGTAAATTAACCGATTATTGCTATCATTTCAGGCTTAATAAGCGGTTTTTGGCATTGACTTTGAGCAGTTAGTTTTCAAACTGGAGTTCTTCAACCTATATTTACCCCTGAAGCAAGCCCATGCATAGTCCGGCAGAAGACCTATACCACCTGATTCATGCCCTTTCAGCAAATGAAAAGCGTTATTTCCGACTTTTTGCGCAACGTCATGGCAATGAAAAGGACAAACTGTACATGAAGGTATTCGATCTTATCATGGCTCAAGAGGATGGATATGATGAAGAAATCGTGAAAAAGAAATTGAAGACTGCTGCCGCGATAAAGCAACTTCCACAAACAAAAAATTACTTGTATGACCTGATCATGCAGAGTATGCGGTTGTATCGCAGCGATAAAAATGTAGCCACAGAGGTGTTTAATCTCATTCAGGATGAGCTTTTTTATACAGAGAAGGGATTGACACAAATGCGATCAAAAGCTTTAAAAAAAGCCAAAGAACTCGCCTATGAATATGATTTGATCTATTGCTTGGTTACCATTTTGCAACGCGAACGCATCTACGCCTTGAAATTTTCCGGTGGCGATCCGAATGAAACGATCCGAAAATTACATGCTGAAGAGGAATGGGTATTTGATCGACTAAATAATGAATCTAAGCTTGGTGAAGTGTTCTTCACTTTATGGGTTCAGTTTATCAAAGATCCATTGATGCGCAGTAATGAAGACCTTGAACAATATACTTCATCACGCGATGCGGTATTGAATCAAAAATTTGAAGACCTGCATACGTTTACAGAAAAATTCTTTTGGCTGAGGGCGAAGGGGCTTATTTGTAAATATAACCACGACTATCAAGGCACTTTTCAGCTGACAAAGCAATTAGTAGATCTATTCAGCGACTATCCGCAACACAGGCTCAATGTAATGGGAAATTATATTGACGCGCTTTCTAATTATTTGTCGGCCGCGCATGTTGTAGGTAATTATGATGAATTTGAAGAGGTGATAGCAAAGCTTGAAGAATTGCCTCGTGAAGCAGTGAAAGATGATAATTCCATTTCGCAGGTGGTTATCAATAATAAGATTCTCTATGCCATGAATCGCGGTATGTACAGCCGAAGTGGTATGCTGGCAGAAGAATTTGAGAATTATTGCCGCAAGTTTGAAAATATTATTACAGAATCCTTCCTTGTTGTTACGCCATATAACCTTTCGTTGATGTTTTTTATCAATGGCGAGTACGACAGATCCCTGGATTACTGTCAGCGCGTCATGCAATTTAAAACCGATGTGAAAATTGAATTACAACATGGCGCTTCCATGCTTTATCTGATCATATTGATTGAACAAGAGCAGCTTGTGTTCTTTGAATCAGCTTACAGAAGTGTTGTCCGCAGCATGAAAAATCGCGGAAAGTTCGATGACTTCGAGCGACTATTTACTACTCAGCTGAAAAAAATCGCCAATACTCCGGAAAGACAACGCAAGCCGCTATATGGTAAGCTTTACGAAGACTTGTTAATGCTGAAAAAGGAATCCGGAAACAAGCGCTTTGTTTTCATGACAGAAACTTTGTCGTGGTGTGCTTCTAAAACCGGTGATAAAAAAATGGCTGAACTTGTGCTTCAACCATTTAATTAATATTTCCATTTACTCATTACAATAATAACAGTAGTTATCATTACAGCATATGGCTGTAGCAGGTGTTTGTTTGCACATAACGTTACCGCTGTATCTGGCTACCAATCGAATTTGCATGCTTCCGTTTATGGATACCTGCTCGAACTTAGCTTTGAGTTGACCTTCCGCTGAAATGTTAAACAGGTTTGTGAAGCCTTTGCTGCCTCCTGTACATGTTTGTCCGTAGTCGTCATCCTCCCATCCGATTCCCGTCAGCTTAAAACATCCCGCACCACCTGAGCAGGCTTCTATTTTTGAATTTCCTGTTAATGGGTTGAAATAAATGGTATCTACTCCCGGAGTGCCGGTGTTACCCTGCATATAAGCACTCTGCGAAATCTGTTTGAAGGTGATTGCCTTGTTGCTGCCATTTTGTGTAATAAACACGGTTGCAGGACTGCTAGAATTAAAAGTTCCTAGCAACTGTCCGCTGACATAAATTTTAAGGTCTTGTCCCGAAGGTGTAAATGTAATGTCACCGACATTACCGAAAGGAAGTGTATTTTGCATGGTCAATGGTTGATGACGCAAAACTGGCAGTTTTTTTTATTACAACCAAATACAGGACAGTCCACAGTGTATATGTTCATGTATATTCACTGTTTTTGGTGAATTTTACGGCTCATGCAAGCTGCAGGTATAAACAGATCATCCATTCAATTCAAAGGGAAACGGGTTCCTGTATATACCGGCTCTTTTTGGACTTCTAAACAAAGGGAGGGTCATAACCTGCATGAAATAGCCTACAGAGCCTGCTTTAAGCCATCGTTGCCTAAATATTTTATTGAAAAATATACCAATGAAGGTGATGTGGTTTATGATCCATTCAGCGGAAGAGGTACAACGGTAATTGAAGCTGCCCTGCGTGGAAGGCGAATTATTGCCAATGATGTAAATCCCATTAGTGCCATATTATCAGGTGGGAGATTATGTATTCCGGAATTACAGGCTCTGGACCGGCGGTTAAGTCATATTTTATCGGGAACTCCTGTAAAAGAACGACATACACTTAGTATGTTTTATCATAAGCATACATTAAATGAAATTCTGCTATTGCGGGAGTGGTTAAAAAAGCGCAAACTTTCGGGCACTGAAGACGCTCTCGACCGATGGATTCGCATGGTTGCCACAAACAGACTTACAGGTCATTCGCCCGGATTTTTTTCTGTTTATACATTGCCTCCAAATCAGGCAGTATCGCGCGAAAGGCAGTTGCTCATCAATAAAAAACGCAACCAAAAGCCGGAATATCGCGATGTGCATGCACTAATCATGAAAAAGTCGCGCAACCTGATAAAAGACCTGGATATTTCAACAAAAAAATACCTTTCTCAGGCAGCAACATCAGCTCTTTTAATCAATAGTGATGCTGCAGCAACACGACAAATAAAAAACAATTCCGTTACACTTGTTGTTACCTCACCGCCATTTCTCGATGTAGTGCAATATGCCAAAGACAATTGGCTGCGCTGTTGGTTTAACGATATCGATGTAAATGAAATTGCCAAACGCATCACCATGTCGAAAACAGTTGATGCATGGATGCAGAAAATGCAACAAGTATTCTTCGAATTATATCGCATTACTGCCAAAGGAGGACACGTGGCTTTCGAAACAGGTGAAATTCATTACGGGAAAACACGTCTGGAAACCATTGTGCTTGAAATGGGATTACATGCCGGTTTTGAAGTTGATAGATTGATGATTAATGAGCAACAATTTACCAAAACAGCCAATATTTGGGGAATTCGCAATAATACGCATGGTACGAATTCGAACAGGATAGTACTTTTCAGAAAAAAATGAGATCAGCTTACCTCAGCCCAATACCATTTGTCCATCTTGCATCACCAGTTTCCTGTCGGCCATATCTGCCAACTCGGTATTATGTGTTACGATGATAAATGTTTGTTTGAAGGTATCGCGCAACTGGAAAAACAATTCGTGTAATTCTTTTGCTGTTTGTGTGTCTAAATTACCTGAAGGCTCATCAGCAAGTATTACAGCAGGTTGATTGATCAAGGCTCTTGCAACGGCTACACGTTGTTGTTCACCGCCCGACATTTGATTGGGTTTGTGTTGCATCCTGTCGCTAACGCGCAAATATTCGAGCAATTCCTTCGCTCTGGCTTCAACTTCTGATTCCTTTCTGCCTGCAATATATCCGGGGATACACACATTTTCCAAGGCGGTAAATTCAGGAAGCAGGTGGTGAAATTGAAATACAAAGCCTATGAGCTTATTTCTGAATGCTGAAAGTTGCTTTTCGGAGAGTGACTTGACTGAGACATCGTTCAATATTACATCGCCTTTATCCGGTTTGTCGAGAGTGCCAATAATGTGTAACAGCGTGCTTTTACCCGCTCCCGAAGCACCTACAATACTAACTACTTCTGCAGGGTTTACCTGCAAATCTACACCCTTCAGGACCTGTAAAGGGCCAAAAGATTTATAAATACCGGTGGCTGTTACCAAGTTTGTATGATTGAGTTATGACAATTCAGCGCCGACTAATGCGTCAATGCTTTCCTATATTTGTGCCAAACTTACAACCATGTTGCGATACATGAAAACGGCGCTATGCACAATTTTTCTGATGATGATACTTGTTTCAGCTGTAAAGGCTGATCCGGGAGATACCATCAAAGTTCAAACCTTCACCTTTGGATCTCCTCAGGATGCCTGGTTTGATCTGCCGGGTTTGGATGTGCCCGTAGAAAAGATACTCATGAAATATACGCTCAAATGCAATCCTGCACAAAGTCCTGCATGCGGCGAATGGGATTATCTTACTTATACTTACTTATATGAACACACAGGAGTACTCGACAGCACGCTGCTATCACATCCGTGGTTCCTTGCAAATGGCAATGCTCCTGATACTTTCAATTATTCTTCAACACCAACATTCATTTCTGTTCCATCATGGGAATATTATATAGTGTATGATGATACCACCTCGCTTACAACGGCGGTAACCGGAATATCGACTACATCTACGGCAACGCCATTTGATGCAGTGCACCCGATTTCCAGAACACAAATTATATGGACGGCAGCTGAACTTACTGCTGCAGGACTTACAGCCGGAGATATCACAGGGATGGATTTTGATTTCAGCTCTGCTTCTTCATCTTTGAATGACCTTACCATTCGCATCGCGACAACAGCTTTAACATCATTTGGGGCGAATACTTTCGAGGGTGGATTGTCTACAGTTTATTCGGGAGACTTTTTACCCGGAACCGGCTGGTCAGGCGTTGATTTTGATACGCCCTTTAATTGGGATGGTATATCAAATCTGATCATCGATATTTCTTATCAAAATGAGACAACGGGAAGCGCTGCAACAATAAACGCTGAAAGCACTGTAGACCCAATGGTGCTGAGCTATGCCGGTGCCGATAAATACATAGAATTTCATACACCCGATCAGGCCGATGTTTATGGAAATCCATTGTCCGGATTAAATGATCAGGTTACCATCTCATTTTGGAGTATGGGCGATGCTCCATTTCAGCCACAGAACGGTACTACCTTCGAAGCTATAACAGCTGATGGCGCGCGTGTATTAAATAGTCACACCCCTTGGAGCGATACCAATGTATATTGGGATGCCGGAAACGACGGAGGTTATGATCGTATCAATAAAGCTGCTACAGCGGCCGAGTATGAAGGCAATTGGGTGTATTGGACATTCACCAAAAACACTACAACCGGCAGCATGAAAATTTATAAAAATGGCGTGCTCTGGCATTCAGGTACAGGGAAAATTAAACCGATGACAGGAATCGATCATTTGCGTTTGGGAAAAGGAAATTGGGGTGGGTCTGAATCTTATGCCGGATTTATGGATGAATTTGCCGTTTGGAATGTTGAAATGCCTGCAGCAGATATCGCAGCTTACATGTATAAAGATCTTGATGCCACACATCCATATGCAGCTAACCTTCAATTGTATTATCAGTTTAATGATGGCGATGGAATTTCCGAGCCCGATCAATCAGGTATGTACGATCTCGGATTGATAGGTGCAACCACGCATCTTGCAAAAGCAACGGAAATTGCACGAAATGCGCAGACCTCCGTAACCCGACCAATAGTGCGTTTCGAGCAAGGAGTATTTACTTCTCATATTGACTCGGTGTTAATTGTTGATGCTGTTGCCAATGATCCCATCACTCTTGTGTATTACGATCCTGCTGATCCAACTACTGCAACAGATACTACATTAGTATGGCCGACAAATTATTATGTTTACAATTATAATGTTGACGGAACCGTAAGTGATTCAACATTTATCGCTGCAACAAATACTATCTACAATACTGATTTACCTTATTACAGTGCTCCGTTTGAAGTAATTAATCAATATGAGCTTGCGCGATATATTACTCCTTATGGAATAGGACTTGACCTTGGTGAAGGATTTACCTGGACTTATGATGTCAGCGATTACCGCCCGATATTACATGATTCTGTACATCTTGCTGCAGGTAACTGGCAGGAATTATTAGATATGGAATTGTGGTTTATTGAAGGAACGCCACCTCGTGAGCCTAAAAAAGTTCAAAATTTATGGTATGGATTTTACAGTTATGGACTTACGCCATCATACGATGAACAAACACCTCCAAAAACAGTAACCATTCCCGCAGATGCTGCGAATTCACGGGTAAAGATCCGCGTTACAGGACATGGCTTTGGAGGTACTTCTAATTGTTCTGAATTCTGTGCGCGTGAACATTATTTATATGTTGATGGAGAACAGGTATGGAGCAAAGAAGTATGGCGCGACGATTGTGATTTGAATCCGGTTTATCCTCAGGGTGGAACATGGGTTTACGATCGCGCAAACTGGTGCCCGGGAGCTGAAGTGTGGACTTATGATTATGAATTGACACCTGAAGTTTCAGCCGGAAATACCTATACTTTTGATTATAATGCGGAAGCATATACCTGGAATGGGGCGGGAAGTGTTCCTACATATGTAACTTCAGTTCAACTTGTCACCTATGGCGAACCAAACTTCACACATGATGCAGCGCTCGATGCCATTATCGCACCATCTGATGATGACATGCAATCGCGTAAAAATCCGGTGTGCAGTGATCCAATTGTGCGCATTACCAATACGGGATCTGCAACGCTGACATCACTTGATATCACTTATGGAATTAAAGATTACGACCAGGATACCTATACCTGGACCGGCAACCTGGCATTTATGGAAAGTGAAGAAGTGACCTTGCCAAATTTCGGATGGTCGCCAACAGGAACAGCATTTATTGCAACCGTTAGTAATCCAAATGGTGTTGCCGATGAATATGTATATAACAACTCTATCACTACACCATTGACAATGCCACCTGTTTATCCCAGTGATATTATTTTGGATTTAAAAACAAATCTTGCTTCTCATGAAAACGATTTGTTCCTTTATGACGAGACCGACAGCATAATTTTCCAACGTACAACCTTCACCGATAACACTACATACAAGGATACCTTGCATTTAGATGATGGTTGTTACCGGTTATATTTATATGATTATGGTGAAGATGGTTTAAGCTGGTGGGCAAACAGTGATGGCAGCGGATGGTTCCGCACACGCAATATCGACGGCTCATATATAAAAAATTTCGGCACTGATTTCGGTGGATTGATATATCAGCAATTTACGGTAGGCAATTATACTCCGGTTGAAGAGCAATTCACTCAACCATCCGACATGCAGGTATATCCAAATCCTGCGGATGCAGAAGTGTTTATTCGCGTGGCACTACCACATCTTTCCGACGTGCAATTGAAAGTGTATGATATCACAGGAAACCTGATATATGCTGAAACACAAAAACGCACGCAAACTGAAATGTTCCACCTGGATGTGAGCACATGGTCGGCAGGAGCATACATAGTTACAGCGCAATCGGAAGACAAAGTGTTTAACACCAAGTTTGTTGTTGAACACTAAGAAATAGATTAAATAAATCTTATAATAAAATGGTAGGAGTTAATAATTCCTGCCATTTTTTGTTTTGCAATATGCCGATTTATTTCTTCAACCACTCGCCTGAAAAATAGAGTGGAAGCAAATCGCGTGAGTTGTTTACTACTATCACAGAACCATCATGACTGCATAACAAGAGTTTTATTGGGGTTTGTTGCTTCAATTCGTATTCCGCCATTACCTGTCGGCAAGCGCCACAAGGAGAAATCGGATGTTCCATCGGGTAAGAGGTAGTTACTGCAGCGGCCATTATTTTTTTCCCCGGATGTTGGCTTCCGGCACTGAAGAAAGCAACACGCTCAGCACATAATCCTGATGGATATGCTGCATTTTCCTGATTGCTTCCTTTCACTATACTGCCATCCTCCAATAACAATGCGGCACCTACCTGAAATTGCGAATAGGGTGCATAAGCTGAACTCAAAGCCTCATGTGCAGCCTTAATGAGCATTTGTTCCTCGACACTGAAATTGTCGGTTCCACTATGTCTGGTAAGCTGTAATTGTATGCTGATGGTATCCATGGTCACCTGATTCTATGGGTGAAAGTAGTAATTTTACGGCTCAATTATGCAGCATATACTTGTTTTAGGAGCCGGGAAGTCGGCAACAGTGCTCATCGATTATCTGCTCGACAATGCAGCCGAATATCAATGGACAGTGACAATTGGCGATCTTGATGAGGATTTGGCAAAGCAGAAAATCAAAGCACATCCGCAGGGAAATGCTGTGTATTTCAATGCAGATGATGCCGCATTATGTCAAAAACTCATTGGTGAGTCTGATATCGTAGTCTCATTATTGCCGGCATTTGTGCATCCTGTTGTTGCTAAAATCTGTGTCGCCTTAGGAAAACACTTTGTATCTGCATCCTATGTCAGCGATGCTATGCGTGCGTTGCATAATGAGGCTGTTTCTAAGGGATTGATATTAATGAATGAAATGGGTTTAGATCCCGGCATCGATCACATGAGTGCCATGAAAATAATTGATCATGTGCGGAATATGGGTGCTGAGATTACAGGATTTCGCTCATATACCGGTGGTCTCGTTGCACCTGAAAGTGATAATAATCCCTGGAATTATAAATTTACCTGGAATCCAAGAAATGTGGTGCTGGCAGGGCAGGGGACGGCAAAATTTCTGAGCAATCATCGCGATAAGTATATTCCATATCACCGATTATTTGCTTCATACGACATTATGGATGTGCCCGGCTATGGAAAATTTGAAGG
>JAIBBA010000014.1 GCA_019694895.1 Chitinophagales bacterium
CTATACGTTTCTTGAGCGCCAATAGCTGCTTGGTGTCGCTGTCTGTTTCTACGACTACCCGTTCCTTTTTCTTTCCCATGACACCAAATTTACTCATCCACCGAAAAACACTGGTCCTGGACACCTCATATTCTCGGCAAATTTCACTGATGGTCGTCCGGCCAGACGTTATCTCCCTGACTTTCAACTTCTTAAACTCAACACTGAAGGACCGTAATCTCCGATCCTTGACACTAGTAGAAAATTGTTTTTTGTAACTCATTTTGACTCGTTTTTATGGTTATTGCCCTTAAAAACGGTCAACTTATTTCAGGCATTGACAAGTATCAGGTATCAGGTATCAGGTATCAAGTATCAGGTATCAGGTATCAAGTATCAGGTATCAGGTATCAGGTATCAGGTATCAAGTATCAGGTATCAAGTATCAGGTATCAGGTATCAAGTATCAGGTATCAGGTATCAAGTATCAAGTATCAGGTATCAAATGCATGTTCGCATCGTATACCCGATTCTCAAGTACGCACCACACTCACGACTCACGATTCACCACTCACCCACTCACCCACTCACCCACTCACCCACTCACCCACTCACTCTCTCCTCTCTCCTCTCTCCTCTCTCCTCTCTCCTTTCTCCTCCAATTCAATTATCTTTGCTCAATCAATTATTGCATATGATCCTTTAATCAGGATGCTTCCACTTTAACACATTGTTTAGCATCCACAATTTATTTTTCTTTCTGCACTGTGGTGGATGAGCTGCATGGAAAAGGTAATTTCTTATAATTTATTATTTTGAAAGGCATAGGCATGCGTAAATTTTTTCAATTATTAGGTCAGGCCCTAAAGGGCGAAAATATAGATACTACTAAAGGGAAATTAGATACTGTAATTTTTCTTCTTGCAGTACCCATGATATTTGAAATGGGTATGGAGAGTTTGTTTGCGGTAGTCGATATTTTCTTTGTCAGCAAAGTTGGTGTAGAAGCAGTTGCCGTTGTTGGACTGACAGAAAGTACACTTACCATTGTGTATTCAATTGGGTTCGGATTGAGTATGGGCGCAACGGCGATGGTGGCGAGGAGAGTAGGTGAAAATAATCCAAAAGGAGCCGCAGAAGCCGCCATGCAGGCTATTTACATAGGATTGGCCATTGCAGCTGCAGTATCATTGGTTGGTATATTTTTCCCTGAAAATCTGTTGCGCGCCATGGGTGCAAGTGATCAGATGATACAAAATGGAGTCGGTTATACTCGATGGATGCTTACCGGAAATTTTGCCATTGTTTTATTGTTTTTAAATAATGGAATTTTTCGTGGAGCAGGTGATGCCGGCATCGCAATGCGCAGTTTGATCATTTCAAATGGAATCAATATTGTACTGGATCCTTTGTTCATTTTTGGAATATGGATATTTCCTGAATTGGGAGTGCAAGGCGCGGCAGTGGCAACAACAATAGGTAGAAGTATTGGTGTAATATATCAGTTCTATCACCTCACAAATGGAAAATCACTGGTGCATCTGAAAGGGAAAATCTGGCAATTAAAAACAGATATTGTGAGAAGGATAGTCATACTATCTTCAGGTAGTGCCGGTCAATTTATTATTGCTTCGGCTAGTTGGATTTTTTTAATGCGCATCATGTCGCAATTTGGCGAGGAAACATTAGCAGGTTATACCACGGCAATACGCATTTTAGTTTTTTCAATTTTGCCGGCTTGGGGAATTTCGAATGCCGCTGCAACGTTAATGGGGCAAAATCTTGGTGCAAATCAACCAGAACGAGCCGAAAAGGGTGTATGGCGAACAGCATATTTTAATATGTTGTTTATGGCAGTGGTGACAGTGATTTTTGTCGGGTTTCCTGAGTTTTTCATGCGCATATTTAATTCAGATGATGCCGTTGTAAATCAGGGCGTTACATGCTTGCGGATTGTTTGTATCGGATATATCGCTTATGGATATGAAATGGTTCTGGCCAATGCCATAAACGGTGCAGGTGATACTCGAACACCTACCATCATCAATGTATTTGGATTCTGGATATTGCAAATACCATTAGCCTGGTTTATGGCTATTCAGCTTGACCTTGGCTCGCCAGGGGTATATGCCGCTGTGCCTATTTCTGAAGCAGTGATGGCTGTTATTTATGTCTATATCTTCAGACAAGGAAAGTGGAAATTGGTAAAAATTTAATTCATTATCTTTTTGTGATTGTATGTAGAACTCATCTCAAAAATACCTTTGGCGTCTTTTCTGCGTCTTCGCTCTTTATCCATCGTTACTTGAATTGCCCTTACAACCTCCAGTAGGGGCGACTTCAAGCGCCTCGGCTAAAGCGCGAATACTTGAAAATGCTAAATCAAACCTATTTTTGAGATGAGTTCTAGTAATTACCGTTGAATTTTGGCTTTGTGGGAGATGAAAACGAAAAAATGCCAATTTTTTTCCGATTCTCCTATGAAAAACGGGTTTAAACCCGTAGTTTAGTAAATAATGATAATTTGAATTTTATTTCATATTAGCATTAATTCAATATAAACCCCAAAATATCTGCGCATGAAAAATCCCATGTCACTCATTAAAAAATCAACCTGCGTAGCATTGCTTGCTTTTGCCTTCGCACCTGCATTTGCTCAATCGGATATTGCTGATCCGGCATTTTCCTCGGATGGTGAATACCTTTCCATGTTGCGATCCGACTACTTGTGGGATAATGATTTTGTCGATGAAGCAGGCAGCATTACCTATTGGCTGAATGAACCTACAGGAACAGGAACTACGAATTACATTTTGCGCGTACTTGCAGATGGCACGCCTGATCTTACCTTGGGTTTGTTTGGGATTAAGGCATTGGAAAGTGCATTAATTGAAAATCCCTGCGACCTTCCCGGCGAGGAAAATTGTCATACTACTACAGATATCACAAAGGCTATTTCTCTTCCCGGAGGTAAGTTCCTGATTGGAGGTATGTCGTATGAATCTGATCCAATTTTCTCTTCATGGTTTGTAGCACAATACCTGGCTGACGGAACACTTGATGCAAGTTTTAGCGATAACGGTGTAATATTTGGTCCAATCGGAAAAATTCACAGTGTAACCGGACTTGGAATAGATGCGGATGGAAAAATTCTTGTTTTGATTGAAGATTATTCATCAGAGCGATCTGAAATCATGCGTTTGAATGCAGATGGTTCCTTCGATGATACTTTTGGTATAGATGGGCTTTCTATATTGCCGGATTTTACGATCAACTGCAATGATGATATAAAAACTGATGCATCGGGTAATATCTATCTTGCGGGAAATAATAGTATGCCCGGCGATATTGTAAGACTAACCTCAGATGGTGCACTGGATATGAGTTTTGGTGATGAGGGCAGGGTCGCGTTCGATACCATTGATTTTCATATAGAAGCTTTCCGAATTGATGATGCAGGAATTGTAGCTGCCGGGGAAATAGAATTATTCGTTCCATCGCAGTTCTGTCTGCTTCGATTTGATCTTGACGGCAATCCTGATTTGTCATTTTCGGGCGACGGGCATCAATTTTATATTCCGGATTCAATAACACCTTGTCCAAATTACATTTCGTCAGCTGCCGTGATTTCAGAAGCAAATGAATTTTATATCAGTCTGAATGAAAATGCTCCCGACCATTATACTTCACCAATTATTTTCAAATTTGATGCGGATGGAAATATAGATCTGTCGTTTTCAGAATTGGGATGGACATGGTTGTCGGATGCAATTAACCGAGATATTAAGCTTGATGCTGATCAACGATTGATTGTTAGTTCAGAGCAATATGATGCATTATTTGGCGATCACTATATTCAGATACATCGTTTGCTGACAGATGGAACTATCACCGGCACTGAAGCACTGTTGCCATGTATGATTGATGAAGTTTGCAACGGGATAGATGATAATGAAAATGGGATTGTGGATGAAGATCTTCCTATGAATGTCTTCTATGCCGACTTAGATGGAGACTCTTACGGAAACCCTGAGGCGCCGGCGGTTACCTGTGCATTGGAGTTGCCCGGCTACGTGATGGAAAATACTGATTGCGATGATACAAATGCCCTGATTAACAGTGGTGCTGAGGAATTAATTGATGGTCTCGATAATAATTGCAATGGTCTCGTAGATGAGGGCACTGATGTGCATAATATGCAAGTGCAATTCGCGATTTATCCTAATCCCACAGATGGAATATTATATATTGAAACAAACAATTCAACAGAGGGATTGCTGACTATTGTAAATGCAACAGGCCAGGAAGTGCTTAGATATAAAACCCCACTTACCGGTCCCATTATTGATCTGACCTCCCTTCCTGACGGTATGTATATTGTAAATGTTTGCTATCAGAATGTTTGCGATGCGCAATTGTTAGTGCTTAGCAGAAATTAATAAATGTATTAAAAAAAATACACCAGGTTTAATGTAAGTCCGGTGTATTTTTTTTGTCTATTATTTTAGTGTATCTCGATCTGCCAATTAATCATTGAGCATTTTTTCACCATGCACTTCAATATTTTCATATAACCCAAGGCCACCCCAGAAAGTATTTAGCAGAATATGTGTATCGTCAGTGAATTCTCCTGAATGCGTATAGCTTGTTCCATAGGAATACGGTTCAATTGCACCTGATTCATCTACATGGCATATCACTGTCCAATTGTTATATGAAATAGTGAGCCAAGCCTTTTCGTCGGCAGCGATCTCGTATGATTCTATTGGGGTTGTGGCATTTGCCTCATCGCCCTCTTGATATCGCGATATGGTGCCGGTGCATAGCAGTGTGTCTGTGGCATAGGCTACGCCTAAACTGTCATATTCCAAATAGTATAGTTCAAAATTGTACTCACCGGTATAATCTTTGACATACGCGTAGCGGCAGGATGTAATCAAACAGATACAAATGGATACCCAAAGCAATGTTTTCATATTCGAGCATTTTATGTGAGGAAGTAAGGTGATTTGTAATTAGATATTCATTATTGCCGACTTACAATCTGCACATGCGCCAAATGATGATCACAATGCCAGGCATAAAGTGCGAGTAAGGTGAATAATGACATCTCTCTGTTTTGTTGTGGATGAAATACCGTGCGTTGAAAATCAGCTTCTGACATATTGCGCAATAGCGAGGTCCATCTGGCATGCAATCCTTCAATGATCATCAGGGAATATGCGATATCTGTTTTGAGATAATCCGACATTTCAGCCCAAGCTGCTTCCTCGTAAGGTTTTATTGTTGGATTGTCCTCTGTGAGTCCCAGTTTGAATCGAATAAAACTATTCATGTGGCTATCCGCACAATGATGTACCACTTGTCGAACTGACCAACCACCGGGTCTGTAAGGTGCATTGAGTTGCGCTTCAGACATAACTAAAACAGTTGCCTTCAGTTTTTCAGGAAAGCTTGCAATGGTATCAATAAATGCAGGCATACGGGCAGCATTGAACTCAGCGGGACGTTGAAATTTGCCAACAGGGTATTGCAGATCAGTAGTGGTCATATCTTTCGCGGTTTATTGAAATGGCATTTCAGTGCTAGCAATGGAACCAATTACAGTCGGGTGATCATTATGTGCTATAGCATCAAATTTCGGATCACGGATAACTTTGGTATACTTATCGAGATCCCAATCACTTGATACTGCTTTGCCGATGTTTGAATGTATACCGATATAAATAAAAGTTTTATCACCGTCCTCCGGACTAAATTCACTCAAATACGGACTTAAAATATTGATGGTGTCCCCCGTTTCCACTGAAGTGACTATGGCATGTATATACGCGCCATCATTATCTACCTGTGCGGGACCATTGCTATAATACACCAATTTAATTTCGGCCATATCCTTTAGTGCGTCGGGTTGCATATTAAACTCGCTTAATTCCCAATAATCATAACCACTATTGCATGAAATGACAACACCCAGACTGCCGATAACTACTAAGATAGTTTGGAGGAATTTTTGCATGGGAGGCGATTGGTTGTTTGGTTGATTAACGTGAATGATGCAGGTAGGGTTGTTTGCAGTATGTCATTTTTTACGCCTGACCGCATAAATTAGTTCATCTTCAAAAATACCATTCTTAAAAATTGTTTTCTCCAGGCGCGCTTCGAGCTTGAATCCGTTTTTCTCAAGCACTTTTTGTGAAGCTTTATTACTACCGAAAGGTCGGGCGAAAAGGCGTTCAATATCATATGTTTTGAAAGCGAAATCGATCATAAGAGGAATGGCTTTGCTCAAAATACCGTTCCTCCAGTAATCTTCCGACAGCCAATATCCCAACTCTGCATTCTTGCAATGAATATCGGTCTGCGGGTGCATGCCGATCCCACCGACAGCATGACCTTCCACCTCGATAGCAAAGATGTGGACAGGGTCGTCCTGGGTGGCAAAGTGGATGAATTTGATCCCGTCAGCTTTAGTGTAGGGGTGCGGAAACCCATTGGTCATGTTGCCTGCTATATTTGGGTTATTGGCATGTTTAACCAGATCCGGCAGGTCTTTCATGTTCCATGGGCGGAGTTTAAAGTCCATTATCAAAGATACTCAGTTTCAAGATGTTGCAGGAAAATATGAAGATTTGAGGTTTCAATGAGCTTCGGCTTGGTGAAAAGGTAGCTTTTATCAAAAAACTCCCGCCATCCCCCTAAACCGAGGCAGAAAGTAGACCTATCGGGAGTGGAATAGGCTTCCCGGGACTGACCATTATCACCCCTCAAGGCCTCGAAAAAACTGATTTTTTACGTCAGATTCCTTACCTTTGCAGCGATTTTTGCACACAATGGCGCCTGTACAGGATAACATACATCCGATTTTTCACCGTTTGCTTCAGCGTTCCGACAAGGAGCAGTTGCTGAAACAGACCGCGAAAGTGATATGGCTGACCGGTTTAAGCGGTTCAGGAAAGAGCACTATCGCAGAGGCATTGGAGAAGGAACTGCATAAAATGGGGTTTCTGACCATGTTGCTGGATGGCGATAATATCAGGACAGGGATTAACAATAACCTGAGTTTCAGCGCTGAAGACAGAATAGAGAACATTCGTCGGATTTCGGAGGTGAGCAAGCTGTTTCTGAATTGCGGGATCATCACCATCAATTGTTTTGTGAGCCCGACAAATGAGATCAGGGCATTGGCGAAAAGCATAATTGGCGAGGCGGATTTTCTGGAAGTATATGTAAATGCACCGCTTGAAGTTTGTGAAGCTAGAGACGTGAAAGGCTTATACGCCAAGGCTCGCAAGGGGTTAATTCCCGACTTCACCGGAATAACGGCACCTTTTGAGGCACCGGAACATCCTGCTTTGGAAATACCCACTGATAAATTAGAAATTCAGGAGGGCGTGCAACGTTTAATGGATTTTATCTTACCTATTATATCGAATCAATAATTTACCATGAGTTATAGCTTAACACATTTAAGGGAGCTGGAGGCGGAGAGCATATATGTGATGCGCGAAGTAGCGGCACAATTTCAAAAACCGGCTTTATTATTCTCCGGCGGCAAGGACTCTATAGTGATGGTTTACCTGGCTCGCAAAGCCTTTTGGCCTGCTAAGATCCCGTTCCCACTGGTGCATATCGATACCGGACATAACTTCCCTGAAACAATGGAATATCGCGACTGGTTGGTGAAAGAAATGGGTGCAACATTAATTGTTGGATCTGTTGAAGATTCCATCAACAGAGGAACTGCGGTTGAAGAAAGAGGTTTGAATGCAAGTCGCAATGCCCTTCAAACGGTTACACTGCTGGAGACCATCGAGTCAAATAAGTTTGATGCATGTATGGGTGGCGCGCGTCGCGATGAAGAAAAGGCTCGTGCAAAAGAGCGTTTCTTCTCTCACAGAGATGAGTTCGGTCAATGGGATCCGAAGAATCAGCGTCCGGAGTTATGGAACCTGTTCAATGGTCGCAAACATATTGGTGAGCACTTCCGCGTGTTCCCAATTTCTAACTGGACAGAGATGGATGTATGGCAATATATTTATCAGGAAAATATTCCACTTCCGCGTTTGTATTTTGCGCATGATCGCGAAGTAATTGAACGCGACGGAGCATTTATTTCGACTCATCCTGAATGGGTTAAATTGCGTCCGAACGAGACTGCGAAAACCATGCATGTGCGTTTCCGTACTTGTGGCGACCTTCCTATTACAGGTGCTATTGAAAGTGATGCAGATACAGTAGAAAAAATCATCTACGAAGTTGCTACAACTCGTGTAACAGAGCGCGGAAATCGTGCTGATGACAAGCGCAGTGAGACTTCAATGGAAGACAGGAAGAAGGCAGGATACTTCTAAATAAAATCCCTGTGATTACGTATGAATAAAATAGATTTATTCGCAATCACAAAAAAAGTAAACACATAATTTAATTTGTATAATCATTACAATGGAACATTTAGTTCAAGACGGAAAATTTGATCACCATGGTTATTTAAACATGGAGTTACTCCGCTTTACTACAGCAGGAAGTGTTGACGATGGAAAATCTACTTTGATAGGCCGCTTGCTGTATGATTCAAAGTCAATCTTTCAGGATCAGTTGGAGCAGATCGAGCAGACAAGTAAAAATCGCGGTGAAGAATATGTAAATCTTGCCTTACTTACCGACGGTCTTCGAAGTGAGCGTGAGCAAGGTATTACGATTGATGTAGCTTATCGCTATTTCAGCACCCCGAAAAGGAAATTCATCATCGCTGATACTCCGGGACATATTCAATATACAAGGAATATGGTTACAGGAGCTTCAACGGCAAACCTTGCAATTATTCTTGTTGATGCGCGCAATGGTGTTGTTGAGCAGACTTACCGACATTCATTTATTGCATCGTTGTTGCAAATACCTCACGTTGTGATTTGTATCAACAAAATGGATCTTGTTGATTTTAGTCAGGAGAAGTATGAAGAGGTTGTTGAGCAATTCCGTCATTTTGCATCGAAGTTGGATGTGCAGGATGTTCGATTTATTCCAATCAGTGCGCTCCTGGGTGATAATGTTGTGGATCGCAGTAAAAACATGCCTTGGTATGAAGGTCCGACGTTGATGTATACATTGGAGACTGTGCATATTGGCAGCGACCATAATTTAATTGATTGTCGTTTCCCTGTTCAATATGTTGTTCGTCCGATGAGCAATGAATATCACGATTATCGCGGTTATGCCGGTCGTGTTGCAGGGGGTGTATTGAAGCCCGGCGATGAAGTGATGCATTTACCCAGTGGCATTACAACAAAAATTGCAGAAATTAAATCCCTTGATGGCGATTTAGAGGAAGCATATCCTCCGCAGTCGGTTACATTGATTCTTGAAGATGATGTAGATATCAGCCGCGGTGATATGTTAGTGCGCGAAAATAATGCACCTAAGACCGGACAAGATATCGATATCATGTTATGTTGGATGGACGATAAAAAATCGCTGCAATTGAATGGTAAATATGCAATCAAGCATACTACACGCGATGCACGATGTGTAGTGAAAGAAATTTTATATAAAGTAGATGTGAATACGTTACATCGCATTCAGGATGTAGATTCATTGGCATTGAATGAGATTGGGCGTGTAAAGATTCGCACAACAGTTCCATTATTTTATGACGAGTATCGTCGCAACAGGAATACCGGTAGTATCATCATTATTGATGAAGCGACCAATACAACAGTAGGCGCCGGTATGATCATTGAGTGATATTGACCAAACCTAAAACCAAAGCCCTGATGGAGAGTATTCATCGGGGCTTTTTTTGTGGTTGTGCATAAACGGTTTGATTCGAGTAGAAGCGGTTACTCGTTTTAAACCTTTCTCGTCTAAGACCTTTCGTGTTTAAGACCTAACAGTTCTTAGACCTGTTAGGTCTTAAACACGAAAGGTTTGTCAGGGAGAATTTTGACCGGAATTTCAACCCACAAAAAAAAGCCCGCCAACCATGACGAGCTTTTTCTATATCATAAAATCAATCTATTCTTTAGTGAAATAAGTAATGTAATTACCACCATCTTGATGCACTAAAACCATATAATTTCCCGCAGGCAACTCTGCGATATTTAGGGTTAGAATATTTTCAATGAATTGCAATTCCTTCACAGGCAGTTTTTGCCCCAACATATTAATGATCGAAACATCGTGATCACCCGATACATTGGGAATATTGACATTCAATATTGATGACGCCGGATTTGGGTAAGCAATCACATGGTTTATGTCCAACGATTGAATATCGTCGCCTGCAAAAATTACTTCACAATACGTATCCTCACCAATTCCATTTGACGCAGTTAAGCAAACATTATATTCTCCGATATTGGCATACGTGTGTGATGGATTTTGTAATCCACTTATACTTCCATCGCCAAAATCCCACGACCAATCGGTTGGTGCATTTGTGCTCAGGTCGGTAAACTTAATGGTTAATGGTCCAACATTGATGTATGAAAATGCTGCTGTTGGCGCGCCTGCCGTACTTGAAATAGTTACATCCTGACACCCGGTATTTACTCCTCCGGGACCTGTTACAGTGAGACAAACGCTATATATTCCATCCGTGGCGTAGGTATGCACAGGGTTTTCGACTGTAGAAAATGCACCATCATCAAAATCCCAGAACCAGGAGGTGGGAGTTCCGGTTGAGAGATCAGTAAATGAAACAACCGGATCGCCACTGTATGAGAATAATGCCACAGGTGCAGCATATCCATTAATTACCACAACCTTACAATCGGTTCCGGAGCCAATTCCGTTTGTAGCTGTTAAACAAACATTATAGCTTCCATTGGTAGGAAATGTGTGAACAGGATTTTCAACGGTACTAAAGGTGCCATCATCAAAATCCCAATCCCACGATGTTGGACTATTGGTAGAAAGATCTGTAAATGACACAGTTGGATCACCGGTGAAACTGAAGTCGACAACCGGAGATAAATAGCTGTCAATTACCACATCTTGACATGAAGTGCTCGTGCCTGCTCCATTAGATACTGTTAAGCAAACATGGTAGGTGCCGTTTACTGCATATGTATGTACCGGACTGGCAATGGCAGAGGTAAATCCATCGTCGAAATCCCAACTCCAGGATGTTGGTGAGCCGATGGAAAGATCTGTAAATGTAACAGTAGGATCGCCGCTATAAATCCAGTAAGCTGTTGGTGCAACGTATGAATCGATAGTAACATTTTCGCAATGTGTATCTGACCCTGCACCGTTTGTTACAGTCAGACAAACATTATAAACGCCATTATCACTAAATGTATGAACAGGATCGGATTCAGTGCTCGTAA
Source organism: Chitinophagales bacterium (assembly GCA_019694895.1). Classification (GTDB taxonomy): domain Bacteria; phylum Bacteroidota; class Bacteroidia; order Chitinophagales; family BACL12; genus UBA7236. The sequence continues at coordinate 11,310 of JAIBBA010000014.1, forward strand.
ATCCATCGCCAAAATCCCAATACCATTCTGCCGGTGAGCCGGTAGAAAGATCTATAAATGCAACTTCAGGATCGCCGATGTAAGTAAAATCAGCTACAGGCTCATTCATGGCGATTATTTCTTCACACACTGTAGTTTCACCATAAACATTATATCCTGTCAGACATACATTGTATATACCCGGAGCATAAATATGCGTTGGATTTTCAAGAGTAGAGGTGCCACCATCGCCAAATTCCCAATAATATTCTTCTGCATCAACAGAGAGATTTGTAAATGTTGCAGAATATGTCATTCCAACAGGAATCAAGGTATATGTAAAATCAACTGTTGGATTATATGGATCGAATCGCGAAGGATCGAATGCATTATATAAAATATTATTGATTACAATATCATCAGCAGGAGAATCCTGAGTGGTTCCGGGTTCTTCATCCTGTTGCCACTGCAGGTGAATTTTTCCATCCATTACTTTTGGAAATGCACTTGCATATGCATTTTCATGTCCCAGATAAGCAGTGTATGTAATGTTTACAGGTGATGTCCACGTGGTGCCACCATCATCAGAATAGCATCCGAATATATCATAGTACGTTTGATTGCCGGCCGATATTTCATATTCAACCGGCATCATAAACATTAAATACACTCTGCCGGAAGATGGGTCGTAACATGCAGTTGGCATTGTAGTGACACTTTCTGCATAATACGCAGTGAAATCACTTCCCAAACCTGCATATGGATCATCCAGGCCGTCGTCATTATTCCAATCAACCATCACATCCAACACTGTAGCGGAGGCCATACCTGTATGCCAATAATATATGCCACTTGTTTTGGGAATGTAATAATATCCGGCAGCAGTGGTAGGATCATAAATGCGCATTCTTCCACTAAATACATGCACAGTGCCATCGTCTGTTATTATCATTTCATGCATGCCATCAGTTGTGTAAATGGTGTCTTTATCTCCATCGCCATCGTAATCAGAAGTTTGACCTGCAGCACCGGTATAATTATCGATAGGAAAATTTACTAAGGTTTGTGATGTCCATGTTCCCGGATCACCTTTTGATGGAGAATGCATTAAAATCAAATCACAAAAATTAGCTCCGTAAAGTACGTAGACATCATTGCCATGAACTACTATTTGATAGCAATCGGGATTTACTAATTCGATGCCGTATGCTTCTTCAGTAAATGGAAGAAAATATTCATTTACTGCCCACGTTTCGCCTCCATCATCGGAACGGGAAAATAGTAACGATTCGTAGGTGATCTTTTTTGTATTAACAACGTAAATGTCATCGGTACCTTCAGGGCAAAATGCCATCGGATTATATCCGTCTATTACATTTGAACCGGCAGTCTCTGTCCAGTCGGTGGCTCCTACTGTGCTGTTTTTATTTACGAGCAAACGCGTAGTTTCATCAGAAATAACGACCTCGTGGCCCATCACCTTTAATAGCTCGCCAAAATATGTTTTTTGATCCTCCAGTCTTCCGCTTGGAAATGCACCCCAAGAGGTTCCGTTGAAGTGATTATAAAACATTCCGCGATCATTGAACGCTGCGCCAAATCCGTCGGATCCAACCCAGGCGGTGCTGACCTTTCCATCCGGATATACCAACAGCCGGTTGTGATTTGCCCAATAAGACTGAAAATCGAATGTTGTGTTGCCAACCAAGGTGGTTTGCGCCGAAAGGCCGGCTGTTACAATCATGAGGAGAATGCTGATAGTAAAAGCTTTCATCATAGTATACTATTGAGTGTAAGAAACTGTATATAAACTTACACCATAGGATACAGAGCGTGTTTATTTAAGTATTATGCTTTCAGGTTACGGCGGTCACATTTTGATAAATATTTGCAAAAAAAAGGCGGAACAATGTCCGCCTTCTTCAAGATTTTAAATTATTTAAAATTTTATAATATTACTACGATATAAATAGTTTTCGATGATAATTTTAACAGTATGTACACCTGAAGGTAGCGAAGAAACGTTAACCTTACAATTATTAATATGCCATTCTACCTTGTCACTAAAGTTGATCTCTTGTCAATTTACTGAGCTTACATATACTGCTGCATTGGTATGTTGCTCCGGAAGTTCCTAATTAATAATAAGGATTTACCCAATGAATTTTGCAAAATAAAAAAGGCGAGACATTGTCTCGCCTTTCAATGATATTGTTGGAATTACAATTTAACAAACTGTCCTGTAAACAGCTGATTATCAACCAGCATCTTCACCGTGTAGGAGCCGGCGGCTAGTTTGCTTACATTGATAATGCAAATGCCATTATCCCAGCTGATTATACTGTTGTCGCCAACTTCCTGTCCAGTTACAGACGTAATATGAATATCGCCTGAAAGTGTGCCTGCAGGCAGTCCTTCTATCATAGTATATGTTCCGGCAGGATTTGGATAACAATTCAATGTGATTTGATCCAGAACCTGTATAGCATTATCCGTTACATTTATTGATTTACAATCAGTGTTGGTTCCAAAATCATTTGTTGCGGTCAAGCAAACTTCATATACAGCTTCAACTGCATAAGCATGTGTTGGGTTTTGAAGTCCTGAGATCGCTCCGTCACCAAAATCCCACAACCAATCTGATGGCGAATCGCTTGAAAGATCAGTGAAAGCTACAGTTGGTGAATTGATTACATATGAGAAATCAATTGTAGGAGCAGATCCATTACCTGCGATGGTTACATCAGTGCAATATGCATCAGAACCTCCCGGACTCACAATCGACAGGCAAACATTGAATATTCCATTTGTTGCGTAAACGTGTGATGGATTTTCAAGTGTACTTACGCCGCCGTCGCCAAAATTCCATAACCATGAATTTGGACTGCCGGTTGAGAGATCGGTAAATGTAGTTACCGGGTCACCGCTGAATGAGAACAATGCGCTTGGTGCAACATAGCCTGTAACAATAATTGTTTTACATTCTGTATCTGAACCTGCAATATTGCCGGCTGTAAGACATACGTCATAGGTGCCATCAGAAGCATATAAGTGAATAGGATTTTCTAAGGAAGAAGTTCCGCCATCACCAAAATCCCATGCCCATGTTGTAGGTGCATTTGAACTGATATCAGTAAATTCAACATCAGGATCACCGGTGTAAGTAAAGTCGGCAACCGGAATATAGACATATGAATCTATAATTACATCCTGACAAGAGGTGTTACTTCCTACGGCATTTGTTGCGGTCAAACATGTATTATAAGTTCCATTGGTTGTGAAGGTGTGTGTTGGATTTTCCAGTGTACTTACACCACCATCTCCAAACGACCATGCCCAGCTTGTCGGACTGTTTGTTGAAAGATCCGTGTAAGTTACGGTTGGGTCACCTGTAAATGTAAATGCAGCCACCGGTGATAAATATGAATCGATGGTAATCAATTGACATGATGTGTTAGATCCGGTTGCATTTGTTGCAGTTAAGCAAACATTATATACGCCATTTGATGCATATAAATGAGATGGATTTTCTAAAGTAGAAGTGCCGCCATCACCAAAATTCCAGAACCAGCTTGTAGGGCTATTCAATGATGCATCTGTAAAGCTAACTGCAGGATCGCCGCTGTAGGTAAATGCAGCAACAGGCGCGAGATAATAATCAATAACCACAAATTGGCATGAAGTATTTGAACCGGTTGCATTTGTTGCTGTCATACATACATTAAATGTTCCATTATAGGTGTAAGTATGTGTTGGGTTTTCTAAAGTAGAAGTGCCACCATCACCAAAATTCCAGAACCAGCTAGTTGGGCTGTTCAATGATGCATCAACAAATGACACCGTTGGTTCACCACTGAATGTAAAATTGGCAACAGGAGGTACATAAGAATCAATTACCACATTTTGACAGGCTGTATTTGATCCATATAAATTTGTTGCAGTAAGACAAACATTATAGGTGCCGTTTGTTGCGTAAAGGTGTGCCGGATTTGTTGCTGTTGAAATACCGCCATCTCCAAACGCCCAGCTATATGAGGTAGGTAAGCCGGTAGAGGTGTTAGTAAAAGTAACAGTTGGATCACCTGCATATGTAAAGGCTGCAGTTGGTATAGTGCCGGGAATAATATTTACATTATAATCTTCTGTTTCTCCAAAACCATATTCATCACAAGGCAAAATCCCTATCTGATTCCAAACTTCTCTTACGCGCAATCGGGTTGTTCCGGTTGCAGCTGTAACAGGCACTGTAAAAATGATATTACCTGTAGCCATAGCCGCAAGGTTAGTCACTTCACCTAATTTTTCAGAAGCTTCAAATACACCATTATGATTATAATCTATCCATGCAGCGAAACCATTTTGTGTGGCATATGTGCCTACCGTTACACTTAATGTATTTGATGTGCCGGCCATTAAATCAGTTGACAATGCTGTGTAATAATTATAGAAAGGAGCAGGTAGCGCTCCGGTTGTGTTATTTAGTGTTCCCAATACTGCGTGACTAATATAATCGCCTTCTGTAGTACCGGTAGTATATGTTGGTATACAATAACAACTTGTTGGGTCATTTTGGTTTACAGTAACAGGGCTTGAAACTTCAAAATCTCCGCTGATGGTACAAGTTACTTTACAACGATATAATGTTGTGGCAATTTGCGTAGTTGTTAAACTAGACGACACAGCTCCCGGAATTAATGAATATGCCGCACCGTCGGGAGAAGAGTACCAAGTATAGGTAATTCCCAATTCTGCAACTGGTGGCACTGATAAAGTAAATTCTTCACCAATACACACATTGGTTGCGGTAGTGTTTGTTACACCTAAGCTTGGAACAACGGCGCAATCAGTACCGGGAATAGTTGTAAAAATTACTTGAGGTCTATAGTCCGGACCGCCGGGAGAATTCTCCCAATATTCGGTACCTGTATAACCACATGGGTCAGGCTCTGTATCGCTTTGTCGTGTATGAGATCCATTAAAAGCTAATGGGCCTGTCCATGTAACCCTTGCATTTTTTGTGAATGTTGCATTAAAGTCGCCACCACAAACTTCTACTATAATACTTGAAACACCATCCCAAAAGAATGGAGATGCAAGCGTAAATGTGTTGATTCCTAAAACAGGATTATAAAATGTTGGTCCCCATACTGTAGTTGCACCCTCTTCCCATGTTGTAAGTCCAAGTGAGGTAGTGCCGCTATTAAGGAGTTTGATAGTGTAGTCTTCAGTACCATCAATAGTTCCAGGAAGCGCAGCAACGTTCCAGGCTATTTCGGTGATAAATCCGGCCGACATACCCATGTCAGTAAGCTCAGATGCACGATATAGATATTGTGCACGCATGGTTTTGTAATAATCACCGAAAGGTGAAGGGTAGTTTGTAGGACCCGGCATACCGTTGTCGGCTCCAATTGTAAAGGTCTGTGCCGTTAAGCAGGAACTGATTCCAAGTATTAAGCTGAGAGTCAGTAGTTTTAATGTGCGTTTTTTCATAACTGGCTGGTTATTAATGTTGTCGTGTAATTTGTAGTGTTTTGGTAAAAAGTTACCAAAAGTAGGGGTTTTGCACTAAAAATTGGTAAATATCAATGCTATTATACCTGCTATATACTGTCAGGTTTCTTCAAATCCTTACAAAATAAAAGGTCGCCCCATAGGAGGCGACCTTTTAAAGTGCTGAATATCAATAAGTTATTCTTTCACAAACTGTCCAATGTAAGCGGCATTGCCATTTGTCATATACAGTGTATATGCGCCGGAAGCTAATTCCCCTATATTGATTGTAAGTGTTTGATTCTGAATAGCTTGGATGTTAGAGTTAACCACTTTTTGACCTACGGTATTAAAAATGGCCACCTGAACATCACCGGTGATTGCCGGAAGTGCAATGGAGATAGCACCTTCAGCAGGATTAGGCCAAACATTCAGATTAGTTACATTCAATCCGGCAATAGCTGTTACATCTACAACCTTACAAACATCGTCGCCGCCGCCTGCGTTTGAAGCTTCGAGGCATACCGTAAATGAACCGCCGGCTGTGTAAACGTGAACCGGATTCTGTTCAGTGCTTGTACCGCCATCACCAAAATCCCAAGCCCATGTGGTAGGTGAATTACTTGAGTTATCAAAGAAGGATACGGATCCTCCCACACCAAAGAAGAAGTTAAAGTCGGCAACCGGAGCGGTTACAACGGATCCTATCACAACATCTTCGCAATACACATCAACACCTCCGGGGCCTGTAGATTCAAGACAAACATTATATGTTCCATTAGAAGTATAAGTATGCACCGGATTTTCTTCGCTGCTAAATGAGCCATCGTCAAAATTCCAGAACCATGAAGTGGAATTCACAGAAAGATTTGTGAAGATAACGTCGGGATCTCCTGAGTAAGTAAACATTGCATCAGGAGCCACATATGATGAGATTACAACTGCTTCGCAACCGGTAGTAGAACCTACTGCATTTGAGGCTGTCAGACATACATTGTAGGTACCATTTGCAGCATACATGTAAACAGGGTTCTGTTCTGTGCTGAAAGACCCGTCGCCAAAATCCCATGACCATGAAGTTGGGTCTTCAGTTGATAGGTCGGTGAAACTAACAGTTGGATCACCGGTGTATGAGAACATAACTGTAGGTGGCAAATACGAATCAATAATTACATCCTGACAGCTTGTGCTTGAGCCAAGTGCATTAGTTGCAGTAAGGCAAACATTATAAGTGCCGTTAGTAGCATATGTATGTACCGGATTTTGATCGGTAGAAACACCACCATCATCAAAAGTCCATGACCATGATGTTGGATCGCCGCCGGTTAAATCTGTGAAGCTAACTGTTGGGTCTCCGGTAAATGAGAAATTGGCCAATGGAGCTGCATAGCTGCTGATAATTACGTTTTCACATGCTGTATTTGTTCCACCAGCATTAGTAACGGTGAGACAAACATTATAAATGCCATTAAATGCATATGTGTGCACCGGATTTTCTTCAGTAGAAGTTGCGCCATCATCAAAATCCCAATACCAACTTGTAGGTTCATCGGTTGAAAGATCTGTGAATGTAACAGTTGGATCACCTGAATAATCAAATAATGCTACCGGTGGAACCACAGCAATAATTTCCTGACATACTGTAGCTTCACCATAAACATTATAACCTGTTAAGCACACATCATAAACGCCTTCGGCAAATGTATGTGTAGGATTTGTGAGTGTTGAAGTACCACCATCACCAAAATCCCAGAAATATGTTTCGGCATCGGTAGATAAATTGGTAAACGTTGCATTAAATGTTGCACCTACGGCAGTAAGCACATAAGAATAATCCACTGTTGGTGCATATGGATCGAATCGTGAAGGATCCCAATCGCTGTATAAAATATAATTTGTGTGAATTGGATCTGCAGGAACATCTACAGCCGTACCCGGATTATCATCCTGTTGCCAGATCATATGAATTTTACCATCAACAACGCGATCGTATACCATAGGAAAATAATTTTCTTTTCCCTTAAACGCGCTGTACGTAAGGTTTACAGGGTATGACCATGATTCGCCGCCGTCCTCAGAATAGGTGCCGAAAATGTCGCATTTAGACTCAGAAGTTGGTAATGTCGGATCACCGAATTGATCGGTGTACTCAACCGGCATTGTATAGGTGAGATACAATCGTCCTGTAGCAGGATCATAAGCTGCTGATGGCATAGAAGTAAAACTTTCGCCACCATAAGCAATAAATTGTTGTCCAATTCCTGCAAATGGATCATCCAGTCCATCATCATTTTTCCAGTCAACCAAAACGTCTAAATAATACATGCCAACCAATCCTGTTTTCCAATAAAGGAATCCGCTGATGGTAGGAAAATATGACCATCCTGCTGTTGTTGGATCATCGTCAAGCATATAGTATGCAGGAGCGAATACTTCGAGTGTGCCATCATCGGTGATAAGCATTTCGATATTGCCATCTGTTGTTAAAATGGTATCATAATCGCCATCAGTATCATAGTCGGTATCCTCACCAACAAGACCGGTATAATTTTCAAGTGGGTTATCCCAAATGATTTCAGAAGTCCATGATCCCGGATCGCCATTTGCATCAGAATGCAACAGCACTAAGTCTGTATATGACGCACCGTAAAGAACATAAACATCAGAACCATAAACTGCAATTTGATAAGCTTCGGCTGTAATAGCTCCGAATCCTTCTGCAGTAGTTAGATATGGTAATACATATTCCAGTACTTCCCAGTTTTCACCACCATCGGTAGAACGTGAAAAATAAATCTGAGTAGGTGAGCTGGCGTTTGCATTTACTACGTAAACATCGTTGGTGCCGGCAGGGCAATAAGCATTTGGCCAAAGACCTGTAATATCGGTAGAACCTGCTGTTTCAGTCCAGCTTGTTCCGCCGATGGTTGCGTTTTTATACACGCGGATATTGGTTCCGTCATGGGAAAGAACGATCTCATGATCGCCCACATTAATGATTTCGCCAAATCCTGTTCTTACGCCTTCAATTCGAGCAGTTGGAAAACCACCCCATGTAGTGCCGTTGTATTTATTAAAGAACATGCCCCTGTCGGAGAAAGTGGCTGCCAGGCTTGTTGAGCCTGTCCATAGCGCTGAAACCTTGCCATCGTCATATACATGGAGGCGGCTTTTATTGGCGCTGTTTGTTTGTAGATCGTAGGTGGTGGTTCCAATAGTCACGGGCTGTGCCAACACTGCACCCCATGCTACCACACCCAACATCAATGAGTAAATTTTTTTCATAGTATGATGTAAATTAAGTGGACGCAATTTAGGGAAAATTGTTGAATTAGCCGATGATGGTTACATTTGGGATAATATCTTTAGAATGAAAAACACCCTCAGATTCCCGATCGCAGCTCTCGCTTTTCTTGTTTTACCACTAATAGCCACCGCACAAAATGGAACACCGGAAGCAGGGCGACAAGACTCCTTACCTGTAATGGATACCACCGATCATACACCTAATATGATCTATGAATATTTAGAAACAATGCCGGAATTCCCGGGAGGCACAATGGCACTCTATGAATTTATTAATACAAATCTTCAATATCCTGAGGCTGCCAAAAAAAAGAAAATTGAAGGTAATGTCTACGCAAAATTTGTAGTTACAGAGGATGGTTCTATAATTAATATTGCTATATTGCGCGACATAGGAGGGGGTTGTGGCGAGGAAGTGGTACGCATATTGTCAACTATGCCAAAATGGAAACCTGGCATGCAAAATGGTAAGCCGGCAGCAGTATTTTACAAACTTCCTATAAAATTTACATTAAGCGATTAACCTGAGGCGGAGTAATTATTTTCTCAATCGCCATTCGGTCGGGTAATAATTATTATGTCTTCCCGGTATCATCTTCACCCAACCTAATGCAATATTTTCATAGGTAATAATATGCCATCCGGGTTCTGATGAGTTTAATTCAATATTATTTTTCCTTAAGTATTCTAATGCCTCTGATTTTGATAGGGCGATGCGTGGAATATTGTCTGAAATGATATTGCTCATCGCCAATGCATGATGTGGGATCAGACTACCTTGCTTAATTTCTCCGATTGCTATACCTGCCTGCAGAATATTTAGTCCTGATGCGGCTTTTAAGGCTTCTTGCAGTTGTTTCGTCCAGGCAAAAAATACATTGTTGTGCTTAACGAAAATGAATTTATCGAAATTCTTCAGCCATGGGCGAATGATTTCACGCTCTTCACTAGAAGCTAGCTGATAATTTAGTTGTTTGCCTTTGGAAATTGCTAATTCTTCAGCGTTGTTTTTTTGTAAGATGCTGATAAAAAATCCTTCACCACGAATTTTGTCCGGATAAAATCTATATCCTAATGCTGTTGAAATAATACCTTGTGTTTCAATTGATGAAATAATATCATTTCTGTTTGTCAAACCTTGTTCAATAAAATGCGAAACTACATGTTCGTCTTCCTCCATACTATATGAGCATGTTGCGTAAATGAGAAATCCTCCGGGTTTTAGTGCAGGTAAAATATCTGTGAGAATTCGTTGTTGACGTTTGCTGCAAGTAATTACATTTTCTTCGCTCCATTCTGCTATTGCTGCAGGTTCCTTCCTGAATAATCCGGATCCGCTGCATGGTGCATCAACAACAATGATATCGAAGTATTCCTGCATGCCCGTGAAAGTCGCCGGATCCTGACTTAAAACAACCACATTTTCCTTTCCCCACTTTGTCAGATTTTCTCTTAAAATCGGCGCGCGGGTTTTAATTACCTCATTGCTGAATAAAATACTTTCTTCATGCATAGCTCCGGCTATCAAAGTGCTTTTTCCTCCCGGTGCAGCACATAAATCTAATATGCGCAAGGGCTTTTTATCTGCATCAAGTTTTCTAAGTATGAAATCTAAAAACATGCTGGAAGCTTCCTGCACATAATACGCTCCTGCATGAAACAACGGATCGTAAACAAATAAGGGTCTTTCCGCCAGGTAACATGCGTTTTCGCACCATGGCACGGGGTCATCGCTCAGGCGTTTTGCCGATTTCAATGGATTATACCTTATCGATACAGGGGCCACCTCGTCATGTGACGCCACAAAAGCGGCTTTATCGAAACCGATATTGTGTTGTAAGTTTGCTATAAATCCCGGTGGGAATGACATATCTAGGTCCGACAAAGGTAACCGCTATTGCATGTAATTAATCGGTTTTTAAGCTAAACTCTCCCGGAAAGTAGATTTGGGTTGAGCCTAATTGCTTAACTTTAATTTTAAGTTTAGTTTATTCATGTTCACACGCACCATACTCCTCATTGGGCTTCTAGGCTCATTTTGCTTCGCGAAGGCGCAACTTGTCATCAATGAAATTGCAACAAACGGAGCAGTCTTAGATGCTTATAACGAAGAAAGCGATTGGCTGGAATTGTACAATAATTCAGCTACTGCCATCGACCTTAACGGATATGCACTGACCGATGATCCGCTCTTTCCGAATAAATGGCCTTTGCCCGCCATCATGCTTGATGCTAATGAGCATTTATTGTTACTGGCAAATGGAAATAATACTTATGCGCTTATCGACCATTGGGAATCGGCAGTATTAAATGAAACTGAGCGAACATATTTTGTTGGCACAAGTGAACCGCCTTCCGATTGGAATACTGTCGGATTTGACGATACAGGCTGGAGCACCGGACCCGGAGGCATTGGTTTTGGTGATGGAGATGATAATACTGTAATAGCTTCTGCCACCTCGTGCTATATGCGTTGTGCATTTGATGTGGCAGATGTAAGTGTAATTGAAAATGCAAAATTGCATATGGATTACGACGATGCATTTGTTGCTTATTTGAACGGCGTGGAGATTGCAAGGTCGGGTAACATTATTGGAACACCTCCGACTTACAATACTTTAGCAAATGCCGATCATGAAGCGGGGATGTATGCCGGATATCCGGCTGAAGAATGGAATATTCCAGCAGTGGTTATGAATATATTATTGGTGCCCGGTGAAAATATTTTAAGCATCCAGGTACATAACGTTACTGCAGGCTCATCTGACCTTTCATCAAATGCGTGGTTTTCTGTTGGCATCAATAACGGACTCACATATTTTTCACCCGTGCCCGCCTGGTTTGCAGAACCGGTAGTATACAGTGAAACGAATTTTAAAATCACCAATACCGGCGAAACAATTTATTTATTCGACAATACCGGTGCAATTGCAGATATGGTAAATCCGGGAAGCGTAGCTTATGGTCATGCCTATGCGCGCATTCCCGATGGTGCTGCAAGTTGGTGCACAACTACAACACCCACACCCGATAATTCAAATGATGGCGCACCTTGTTTTGCCGGATACGAACCGCTGCCGGTTTTTTCGCTCGCTGCCGGATTTTATACTGGAACACAAACATTAACGCTTTCGTCAACTTCACCGACAGCTCAAATTCGATATACTACTGATGGTTCGCTTGTTACGGCAACATCGCCGGTATACACCGGTCCAATAACAATTTCTTCAAATGAAGTGGTTGCTGCGCGATGTTATAGTACCGGAACATTATTAACCGGAGAGCAAGTTAAACGCTCCTATTTTATCGATGAAGATGACTACACCTTGCCAATATTATCCATCTCGATAGACCCCGGAAGTTTATTTGACTATGATACCGGTATTTATGAATTCGGATGTTGTTACGATGCAGCATATCCATATTTCGGGGCTAATTTCTGGCAACCATGGGAGCGCTTCGGACATATAGAATATTTTACTGCTGATGGAGATTTTGAATGGGGAAAAGATATGTCGCTGGAAATTCACGGCGGCTGGAGTAGGGCAGAGGCTCAGCGCGGTTTTAGGGTTGATTTTAAAAATAAGTACGGAGGAAATCTGGAGTATCCATTATTCGGCGGTAAGCCTGATGCAAGCTCCATAAATAATTTTAATATACGCAGTGGAGGCCAGCACGTGTGGACATATAAAATTCAGGATGCGTTTCTGGCAAAGGTGATGGAGGATACACATATTGATTATGAAGAGTGGCAACCATGTATGTTGTTTATAAATGGCGATGCATGGGGATTATACGAGATCCGCGAAAAAGCTGATGAACATTTTGTTGAATCGAATTATGGTATCAATAATAATGATGTCGATTTGTTGAACTCATATTCTGTGTTGAATGGAAGCGACACCGGTTGGTGGAATATTTATTCCAGTCTCATGTCGTTAGATCCATTGTCTGATATTTTCTACGATAAGTTCAATCAGGCATTTGACATGCAGAATTATATCGATTACTACATAGGTGAAATTTATTATCAGAATGTAGATTTTGGTGGATATTATTGGGGGGCGAATAATATGAAGGTGTGGCGAAACAGGTATGGCGGGAAATGGCGATTTATCATGTATGATATGGATGGTGCTATGGGATACTTTGGCTCTTCACCTTATGATAATTATATCAACCTTACCCGCAGTCCGGCATATCCATCTTCATATTCTCAGATATTTGATCGTGTGCTCGATAATCAGGAGATCCGTGAATATTTTGTGAATCGATTTGCCGATTTGATCAACACGATTTATCAACCTGATAATATGGAAGCAGTATTGTACGAAATGCGCGATTCTATTCTTTCTGAAATACCACATCAGGTTGAGCGATGGGGCGCTCCAAATACGGCAACAGTAAATAGCTATGTAGATGGCCTGTTGAGCTACAACAATTCCCGCAAAAATGCAGCAAGAACACATATCAATAATAGTTTCGACCTCGATGGTCAGCGCACAACTACTTTAGCCGTGAGTCCTGCCGGTGCCGGATATATTAAAATAAATACCATCGTGCCAACAGAATTGCCATGGACCGGCATTTATTTCGATGGTGTGCCAATTACAATTACTGCTGTACCAAATCCCGGCTACACATTTGATTCGTGGTTGCCGAATGCCTTGCTTCCGGGTGGTTCCACTGATATATCGTTGACCATAAATATGGATAACAGCACAACATTTACCGCAGTATTTACAGGAACGGCTGTAACTCCCGAAATTATTGTATCTGAAATAAATTATAATAGCTATGTTGATTATAATATGGGCGACTGGATAGAATTGCATAATGCGGGAACTGATGCAATTGATATTTCTTACTGGAAAATCACCGATCGATATGAGGGTAATGCCTATATCTTGCCTGCGGGTTCTGTAATCGAGTCGGATGAGTATCTTGTAATTGCAAAAGATCCGATAGCCTTCTCAAACGTACATCCTGATATAACGAATGTTGTTGGCGGCTACGATTTTGAATGGGATAATTCAGGTGACGATATTAGATTATTTGACATCGCCGGAAATGAAATCATACACATGGCATATGCCGATTCACTTGGCTGGCCACAAGGTGCTGATGGAACCGGTCGCACATTGGAATTAATAAACCCGACTGCGGATATGAATAATCCCGGTAGTTGGTTCGACGGATGCATCGCCGGTTCACCCGGAGAAGCTTATTCGCCATGCAATGATGCACTCGTTTTTAGTGAAATAAATTACAACAGCTCCGCAGCAATGAATGCAGGCGATTGGGTGGAGATACTCAATACTACAGCTGATGATATGGATATTTCAGGATGGAAATTCCTTGATGGCGAAGATTCTCTTATTTATACATTTGAATCAGGCACTACAATTCCGGCAAACGATAGATTGGTATTGAGCGGCGACCTCGATCTTTTCGAATCACGCCATCCTGATATTACAAATGTTACCGGCGAATTTAATTTTGGATTAGATGCTTCAGGTGAAGAGATCAGGTTGTTTAATGATTATGGTATTTTGCAGTTTACCGTTATTTACGATGATGCTGCGCCATGGCCATATGAAGCCGATGGTGCAGGAAAAACACTTGAACTTGAAAGTGCTTCAGGCATCATGAACAATGGCGATAATTGGTTCGCCGGTTGCCCTGAAGGTTCGCCGGGAACTATTTATGACCCTGATTGCGACGGTGTTATTGCCATCGAAGAGTCTGTTCCCGCATCCTTGCTTGTGTTCCCCAATCCGGCTAAAAATTATGTAATGATTGCCTTCGAAAATAATTACAATTCGGGTAGAATTGAATTGTGTAATTTATCCGGACAAATTATCTATGAAACGCAATCTCTCGAAAACGGACAAGTAATTATACCGCGCAATGAAATCGCGTCAGGAGTTTACAGAGTAAGATTAATTGCCGACAAAAAAATGATAGAGAGCCTGTTGGTATGGGAGTAAACCAACAATTTATTTTTTTCGCTCAGTAGTAAATATTACGAGATCCTTTAAAGCGCGTTTGCTCTCGCTTTCAGGAAATTTTTCAAGTAGTTCGAAGGCTTCTTGTTGGTATTGTTTCATTTTTTCTGTTGCATAAGCAATGCCTCCGCCCTTCTTTACATAATCAATCACCCAATTCACTTTTTCCTTGTCGGTATTGTAGTGTTTGATGATGCGCATAATCTCACTTTTGTCATTTTTTGGAGCATGTAAAAGTGTGTAGATAATAGGAAGTGTTAATTTTCTTTCTTTTATATCGATACCAAGAGGTTTGCCGATATCATCGGTGCCGTAATCAAGTAAATCGTCTTTAATTTGAAATGCAATGCCAATTTTTTCTCCGAAAAGACGCATAAGCGAAATAGTATCTTCATCAGTGGTTACACTGGCGGCACCTGCACTGCATGCACTGGCAATCAGTGTAGCGGTTTTCTTTCTGATAATCTCAAAATAGACATCTTCTTTGATATCGAGGCGACGTGCTTTTTCAATTTGCAGTAATTCTCCTTCACTCATTTCTTTTACGGCATCGGAGGTGATTTTTAGCATACGGAATTCATTATTGTCGAGCGACACTAATAATCCTTTTGCCAATAAATAATCTCCGATCAACACGGCAATTTTGTTTTTCCAAAGCGCATTGATGCTGAAAAATCCTCTTCGCTCATAGGCATCATCTACCACGTCATCGTGTACCAGTGTTGCTGTATGAAGGAGCTCAATTAATGTGGCGGCTGTATAGGAAGATTCAGAAATATTGCCGATCATTTTCGCACTCAGCAATACAAACATGGGGCGCATTTGCTTGCCTTTCCGCTTTACGATGTAATACATCACCCTATCGAGCAAGGCCACATTGCTGCGCATGGAGGCCCTGAATTTCTCTTCAAAAAGGGCTAACTCCTCGTGAATTGGCTGCTGAATGGAGGCGATATCGGCCATGGGGCTGCAAGTTAAGGCACATTTTTTAGATGTAACAAAATACCTCTGTTTCCGTTTAACATGTGAAAGGGGCGCTTGCATCATGTTGAGAGCCTCTCGTTTTTTATGTTTAAAGTGAATAGAACTGTTGTTATTGTAAGCTGCTTCGGTATGTTCCTGAGCGGCATAATTGCCATCCAATCCTGTTCTGAAGGGGGTGGGATCAATATTTTTTCTATTGAAGACGACAAAGCCTTGGGAGACCAGATAGCGGCAGAAATAGCAGGCGATCCTGTAAATTATCCTATCCTTGATAGCGTCGACTATGCAGATGCTTATGCCTTCGTTTATGATATCCGTGATAGAATCCTTGAGAGTGGTATGGTGTTTCACAAGGATGATTTTAAGTGGCAGGTGCGTATTATAGATCAGGATTCCGTGATCAATGCATTTTGTACCCCGGGAGGTTACATCTATGTGTATACGGGGCTCATCAGATACCTTGAGAATGAAGCTCAACTGGCAGGAGTGCTTGGTCACGAAATGGCACATGCCGACCTGAGGCATTCTACCGACCAGCTTACTCAGGCTTATGGTATATCAATACTGTTGGATATTGTGCTGGGTGATGATCAAAACGCAATTACTGATATTGCTGCAAGCCTGACTCAACTTGCATTCAGCAGAGGCGATGAATCGCAAGCCGATGAATATTCTGTCATCTATTTATGTCCCACCGAATATGAGGCCTCCGGTGCAGCAGGTTTTTTTGAGAAAATTGAAGCTGAAGGTGATATTCAAATTCCGGAATTTCTGAGTACCCACCCGAACCCCGATAATCGTATTGATGCTATTTATGCGAAGTCGTCAGAATTGTCCTGCTCAGGTGATCAAACTTATGACGCGCGATATCAGGAATTAATTGATGCACTGCCGTGAGCTAAATTTTAAATTTGTACAAAAAAATAACCCGCATTAATCAAACAATGATCACTGCGGGTTATTTTTTTATCATTATAGCTTAACTACAACAGTTCCCGAGAATGTGCGACCATCTGAAGGCCATATACCGGGACCGGGATAGAATTGCGGACGTTTAGTAAAATACTGTTCATCAAGAATATTGTTTGCATTGAATTGCACTTTTACCTGATTAGTCAGTTTAACGCCAATATTTATGTCGATGAGTTGATACGAAGGAACCAGGCCAACAGAGCCACTGGCATTTGGTTCTACCGTATTTAATGCGTCGGCATAACTTTCGCCAACATAACTATATAAAGCTGAAAGGCTGTATCGAGTATATTTCAATGTCAGTCCGTTGCGGGAAATAATATCAGGAACACTCTCTACTTTATTGCCATCAATGTCGATATTTTCACTGCCTGAACGAATGGTTGCATCATGGTAGCGAGCATCCATATATGAAGTTGATGTAAATATTGATAAAGACAATTTTCTTGTGAGATCAAAATCGCCCTGCATAAAGAATTCAAGACCGGTTGTTCGGGAGTCGCCAATATTTGTCCTACGGATAATCAGATTCCCGGCTGTATCTGTTTCTGCCAATGTTCCCAAGCGATTGTTATATGCTAAGTAGAAAGCGGTTACATCCCATTTTAAAAATTTCCAGTTTCCTCTATATCCAACCTCAGCGTTGTAACCGTATGCATCTTTTAAATCTTTATCTGCATATTCATATACAGAAGCAGGTACGATGTCTTTAAAAATCACCGGTCTATATGCCTGTGACCATCCTCCATAAATATTGGTGAATTTAGATACATTGTATTGTGCACTTACACCAAACAATGGGAAGCTGTGTTTAATGGTGTTTGGCAAAGTTGAATCGGGATAATATGTGATTACACCACTCATATTGCTCTCACCCATTTCTATTCGCGCGCCGGTGTTAACCGAAAACCTATCAGAGAGCACCCACCTGTTTTCTGCAAATACAGCAATGTTGCTTGTTATGAAGTGTAAATCTCGTCCCCAGCCCGGTATAGCCAATGTAAGATCGAAGTCGCTACCGGTAGTGCCTTTGCCAATTTGCTGACGATGTAAATCATTATGCATGTATTGCACACCTGCTGCGAGATTGCTGGTATGACCTAATAATTTATAGGATTGTAACAAACGCAATTCATTTGTGTAGCTGTTGAAATGATCAATATCAACCTGACGATTATTGTAATCGAGTGTTGCTCCAACAATGGTATCTTCTGTGGTGGCAGGTCTGTCAAACATCACGCTGTTTCTGGCGCCAATTACCGCTGATGATGTTAGCTGTAATTTAGTAGATGATGTTATATTCCAATTCATGTTAATTGAAGGAACATGAATATTAGGGTTATAATAATTTCTTGAACGTGTAGCCATTTGCGGGTCGGCATAAAACATGCTGTCGGTTAATGGACCCGGAAGATGTGTAATATAATTGGAGTGCGTCCACTCAAATTTGAAGGTCAGATCTTTTGAATAGTCGTAAAATAATGAAACAGCTTCAGCATCATATTGTGCGTCGCTGTTATCTCGATATCCTGTAATCCATTTTTTATTATACCAGGTAGAATATCTGAATTTTCCAATTTTACCCGATGCGCCATTATAGGTGCTTACTAAACCGTAGGAGCCTACGGTATTGCTTGTTTCAAAAGCCAATGCACGTGTAGAATCAGGTTGTTTGCTGATGTAGTTTAACATACCACCAAATTGTGCACCATATTGCAATGATCCCGTTCCACGCACTAATTCAATTTTCTCAACTGCTTCCATCGGGATATTATAGTGACTTGCAGGATAACCATACATATCGGAGTTTGTGAGAACACCATCCTTTCTGATATTGAACTCCCAACCGCGATGCGGATCTAAGCCCCTGGTTGAAATGTTTATTTGATTGCCGGTGCCGTCCATGTCATAAACAAATACACCAGGTATTTTTGAAAATATTTGACGACCATACTTCTCGCTCAGCGACACAGTCCTTTGTGTTAGATCGATAACTTCCGTCTTTTTGCCTGAATAAATAAATGTCCCTTTAACAGGTTGTATACGCTGAATATCCGGAATGGTGCGTTCAGCTTGTACATTTACCGTAGGCAACAACTTCAGTTTGCTGGTGTCAGTTTCAGCCGTTTGGGCTGAAAGGGCTGCAGAAATGCATACAATAGTAAGGAATAGGAAATATCTGGCCATTGGATGAATTTTTGAATGGCCAAAACTACGTATATGAGCAGGGCTAACCTTTGATACTTTGTAAAAGAAAAGTAAACGAAATATTAAGAGCGCTCAAGTGAAGGCTTGTCGGCAATCTTGGGAGACGACGGACGGCCAACTCTTGGGTTGAGAATTACTAATTAAATTTGTGCATGAAGCGATTGTTTTCATTATTGATACTTGGGTCTGTTTTGACAATGAACGGACAAACTATTCCTTCGAAACCTAAACTGGTGGTTGGAATCGTAGTTGATCAGATGGCCTACGAGTTTTTGTATCGCTATAGCGATACATACTCAGATTCTGGTTTCAAGCGACTTTTGCGAGATGGCTATAGCTGCGAAAACACCCATTATAACTACATTCCCACGTATACCGGTCCCGGTCATGCCAGCATTTATACCGGATCGGTTCCTGCACTCAATGGCGTAGTGAGCAACGATTGGTTCAATGAACAGAGCGGCGCATATGTTTACGTTACCGACGACAGCACAGTATCAATGGTTGGTGGCAATGGACTGGGAAGTAAAATGTCACCGAAAAATATGGTGGCCACTACCATTACTGATGCGTTGCAGTTGAGCAATCAGCAACGATCGAAAGTGATAGGAATTGCATTAAAAGATCGCGGTGCGATATTGCCGGCAGGGCATGCAGCTGATGCCGCTTATTGGTATGATGGCGCCAGTAATGCGTGGGTGACAAGTACCTATTATATGCAACAATTGCCTACCTGGGTGAGTGCATTTAATATGCAGCAACCGGCGCAAAAAATGATGAATAAAAATTGGGATCTCTTATTGCCTGCATCTCAATATAATCAAAGTACAGCCGATTCTGTTTCGTGGGAGACATTGTACACCGGAGAAACATCGCCGAAATTCCCGCATTATTTGCCATTTACCGGTAATAGCGAAAGTATAAAAGGTACACCCTTCGGAAATACATTGACTGCGCAATTTGCTATGGCTGCTATTAAGAATGAAGAACTCGGGACGGGTCCTGAAACGGATTTTTTATGTGTAAGTTTTTCATCTACTGATTATGTAGGACATGCATACGGCCCGCATTCTATGGAGATTCAAGACACCTACTTGCGGTTGGATAAAGACTTAGGTGAATTACTTACTTATCTAGATACACAAGTTGGCAAAGGAAATTATTTATTATTTCTGACTGCAGATCATGGTGTTACACCAACACCACAATACATGGAATCATTGCGCATTCCGGCTGGAACAACTACAGAAGTGTCGATGTTGCAAAGTATGCAAGCGATGTTGAATGCCGCATGGGGTCAAAAAGACTGGATAAGTGCATACACCAACCAGCAGATTTATTTAAATGATGCATTATTGCAAGCTGCGGGTAAAACTATTGAAGATGCATATAATGTTCTCTACCCCCAACTTATGAAAATGGACGGCGTTTCTTATGTCTTACAAATTAATAAATTGAATGACGCCACCATGAACAATGATGTTAAAGAGCTTGTCATCAATGGCATCTATCCCAAACGATGTGGCGATATTCAAATTCTGTATGAACCTTATTGGTTTGAAGCCTACAGGCCAACAGGTACAACACATGGCTCGCATTTTTCTTACGACACACATGTGCCGCTGATTTTTTATGGATGGAAGATAAAATCCGGTGCACTGCATCGGAATGTATATGTGACTGATATTGCTGCAACACTTGCCGATCTGTTAAACATCAGTGAGCCAAACGCATGTATAGGTCATGTTATACCTGAAGTGGCAAATGGTAAATAAATTTTATTGAAGAAATACTACGATGAATAAAAAAATTGCAATCATCATTATTATCGGGTCGATATTGTTAACATTCGTTAGCATGGCTATTGTTTTCATTTTGCAAAAAGATGATAATAATTTCCATCACACAGAGACGAATCCCGCACCTGTCAGGGTGGATGGTAATCATGAGAAGGAAGATGAATCCTATAATCGCGACAGACAAAATTTCTTCGACCAAATGCATAAATCTGCACCCGGAACAAATTGGAGAAAAATGGATGCCGATTTGCGATTTCAGTTAATGAAACAGCGCAGTAATAATCTTCGCACCGATGATATCGCTATGGATACCCTGGCATCAGGAGCATTAATTGGCGAATGGAATGAGATGGGTTCTTATAATACCTCCGGAAGAATAAGAGCAACAGAAGTAGATTTTGAAAATGAAACTATATATGCATTTTCCGACGGCGGTAATCTTTGGAAAGGCGATCTGGATGGCGAAAACTGGGCGGTTATCAATGATAATATGAAGATAACCGGAGCACATACGCTTCGAAAAATTGGTGATAGATTAATTGTAGGTTGCGACCAATGGGGTGTTCAAGGCGTTTTTTATACCGAAGACGAAGGGCTTACCTGGAATGCAACAACCGGTCTTGAAAATGTTGCAGCATGGGGCTATATCTCTGATATGGAAATATTAAATGATGCCAATCACACCATTTATTTATTGGCTTATGAATGGGATTATACAAATTGGTGGGATATCGTTTCGCTATATCGCTCAGAAGATTTAGGAGTTTCATTCACTAAGCTCAGCTCATATGATGTTCCTGTTTATGGTGGGGCCAATCACTTCGTTTTGTGGTCACCGCCATACGGCTCTCCTGATTGCTATATGATAGAAAATACGCACGTTAATTTACTCGATGCCACCGGAACACCTGTATTGCAAGGAACACTGCCTATAACAGATGATGGCGATTATATGTTGTGTGGTTTTGAGGGACCTTCCTCTACAAGCCTGTATGTGGCTCACAGAAACTATGTCGATAATTTCACACATTTTTATACTTCTTTCGATGGCGGTGTAAATTGGAACACAGAGGGTATTATTGAGGAAGGGAATTTCAGTAAGAATAGTTTTAATTGCTCTCAGAAACAGGAGGGATATTTATTTTATGGTGGTGTTGATAGCTATAGGAGTTTTACTGCCGGTAATTCATGGGTGCGGAATAATTATTGGTACGAATATTATGGCGATATAGAATATAATCTGCACGCTGATATACCATTTATCAGAACTTTTATTGATGGTGGGGGAGATGAAATCGTTTTGATCAGTACTGATGGCGGCTTATATAAATCAACAGATAATGGACTTATCTGGAATAATATCACTAACGAAGGCATGCGCAATGCTCAATATTATGATGTGTATACCTATCGATGGGTAACCGATATTTTGTTTGCAGGGGCGCAGGATCAGGGATATCAACGCAGTAGTTATACTATTGGTGATGACTATTATTTTGATCAGTTGATTAGTGGCGATTATGGTCATATTGTTTCAAGAAGCGGTGGTGATAATTTATGGTGCGTTTATCCGGGATTTGCCATGTATGTGAATGATGCAGCCTCGGCATCCAATCTTACTACATGGGATTTTCAGGGTTATGGTCACCTTTGGATGGCGCCTATCATGCAAGATCCGTGGAACGATCAGGTGGCATGGTGGGGTGGGGGCTCCGATGCCGGCGGTGCCTACTTGTGGCGTTTGCAAAAAAGTGGTGCATTCATTTCAGGTGTGAAACAGGCAAAAAACTTTTCAGTTGCCGGCGGTGGTTCTATTTCAGCAATCAGCTATTCTCCTATTGACCCCAATTATTGGTATTTACTTACCAGTGGAGGAAATTTCTATCATTCGGAAGATGCCGGTGAAACCTGGTATTTAAGTAGTGGATTTTCAGGTCCCGGACCGCAATATTTTTATGGTGCAACTATCGAACCATCTAAATCGCAACTTGGAGTAGTGTATATCGGTGGAAGTGGTTATGATAATCCGGCAGTTTATATGTCTGACGATCATGGCGACAATTTTGTGGAATTACAAGATGGCCTCCCTCCAACACTAGTATATGATCTGGCTGTTGATCAAACCGACAGCCTGTTGTTTGCGGCAACGGAAGTTGCACCTTACGTTTGTGTACTTGCAGAAGGTAAATGGTATAATATAGCAGCTAATGATGCTCCACTGCAAACCTATTGGAGCGTCGATTATGTTGATGAAATTAATACCGTTCGCTTTGGAACTTATGGCAGAGGTGCCTGGGAATTTGCCATAGAAAAATTACCTACCATAAATATTCATGATGCCAATCAGGAAGCATTAATGAGCGTGTATCCAAATCCGGCCTCCGAAAAAATTCAAATCACCATTCCTGCTTATTTCTCTAATGCTGAGGTTACTGTTGTGAATATGCAAGGCGATATTGTATATAAAACAAAGGCAACCATAAATAAAGACATGCCATATAACATTCCGGTTTCTGGCCTCGCAGCCGGTTCTTATGTGATTGCTGTGAAGCAAGGTGAAAAGATGTATACATCGAAGTTTGTTAGAATATAAATGGCAATAAAAAAACCGCATCCGATTAGATGCGGTTTTTTTATTAAATATGTGTTATAGTTTATAATTTTTCAAAATTACTTATTGCCATTTGACTACCTTGTGTTGCCCTAAGCGTATAGATTCCTGCAGGCAGTGCAGAAACATCAATGGATACAGAATTTCCGTAAGCAGTTGATGTAAGCACTACTTCACCTTGCAGATTCAATATATTGATTACCGCATTATTTTCTGTTCCTTCTAATTGCAGCACATTTGCAACAGGGTTTGGTGAAATGCTTAAGGTGTTTTGTAAGTCATTTATGTCAACATTACCAACAGTTACCATATCGCAATAGGTATCAGAACATCCATAAGCATTATAACCTGTTACACAAACATTGTAAACACCGGCTGTTGCATAAATATGTGTCGGGTTTGATTCTGTCGATATGGTGCCATCACCAAACTCCCAGTATTGCGATACAGCAGCACCACTTGTTTCGGTGAATGCAACACTCAAATCTGAAATAGTAGATGCAAAAGAGGCTGCTGCCGGTTCATCGTCTATGAGCATGGTAACAGTATCGTAGATAACGCCTGACTGAGGATTGTATAGATAAAGAATTACACTTTCAAAGCTCTCATCAATTACATCGTGAATAGGAACAATGTCAATAGTGCCTTCTGATGTCCACGCAGGTATGGTGAGCTGTTCGGGAATTGTTTCATAATCAACACCATTAATTGCTGATCCTCCGATCATATAATCTATTACCAATGGTTCTGCTGATGGGATCTCATTTGTGAAAGTGAAATGTCCTGATGCACATTTTTCTACAGCAAATGTTAAATCATTATCTGCAAACACATCGGTATGCATGCGAAGACTTCCAAGGCTTCCTGTTTCAAGGAAAACGCCGGAATCATAAATACCGTCAGAAGCATCTGCTATGGCCATTTTCATATGGTATGTTTCACCTGCGGTTACGGCTAGTTTAGCTTCAAGAACTGTTGTTAAGCCATCAAATTGAATATAGTAATCATCGGTACTATATGGCGTCATATAGCCATCGCCATTTTCGATATAATAATCTGAATAAGTTGTAGCGTTGATGTTGTTAATTGATACCGGTAAGTCTGTGCCCGGAACAGTAGCAATGTTTACCGGCGTTGGAATGCCGGGACCGCTCACCCAAAATGCAAATATGTCGTTGAACCCTGAAAATGTGAACTCAGGATATTCTTCTGATGCGAACACATATTTCAATTTAACGGTATCTGCCATCACGGTCATATCAAAGGATATTGCACAGGCATCGTACGTGAGCCACATGGTAAGGCCTTCAAGATCAGTATCTCCGGGATAATCTAAATAGGAAGAGGCTGCGCCAACATCATTTGGTCCTGCCGATGAGGCCGCTGTTCCCGAGGAAAGGAGAATGCCATTTTCTATACCCACATTCGCATCCGTGCTATTGTAAAATGCAGATGCATCTGTATGGCAATTTCTCTCAATATTAGATACCACTATTCCCGGTCCTGCCAGAGAATAAATAAAGGTAGTATCATTTGGCTCAGGTGTTAACGTTAACTGTGTAAAGGCACCTGAAAACATCAAAATACCTGACGTAAGGAGGAGTAATTTGTTTTTCATCATCAGTGTTTAGCTAATAAAGTTAACACTACATCCTCAGAAATCAGCTTTTTTTCTCATTTTTAACGCAATGTCATCGTTTAACTTCAAGCAGTTTACCATTCTGCAACAAGATTCAGCCATGAAAGTTGGGGTTGATGGCGTGCTGTTAGGTGCCTGGGCGTTCAGTAAAGGAAAGGTTGAACATATTCTTGATATCGGGGTCGGAACCGGACTCATTTCCATAATGATGGCTCAGCGATTTCCTGAAGCCCTGATCACCGGGGTTGAAATTGATGAAGCGGCCTGTTTCGAGGCAATTGAAAATGCAAAACGCTCTCCCTGGAGTAATCGCATTAAAATTATAAATAGTGATTTTTTGCAATTGGATGAAAAGTCATCTGCTTATGACCTGATAATATCCAATCCGCCTTATTATGAAAAGGGATGGCCGGTTGAAGATGAAGGGCGCCGTAAGGCAAGGGATGCTGCTTCATTACCGCTTGTGGATTTATTTCAACGTGCTGCAAAAATTTCCGGGCAGCATACGGTTTTTT
>JAIBBA010000093.1 GCA_019694895.1 Chitinophagales bacterium
GGCGAAGTGAAACAAGTTGCAAATTTTAATCATACGCTTTATGCTCAGGTTGCCGATACCATTTATCAATACGACGGCACTTCTTGGATGCCCTGGCTGTATGAAGAAAATTGGCATACCAATTCCATTTCTGTTGATGAGCAGGCGATGGTTGTTACGCAGGTTTTCGGAATTAATTCTCCCGCAGACTCTAGTCGTATTATCACACTTTTAGCCGACGGCACCATAACGGATTTAACCAATGATGTTGATCTGCTTTTCCCGAGTGAAGCAACACTTGGAGATGATGGTGAGCTATGGATTGCCGATCTTTATAGGGGGCTATTAGCATATGATGGCGCGCAGTTTAAATCGTATTTGCCAAATGGTCCCGGCACCAGCGATGTTACCGATATGAAAAGTGCAGGCAATGTACTTTATGTTGCTCCCGGGGAAATAAATGCCTCTTGGAATTATCAATATAATCACGCAGGTTTTTTCGCCTATGATTACGGATTCTGGAATACGCTTAATCAATATGGTTTCGGTATTCTGGATAGTGTTTATGATTTTATCACCGTTGATGTAGATAAGAAAAATAATGTCGTTTATATGGGATCATTCGGTGGCGGTCTTGTTGCCTATGATCGCTCAACGGGAGTTATGCAATTGTATAAACAGGGCTATCTCGAAAATGCAGTGGGCGATCCGGGGTCTTATCGCGTTGGAGGGTTGGCAGTGGATTCGAGCAGCAATTTATGGATATCGAATTTTGGATCGATTGACCCAATAGCCGTGCGTAAAGCTGATGGTACCTGGGCACATTTTAATCCGGGATTAACCGCGGATGTATTTAATCAGTTGGGACAAATAGCCATTGATGAATTTAATACGAAATGGATACAATTACCTCGTGGTAATGGTATTCTCGTATTTAATGAACAAGGCACCATCGACGATCAATCGGATGATTTAATAAAAGTGCTGGGTGCCGGAGCCGGAAATGGAAATCTCCATACCAATTATATCAACTGTATTGCCGTTGATAAACAAAGTGAGATCTGGGTGGGCACGAGTGAAGGCATTACAATTTTTTATAATCCTTCTGAAGTGTATACCGGAACAACAGCAGGCGATGCAACACAACCATTGGTTAATCTTGGGGGATATTACGAGCAATTATTGCGCAATGATATTGTAAATACGATTGCAGTTGACGGAGCAAACAGGAAATGGGTGGGCACCAACAGCGGCGCATTTTTGATCAGCGCTGACGGCACTGAACAATTATTATATTTTAATTCCGATAACTCACCGTTAATATCGAATACGGTATTAAATATTGAAATAGACGGAACTACGGGTGATGTTTATTTCGGTACCGATAAGGGTATTATTTCATATCGTTATACGGCAACTGAAGGAGTGGGAGAAATAACAAGTGTAAAGGCATTTCCAAATCCGGTAAGAGAGGATTATACAGGGAGCATCGCAATTAGCGGACTCACAGCAGATGCTGAAGTACGCATAACAGATATGGCGGGCCGAACAATTTATCAAACCATTGCGCTTGGTGGTCAGGCAGTGTGGGATGGCAACGGATATGATGGTAAACGCGCAGCTACAGGTGTTTACATGGTGTATGCTTCTAATGAGGATGGCAGCGAAACAGCGGTTTCCAAAATACTTGTAATTTCTTCAAAATAATTTCGGCTTATTTGTTTACCGGATTTGTTGAAATAAATCGCAACATTAATTTCGGCTATTAGCTAGCTTTACAAAAAGATTTTTCCCTTGCTCCATAAAACCAGAGGCATTGTTTTGCGCACCACACGATATGGTGATACCAGTGTGATAGCAAAGGTATATACCGAAGCTTTTGGACTGCAGAGCTATATTGTAAACGGTGTTCATACGTCAAAAAACACAGGAAAGGGTTCCTTATATCAACACGGAAATCTGCTCGAAATGGTAGTGTATCACAAAGAGCAAGGGGCATTGATGCGCATTAGTGAATGTCGATTCTCGCATATTTACGAGCAACTACCCTTTAATGTAATTAAAGGTGGCTTGTTATTGTTTTATATAGAATTGTTAAATCGCATTATTCGAGAAGAGGAACAAAACGAAGCACTTTTTGATTTTTTATTTGAGAGCTTCATCGACCTTGATCAAACGGATAAAAAAATTGGTGCACATCATATCTGGTTTTTATTGGGACTGAGTAAATACCTTGGATTTTACCCTAACATTTGTACCGGCCATATATTTGATTTGGAGGAAGGCGCCTTTACCCAATTAATGCCGCGACACACCAATTATATTTCTGAAAACGGAGCTATGTATCTTCGAAATTGTATAGACCCGGAACTAAAAAATTACGACCAGATGCAAATTCCTGCTTCGGATAGAAGAAGCCTGGTGCATTGGTTAATCAATTATTATAAATTGCATTTAAGCGATTTCGGAGAAGTACGTTCCCTTGATGTGCTGGAGGGATTGTTTCGGTAGCATTATATCAATCATATACTTCCAGATGCACGCGTTCTTTTGGGTAGCCTAAATCTTGCAGGCGGGTTCGTGCTTCATTCACCATCATGCGCCAGCCACACAGGAAAAAATCCATATCTACCGTACCATTTTTACAAATATCAGTATATAACTCATGCACATAACCGTGCTTGCCTTTCCAGTTGTGATCAGGCCTGCTTAAGGTAAGGTGATAGTGAAAATGCGGATGTGCTGCTGCAAGCGATTCAAACTCTTCTTTATAAAGTGCGTCGCTTAAAGTGCGGGTTCCGAAAACTAAATGTATCTCGGGAATAGTGATGTTATTCTCTAAAAGATATTTCACCTGTGAGCGAAATGGCGCAACACCGGTGCCTGTGCAAATCAAAGCTATAGGCAGATTAAATGAATCGGGCAAAACAAATGTACCTTGCGGTCCGCGGAATTTTAATTGATGTCCGATGCTGCAATGATCAAAGAAATAACCGGATCCTGCGCCATTGGGCTTATGTGTAACAACTAATTCAAATACATTATTATTTCCGGGAGCTGAGGCTATGGAATAGCTGCGCATGCGTTGACTTGGTCTGTCGGCTATAGGTAGGTCGAAGGTTACAAATTGTCCCGGTTTAAATGCAAACACCTCAACACCCTCAGCTGCGAGGAAATAGCTCTTTGTGTGTGCATTGTGGGCAACAACATCAACCACTGTTGCATTTTGCCATGGTAATAAAGACATAATGCAAAGGTAAGGTCTTGAAGTAGTAAAAAGTTCATTAAATAATGAAAACTGACTTTAATTCGGACCAAATTAATTGCACATGGAAACTAATTCCAGCAAGTCAAACGGCATTTCTTATCTTTGCACCTTTCATGGAATGGTTAGCGCTTCCCGAAAAATACAGGGAGCATGATGATAGGATTAAGCAGTTACATGAACAGATAGGAGAAAAGCCTCAAAACCTCCATCTGAAGGGCATTGCAGGCTCTTTACCGTCGTTTGTAGCCTCCGCAATTTATAAAAAACAGCAACGTCACCACCTGTTTATTCTCAACGATAAGGAAGAAGCCGGGTATTTTTTGAATGATATTGAAACATTGTTTCCGGGAAAGGACGTATTGTTTATTCCTGATTCATTTAAAAAGCAAAATAGCTTTGATGAGATCAGCACAAACAATATCCTTCAACGCACAGAGGCAATTAACAGAATAGCACATTCGCATACTCGGGGTGAAATCATTATCACCTATCCTGAGGCTTTGGTCGAAAAATTTGTTATTCCCGAGGCGCTTGAAAAACAGATCATCTACATAAAAAAAGGCGAAAAACTTGATGACCAGTTTATCATTGATGTGCTCATTGAAAACGGATTCGATCGCAACGATTTTGTATATGAACCCGGCCAGTTTTCGGTACGAGGAGGAATCATAGATATTTTTTCTTTCGGCAACGACCTGCCCTATCGCATAGAATTATTTGACGATGAGGTTGAAAGTATACGTGTTTTCGACCCCGCTTCGCAGATATCGCAAAAAATGATTGCGCAGGTAACTATCGTGCCTAATATTCAAACACAGTTCCGCGAAGAACAAAAGGCTTCACTATTAAATACACTACCGAAGGATACACTCGTTTGGTGTAAAGATGCAAGATATACCTTTGAAGTAATAAATCAAGTTTACGAGAAAGCGCACGATTGGTATGCGGTTGTCAGCAAGGAAAACATGCTGCATGTTGATCATCCATTCCGACAACACCCGCCGCAGGAGTTATTGCTGAGTGCAGATGATTTGCTGAGCGAAGTACCTGGATTCAGTTGGATAGAATTCGGACTCAACAGTAGTTTTCCGGATGCCCGTACCATTGTTTTTGACACCGTTCCGCAACCTTTGTTTAACAGAAATTTCGAAACACTTATCGCGCAACTAAAAGAACTGCGCAGTAAGCGATACGATATTTTTATTTTCATGAGTAATGCACGTCAGGCGGAGCGTTTTCATGAAATATTCACCGATCTGAATGCTAAAGTTGATTATACTCCGGTAATTCCAATTATCAAGGAGGATGGCAAACCTTCAACCACTATTGCACAGGGATTTATTGATCACGATATGCATGTGGTCTGTTTTACCGACCATCAGCTATTTGAGCGACATCATAGCTATCGCGTAAAATCTGGTTATTCAAAAAATGATGCCGTTACCCTGAAAACATTGATGGAGTTGCGTCCGGGAGATTATGTAACACATATCGATCATGGCGTGGGCGTGTATTCGGGTTTAGAGAAAATTGAGGTTAACGGTCAGATACAGGAGGCGGTGCGTCTGGTGTATCGCGACAATGATCTGTTATACGTAAACATCAATAGTTTACATAAAATCTCTAAATATGTAGGCAAGGAAGGAACAGAGCCGAAATTAAATAAAATTGGAAGCGACGCATGGGAACAACTCAAGCGTAAAACAAAAACACGTGTAAAAGATATTGCTAAAGACCTGATTCAATTATATGCGAAACGAAAAGCGGCTAAAGGATTTGCATATAGTCAGGATGGATACCTTCAAAATGAACTTGAGGCAAGCTTTATATATGAAGATACACCTGATCAAAACCGCGCTACTGTTGATGTAAAACGCGATATGGAAAAACCCTATCCTATGGATAGACTGGTTTGTGGCGATGTGGGCTTCGGGAAAACAGAAATTGCCATCCGCGCAGCATTTAAGGCCGTATGTGATGGTAAACAAGTTGCTGTTTTGGTGCCTACCACTATTTTGGCTACACAACATTATAAAACATTTTCCGAGCGACTGAAAGATTTTCCCGTAAGAGTTGATTACATCAATCGATTTAAATCTGACAAAGAGAAAAAGCAAACACTAGAATTATTGGAAGCCGGTAAAATTGACATTTTAGTCGGCACACATGCCATCATAGGAAAGAAAATTAAATTCAAAGATCTGGGTTTGCTCATTGTAGATGAAGAACAGAAATTCGGTGTAACGGTAAAGGAAAAATTGCGCGCCTTTAGAGCTAATATTGATACACTGACATTGACGGCAACACCAATTCCTCGAACCTTGCAGTTTTCGTTGATGGGGGCACGCGATCTGAGTATTATTAACACGCCACCTCCCAATCGTCAGCCCATTCAAACTGAAATTAAATCGTTTGATGCTGATTTTATCAGAGATGCCATTTATCATGAAATTTATCGCGGCGGACAAGTTTACTTTATTCATAATCGGGTAAGAGATATTGAAGAAACTGCAGCTCTCATCAAAAAAATATGCCCCGATTTGCATGTCGGTGTTGCACATGGTCAAATGGAAGGAGATGTGTTGGAAGATCATATGATGCAATTCATCACCAGGAATTACGATGTATTGGTGTGTACCAATATTGTGGAAAGCGGACTTGACATTCCCAATGCAAATACTATCATTATCAATAATGCGCATCATTTCGGGTTGAGCGACTTGCATCAATTGCGCGGCAGGGTAGGGAGGAGCAATAAAAAAGCATATTGCTACCTCATATCACCACCGGTTTTTGCTCTTCCGGATGATTCCAGGAAACGGCTCAAAACAATTGAGCAGTTTGCTGATCTGGGAAGCGGTTTCCAAATCGCCATGCGCGATCTCGACATTCGTGGAGCGGGGAATTTGCTGGGCGGTGAACAAAGTGGATTTATTGCTGAAATTGGTTATGATGTATATCATAAAATACTTGATGAAGCCATACGTGAATTAAAGCAAACACAATTCAAAGAAATCTTTGCCGATCAGGTGCACGAAAAACAAGAGTACGTGCGCGATGTGCAAATTGACACAGATCTTGAAATGTTGATACCCGATGAATACATCTCAAGCATCTCGGAACGCATGACCATTTATACAAGACTGGATAATATCTCAAATGAAGAACAAGTAACAGCTTTTAAAAACGAGCTGGCAGATCGCTTCGGAAAATTGCCAAAACAGGTGGAAGAGTTGTTTAACGGAATTCGCCTTCGTTGGTTGGCAAAAGACCTGGGTATGGAACGGATTATTTTTAAAAGCAGAAAACTCAGATGCTATTTTGTCGAGAATTCGGCTTCTGTATTTTATGACAGTCCGCTGTTCCAAAATATTATGCAGGCTATTGCTCAGAAGAGAAGTCCGGGCACAATAAAACAAACCGACAAGCATCTGATTTTAGTATTCGAGCAGGTGCAAAGCATGCAACATGCTAAATCATTGCTCGAAGCATTAACAAAAGCAGTTGTCTGACAATACTGCTGTTATAGCCATTTCTATAAATTCGGTAAATTAGTATATGATTCTAGAAACACCGCGACTTATTCTTAGAGAAGTCACTCCGGATGACGTCGACGGTTTTTATAAACTTGATTCCGATGCTGAAGTGCACCGCTACTTGGGTAATCAGCCGGTAACAAGCCTGCAACAATGCAAAGACGTCATCGCCTTTGTGATGAAGCAGTATGTAGACAATGGCATTGGTCGCTGGGCTGTAGTTGAAAAGTTTAGTGGTGATTTTATCGGCTGGGCCGGATTGAAATTGGTGAAGGAAGAAACCAATGGTCACGTGAATTATTATGACTATGGATATCGCCTCATACGCCAATATTGGGGTAAAGGCTACGCTTCAGAATGCAGTCCGTTTATTTTGCAATATGGGTTTACTCACTTGCCAGCCGACATTATTTATGGAGCAGCCCATGTAAACAATATTGCATCCAATCGCATTTTACGGAAGAATGGTTTTCAATTTAAAAATACCTTTTTCTATGAAAGCGATTTGTGTAATTGGTATGCACTTGAGAAGTCATTGTTCGAAGGGAATCTTCCTTGATGGTATTTGCTTGATTAAGCCAGAAGATTACATATTGTAATACTTGTTGTTAGAGGTAGTTTGTTTTCCTATATTTGTCGAAAGCATTTTCCTCATGAGCACTCAAACTGTGCGGCTTACCGCCGAATTCAAAAAGCAAACTACCAGAGTAGTAATTGTAATTTTATTATTTGTATTAGTTTATCTGATACTTATAGCATTAGCTGTCGGACTAACGGCTGCCTCGATAGCGGGCGGAATATTTATCATTCTTGCCTCCCCTGCATTTATTACCCTTGTTTTGGGAGTTGGTATGGCCAGTTTAGGTTCCTTGATTTTAATATTTTTATTGAAATTTTTATTTACTTCAAATAAGTATGACAGATCACATTTGATAGAAGTCACTCGTGCTGAAGAGCCTGCTTTATTCGACATGATCGATGATATCGTTGAGCAGGTAAAAACCGCTAAACCCAAAAAGGTATACTGGTCGGCTGATGTAAATGCTGCCGTGTTTTACGATTCCAGTTTTTGGAGTATGTTCCTGCCTATACGAAAGAATCTTATTATTGGCATCGGACTGTTGAATACACTTACCGCTGAAGAGTTGAAAGCGGTGTTGTCGCATGAATTCGGACATTTCTCGCAACGAACCATGAAGGTGGGAAGCTATGTGTACAATGTGAATAAAG
Organism: Chitinophagales bacterium; assembly: GCA_019694895.1. GTDB lineage: Bacteria > Bacteroidota > Bacteroidia > Chitinophagales > BACL12 > UBA7236. The sequence goes on from JAIBBA010000093.1 coordinate 8,014, forward strand.
TAATTTTTAATATGTTGTACGACAACGATTCATTTGGAAGCATGGCATCCAGATGGGGAAGCGTGAGTGGTTATATCGCTATTTTTGTTATGCTGGCTTTTCATATTATAAATGGGATACAATACCTGCTCAGGAAAATGTATGAGCTGGTAAATAAAAGCTATAGCAGCCTTTCCAGGGAAATGGAATTTCATGCCGATGAGATTGCAGCGAGTATAACGGGTTACGAGCCATTAAAAACTGCGCTGATGCGATTTTCAATATCCTCTGCATCTTATAATGAAGTGTTGAATTATTATAATGAAAAGGCCTCTCAAAATATAAAAAGCGAAAACATCTACGCCGATCAAACACTTGTCTTGAAATTTTTAGCGGAGATAAATAAAATTCGGGTTGAAAATGATCTGCCAAATGTTACAGAAGAGGAGCAAAACAGATTTAACAAATCGCGATTGGTAATTAAAGACCAATGGGCTAGTCACCCGACAACGAAAGACAGAGTCACCCGCCTGGAAAATACCGGTTTTCATGCAAGCGGATTACAGCATCAACCCGCAAAAACCTTGCTTCGTAATGCAGGAAACACCTATAAACAGGTTACAGCCAATTTATTTTCCAATGTAACTTACAAAGGAAACACCTCATTTGAATCACCGGAAACACTCATAACAGCATATAGAGAAAAGTTTGAGTCTAATGCTTTCCCGGCAATTTTTAATTCATACTACGACGACAAAAACATTGAAGTATTCAATCCCGGAGAGGTAACACCTTCCTCAGAAACGATTTTGATGGAAGAATTGTATTCTGACAAAGCTGTTGAAAGTGTATATGCGGAAATTGGTCTGGCGAGTGATATCAATGTACTAAAAGATATTGGCAATGGATTTACTCAGGTGAAGTCATTTGATTTTGACGGTATCCGTTATTCGCGAAAAAAGGCGCTCACGTTAGTTGATAATTTGAAGCCGGAGCTCGATAAACTTACGGCTGAAAACAAAGCACATGATATTCGTATCTACGCCACATTTATCTCTCTAGAACAAAAATTAGGATTAGCACCTAAATTGCAGACCATGTATCAAACACTGTTTGATTATGCCGCTGATTTAGAAAGGAAATTGCAAATTTATTCGCATCTGGCTTCTAAACTCGAATTCGTAAGTGTTCAAACATCGCATGAAGAAATTGATCGCAGATTGGCGCTTGTAAGACCGCTTGAAGATAAATTGAAAACCGAAATCAATAAAATATTATCTGATACTTTTTATCAGTCGGAAATCACCGAAGATATGATGAAAAATATGCAGTCATTTACTTCCAGACATATTGAGTATTTTTTGCTTGGTAATTATGTCGAAGAAAATTTGTCACTACTATATAAGGCAATGAATAATTATCGATACCTTGTTTTGCGAGCTTATTTTATTTTAAAAAGAAATATTCTGCTTTATCAGGCAGAATTGCATCAGAAAACCGTTGCCTAAGTTGTTGAGTTTGAGCAGTGTGTGTATTAATCACTATCCTAAGATTGATTTTCCTCACTCCAATAACATTGCAGGATATTGTAACTTTGTATAAAATCCGTTTTATGAAAAGCATGATTACAGGTGCTGCGGCGCTTATTTTCTTCCTCACTACTGCCTTTTATCCCGGCGATAACTGTGAATCTTATTTCGCTAATAAAGTCGGCACATCTATGGAACAGACCAGTTATGATGCGAAGGGGAAAATGACTTCTAAATCAGTTAGCACTGTGAAGGCCTATGACGCTATAGATGGTGGCTTTGCCTCTACTTTGAATGTTCGTGTTATGGATGCCAAAGACAAAGAAGTATCAAACAGCGATGTAATCATGAAATGCCAGCAGGATAAATTTTATATGGACCTCAGCAATGCATTTCCTAAAGAAATGGCCGGAATGGAAGGTGCTGAAGTGGAAATGGAAAACACATTTGTTGAATTTCCTGCGCATCCGGTAGCTGGTCAGTCACTTCCTGATCAAACAAGCAGCATGACCATTAAATTAAATGGCACTCCATTTATGACAATGACCATCAACACGACGAATCGCAAGGTAGAAGGATTTGAATCTATGACAACAACTGCAGGAACATTCGAGTGTATGAAATATTCCGCAGACACTGAAGTAAAATCTATGTTTACCTCCAAATCACATTCGGTGATGTGGATGTCGAAAAACGTTGGTCTCGTGAAAATGGAGAGCTACGACGACAAAGGAAAACTTCAGGCAACACAAATGCTGACGAAGTTCTCCGAGTGATATTATGTCAAATAATTTGATCCTTTGACTAGTGCTTATACATGACTCAAAGCGCGTTCAATATCGAAGATAAGGTCTTCATAATATTCTACGCCGACACTTAAGCGAATTAATTTTTCTGATATACCTAATTTCTGTTTGTCCTCAGGCGATACATCTGCGTGCGTCATCGTAGCAGGATGTTCAGCAAGCGATTCTGTTGAACCTAGTGAAACGGCAAGTTTGATAAGTTTCAGACTATTCAAAAAAGTAAACGCTTCTTTTTCACCCCCAATAATATCAAAACTTAACATGGCGCCGGGTGATGAATATTGATTGCGATAAATGTGATATTCAGGTGTTCCTTCTGGAATTAAACCTAAATAATACACCTTCTCAACCTTCGGATGTTCATTTAGAAATTCAACAACTTTCATTGCATTTTGCGCTTGCAATTCCATGCGCGGTTTTAATGTTTCTAAACTGCGCATCAGCAACCATCCGGTATTCGGACTCATCATATTTCCCATAAATGTGCGCATGGTTTTAATGCGCGTCATTACTTCATTTCCACCCAAAACAGCTCCAGCAATTACATCGCTGTGACCTCCGATATATTTTGTAGCCGAATACATCACGATGTCAGCGCCGTGCTTCAAAGGGTGGCTCCACAATGGCCCCATATAAGTATTATCAACTGCCAGGTAAACCTTTTTATCGTTGCTATATACATCGGCGATGCGCTTGCACATTTCCATATCGATAAGCGCATTGGTAGGGTTGGCAGGCGTTTCTACGTAGATCAGGCCAAGGGCATCAGCGCCTTTTTCCTGAATGATGGCATGTATCTCCTCCTCAGAGCTGTTTGCATCAAAGGCAGCGTGTCCGATGCCCCATTTTGGCAATACATGTTTAATGAAGTGATCAGTTCCACCATACACCGGTGCGCTGAAAAGCACATATTGTCCGGGTTGCAGGAATTCGAGGAGCACGGTAGAGATGGCGCTCATGCCGCTTGAAAACACAGCACAAGCTTCGGCTTCATCCCAAAGCGTAAGCCTGTTTTCGAGGATCTCGAGGTCGGGGTTGTTGAGTCGCGAGTAGATGAGACCTTGTTCCTCGCCGGGTTCCGGACTGCTGAGGCCATATGCCACTTCGAAGAAGCGTTTGCCGGCTTCAGCATTTCGGAATACGAAGGTGCTGGTTTGAAATATCGGGCATTTCACGGCCCCCTCACTCAGCTCGGGCTTGTAACCAAAGCTCATCATCAGACTCTCGGGGCGAAATTTATGTTGTTCCATTTTAGATGTGGTTGTGGCGTAAAACTACCATTATTCACCACC
>JAIBBA010000220.1 GCA_019694895.1 Chitinophagales bacterium
CTCCTCTCTCCTCTCTCCTTTTTCCTCTTTCCTCTTTCCTTACCTTTGTTAAATGTTGGGAAGTATAAGGCATATCCATTGGCTTGGTCAGCTGCTGATTTTGGCCGGAGTATATATTATTACCGAGGCCCTATTTGTATTTCTCGCAAACGGTATCATCAACGCCATGTATCCCGGAATGGATACTACAAAATTGATATTGTCGCTCAGCACGATTAAATCGGCCGATGAGATAAATGATGTGGAAGCTTCTGCATTAAAATGGTATCAGGCAATTACCTCTTTGGGAAGATTTGTTTTGGTGTCTTTATTTTTCGCTGAATTACTTGGTGAAAAGCCGGGTGATTTTTTGAGGTTAAAAAAAACACCGACCATCAATGGATTTATTTTAATTCCCTTCATCATCATTGCTGCATCATTTTCAATTGCCGTAATCGACGACTGGAATGCAGGGTTGCATTTGCCGTCGGCATGGAGCAGCATAGAAGACACCATGCGATTGTGGGAGCAACAGGCGATCATACAAACAGATATTTTCCTTCGCACAGAAACCATTTCCGGTTTATTGGTAAACATACTTGTGATTTGCGTAATTGCAGGAATAGGAGAAGAATTATTATTCAGAGGTGTGTTACAGGGACTAATTGAAAAAGGAACCGGGAAACCACATTTGGCGATTTGGGTATCTGCAACATTATTCAGTGCCATTCACTTACAATTTTTCGGATTTTTTCCGCGTTTACTTTTGGGAGCCCTGAATGGTTACTTATTTTATTACAGCAGGAGTTTATGGGCACCGATTTGGGCACATTTCATCAATAATCTGCTAACGGTTACGGCAATTTTTCTGACACATCGCGGAGTAATACAAGGAGATATCACCGAATCAAGTAATATTTGGTTTGGATTGATTGCAGCACCTTTTGTATTTTTATTGCTGTACCTATATCGCAACAAGGAATCGCATGGAAAAAGACTGGATGCAGGTGTACTCGACGTACGACAGGATGGAGGCGAACTATCTGATGAGTGAATTGCAGCAGCATGCCATCTATGCCGTATTATTTGAAAAACCACCCATGCCTTTTGGTGGTGATGTGATGCCGGTGAAATTCGAATTATACGTACACGATAAACAAGCAGAGGAAGCTCTGGAATTAATTTATAATTTACCTGAATGAACAATCTCGTTTTACGCATTATAACTGCTCTTGTGGGAGTAGTCATTATTATTGGAAGCATTTTTGTTGATCGAACAGCCTTTTATGCCGTTTTTATGCTGATAGGTTTCCTGACACATCTGGAATATGTGAGAACTACTTCAGCTACTCCTGCTCGCGGCAAGTGGATTGTGATGGGACTACCGCTTGCCTTTGGGATAATGATAATGACATTGCAAACAGGAATAATAAATGGGCTACTATATAATTATATTCAAAATGATGTTTTGATTGAGCTCCTACTCCTAATCATACCGATTACGCTAATAGTTGAATTATATCTCAAACGCGAATTTCCTTTTCAGCAGGTCGGACTAACTGTATTAGGATTGTTATATGTGGTATTTCCTTTTGGCCTGTACATGAATTATGGAGCCGGTAACTTTCAGCAAGCTTTTGCACTTGGTTTGTTGTGCTTAGTGTGGAGCAACGATACTTTTGCTTACTTCGCGGGAAGACTTTTCGGTAAAAACAAGTTGTTCGAGTCCATTTCACCAAAAAAAACCTGGGAAGGCTTTATTGGTGGATTGCTATGCACCATGGCATGTGGGTTTGTGCTCAGCAGATTTTACCCGGAATACATCAGTGCAACACAATGGATAGTGCTAGGCCTGGTAGTTTCGGTAGCCGGCACTTTTGGCGATCTGGTTGAGTCGATGTTAAAACGAAGCGTTCAAATCAAGGATTCCGGGAGTCTGTTGCCCGGTCATGGCGGATTTCTGGACCGCTTCGACGGCTTCATGTTTGCAGTTCCGGCTGCTGTCTTCTACATCGATTTCATCAGGTAGCAGGTGGCTCATGAACCCAAAACGCCCAAAAAGTGTTATTTTTGCGGGCTATAGCTCATTCAAAGAAATGAAATTTACACGTTTTATACATAAAGAAGGTCGCAAGATCATCATAGGTTTTTTGGTGTTTTTAGTGATCCTCAACTTCTGCACGCACTATTTTATGCCCGAAGCCAGGCTGTTCAATACCTTAGTATTGATAGCATCGTTGGGAGGCATCATCTTTGTGATGTCGTTTTTCCGCAATCCGAAGCGCAGTCTGTTCATTGAAGAAGGCTCTATCATAGCGCCTGCCGATGGAAAGGTTGTAGTTGTTGAAGAGACCTATGAGGGAGAATATTTTAAAGACCGCCGTTTGCAGGTTTCCATTTTCATGAGCGTGAAAAATGTGCATGTGAACAGAAATCCTATCAGTGGACAGGTAAAATACTTTAAATACCATCCCGGAAAATATTTGCTGGCTTGGCATCCAAAGAGTTCTACCGAAAACGAGCGCACCACCTTTGTTATTGAGGATGAGGATGATAATGTAGAAATTCTGATGCGCCAGATTGCAGGTACCGTAGCAAGAAGAATCAAATTTTATGTTGATGAAGGTGATGCTGTGACACAAGGTTCCGAATTCGGCTTTATTAAATTCGGCTCACGTGTGGATTTATTCCTGCCTTTAGATTCAAAGGTTGAAGTGAAAATCGGCGAAAAAGTAAAAGGCGGTCAAACAGTTTTAGCTCGCGTGATGCGTCACAATTGATTTTTTTATATCTTTAGTATATAATCACAACTTAATATCATGAAAAAACTGCTCTCTTTCGCATTAGTAACGGCCTTTGGTGTTACTGTTGCCATGGCTCAAACAGCAACTACCGCTACGACTACAACAACTGTTACTGCCACAGAACAAGTGACAACTGCCGCACCGGTAATCAAAGCTGTTGAAGCTGAGCAAGGAAACATTAAATGCACCGGAACAGGATCATGCTGCAGTCATGGTGTAAGTCGTTCCGGAGCAACAACCACCGCAACTTCCGAAGGAGCCGGCGTTTCAACTGAAGTTACCACTACAGGAGAAGCTGCAGCGGTTGAGACAACAGGAGAAATAAAAGCCACCGATGCCGGATCTTGCCATCAGTTGAGCATTGGGGTGAGTGCTGCAAAACCGGAACCAGCTGAAAAAACTGAGGATCCTAAGAAATAACAGGATACATAATTTATAGAGGAGACTGCAATTTTCATTGCGGTCTTTTTTTTGTTCAATAATGTCAGAGTAAAGCAGCAATTTCACTCAAATGCTGCACTTCACGATAGCCTTCTTTATTTTCTTTCTTTGCAGGATTAAACCAAATAAAAGACATCCCAGCATCTATTGAACCTTTGCCATCGACATCGGGGCTGTCGCCAATATATAAACATTCCGATGCTTTAGCGGGAATAAGACTTAAAGCGTGATCAAATATTTTCTT
>JAIBBA010000094.1 GCA_019694895.1 Chitinophagales bacterium
ATGCGCTCATTCATACCGTAAATGCTCACCATGGCATACGACATCTTCGTGATGCGCTCCAGGTCATTTTGGGCACCGGTGCTGATACGACCGAAAATAATATCCTCAGCAGCACGACCACCTAATGTCATACACATCATATCGGTGAGCTGTTCTTTTGTATACAGATATTGTTCTTTTGGCAGATACTGCGCATATCCCAATGCAGCCATACCACGCGGAACAATAGATACTTTCACCAGTGGATCGGCATATTCCAGATACCAGCCACAAATGGCATGACCTGCTTCGTGATAAGCAACGATCTTTTTCTCTTCCTGTGAAATGATTTTATTCTTTTTCTCCAACCCGCCGATCACACGATCAATGGCATCATTGAAATCTTGTAATTCAACAAATTTCTTTCCGCGACGTGCAGCGATCAATGCAGCTTCGTTACATACGTTCGCGATATCAGCACCTGCAAATCCCGGTGTCTGCACAGCCAATTTATGCGCATCTACTTCAGGCGATACTTTAATCGGTTTCAAATGCACATTGAATATCTGCTCACGACCTGCAAGATCCGGTTTATCAATAGATATCTGACGGTCAAATCGACCCGGACGAAGTAATGCAGGATCTAATACATCCGGACGGTTGGTAGCTGCCAGAATGATTACACCCTTATCAGTGCCGAATCCATCCATTTCCACCAATAACTGGTTCAATGTATTTTCACGTTCATCGTTGCTTTGTATCATGTTTTTACCACGCGCACGACCAATGGCATCGATTTCATCAATAAAGATCACACAAGGTGCTTTCTCACGTGCCTGACGGAAAAGGTCGCGCACACGGCTCGCACCTACACCCACAAACATCTCTACGAAATCGGAACCTGAAATACTGAAGAATGGTACCTGCGCTTCTCCAGCCATCGCCTTTGCAAGCAATGTTTTACCTGTTCCCGGAGGACCTACCAGTAACACACCTTTAGGAATTTTACCCCCAAGTGAAGTATATTTTTTCGGGTTTTTCAGGAAGTCTACAACCTCCATCACCTCTTCCTTCGCCTCATCCAATCCTGCCACATCATTAAAGGTGACATTCACTTTCGTGTCCTTGTCATACATCTGCGGTTTCGACTTGCCGATATTAAATATCTGACCTCCACCGCCCATTCCCGAGCCGCCGGTTACCCTGCGCATCACAAGAATCCAAATCACAAGTATGATCACGAACGGTAATATCCAACTCAATAAACTCACCAAAATATTATGGCGTGTTTCATACATGATAGTAACAGGCTGACTGGTTTTGCCTTCCTGCCATTCAGTTAGTTGACGCTCGAATGTTTCAGTATCACCGATGATCCATTTATACTGTGCACCTTTTTCAGGAACCTTATCGTCGGTGTATATTTTTTTCTTAAGACTGTCTTCTTTGATAAAGATTTCGGCATATTCCTTATTCACCACTACAATGCGGTTTACGTCACCCTTCAATAACATGTCGTCTTTGAAAGTGCTGATATCTTTCAACACGACAGGGGAGCCTTGAAAAGGGAAAAACTGGAAACTGATAAGAATCACAGCAATGATCGCGTATATCCAATAAAAATTGAATTTGCGATTGCCATTCGGTTTTGTCTTGTTTTGATTATTCTGTTCGGTACTCATTGAATAGTATATACGGTATTAACTCACTTTTTTCATCACGGCATCATGCCACAGGTCCTCGAGTTGATAGAAGTAACGCTTCTCTTTATAAAAAACATGCACTACAACATCCATATAGTCGATAATGATCCATTCGGCGTTGTCGAGTCCCTCTTTGCTGAACGGGCGGTCACCTGACTTCTCAAACACATTTTCGAGAATATGGTTTCCAATTGCCCGCACCTGCGTGGTGGAATCGGCATGACAAATGATAAAATGGTCACTGACAGCGTCCGGTAGAGCAGTCAGATCCAAATGAACCACTTCTTCCCCTTTTTTATCAAGGATACTGTCTATGACGAGCTCTGTTAAGGAATATTGCAGAGGCAATGCCTGCTTTTTCGATTTTCTCACTTACTTTGTTAAAGGTTGCAAAATTACGAATTCTTTTGTCCCATACCCTCTTTATAGGAAAGCGCCATATCCGACTGGCATCTGCCGACAGCACCAACAATTGGCTGAAAGGCTATCTTGAGGTGCATCCTACAGCTCCCGAGGGTTTGGCCATAACCGCTTCCGACCAAACTAATGGCCGCGGACAGTCAGGAAAACGATGGGAATCAGCACCGGGATTGAATCTGGCGGTCAGCTACCTGCTGCGACCTACCTTCCTCGCCCCTGCCGGTATGTTCACTCTTAACAAAGCCATTGCCCTTGCGGTTCGTGATACCGTGGCAGAATTTTTACCCGAAACACGCATTAAATGGCCTAACGACATCTTTTCAGGTAACCACAAAGTGGCAGGCATACTCATAGAATCTTCTGTCAATAGCAGGGTGCAATGGGTGGTGGCAGGTATAGGCATTAATGTAAATCAGATGAAATTTGGCCCCGAAGCTCCCAGGGCAGGGTCAATTGCCGCTATCAGCGGGCATAAAATCCATATCGACGATCTTTTGCAAAAATTGCATATCCACCTCGAACATCATTATCTGCGTTTGCGCGCCGGACACGATGCTGATATGCATCAGGCTTATCTTGATCATCTGATGGCCTATCAGCAATCTTTTCGATTTATACATGATAACCAAAGTTTTCAGGGTGTATTGACAGGTGTGGATCCGGAAGGACGAATGATAGTTGATATGAATGGAAAAATCACGTCATTTGCCATGGGCGAAATCACCTGGGAATTTGATTGAAAGATGCTAAGGTGATAATAATTGCCTTTCTTCAATGATTTGTTGCTCGCTTATTCTAATCTTCGTTTCGTAATTTTACATCATGCGACATTTGATACTCATTTTGGTATCCTGCATAACTATTACAATGCAGGCTCAACTCTCTCAACAAAATTATATTGTCTATAATACCAGGACTAAACAAATTGAAAACCTGGATTCCATAGTTGCCGAAATGCAGCATGTTGATGTCTTGTTTTTTGGCGAAGAACACAACGACTCTGTAGGCCATTATCTCGAAGCAACATTATTTGAGATGATGCACAAATCTTACGGAGCAAAAACCGCCTTGTCGATGGAAATGTTCGACCGCGATGTGCAGCCGGTGATGGATGAATATCTTGCCGGATTGATAAAAGAAAAACAATTCGTGAAAGATGCGCGTGTGTGGAGCAATTATCGCGACTATAAACCCATGGTGGAATATGCCAAAACAAATAATTTGCATGTAGTGTGCGCTAACGCCGCCGGCAGATATTCAAGCCTCGCCGTGCGAAAAGGGATGCAGGGACTCATGGCCTTACCCGAAGCAAGCAAAGATCATATTGCACCCCTTCCTTTCGACACAGCAAGCGGTCCGTACTTTGATAAGTTGGTGGATGTAATGAGCGGTCACGATACCACTGCCGGTGCAGCTGCAGTTACCGCACCCGGAATGGATATGGTCATGGGACAATCAACCTGGGATGCAACTATGGCTTACAGTATTGCACAATACCTGAAAGCGCATAAGGGTGATAAAGTATTTCAGGTAAACGGAAGATTCCACAGCGATGAGCATTATGCCGTTGTTACACAATTGAAAAATTACCGCCCTAAAGCCACATCACTGGTCATCAGCAGCGGCAGCGATGAAAACTTCCCGAATATTAATTGGGACGACCATAAGGCTGATGGCGATTATATCATCATCACCGACCCTAAGGTGCCGAAGACGTTTGAGGAGTGATAATTTATTTAGTGATATCATAAATGATATGGCAATTTAAAGGCTCCATCGCCATAATATTTTGAATTAAAATATCAACAGTTCAAATTCCATTAAACCGCTTACGTCTCATTTATATCAACTTTTTGTTTGATTACAATTTTCGTTGATAAAATCAATCTCCTCCTAAGCGCTTACAAAGTCATGAAAATATTTTGAGGGAAATGAAAAACAATTTATTGTTGTAGCGATAATTAATTGTTTAACCCTTAAATAATTTTCGTATGAGATTTATGCTCACGCTCCGAAATGGAGTTGCCGGTGCATGCGCTGTTCCAACCAACATGCATGTGCCGAGGTTGTCCGCAAAATGGTTGATGTTGGTATGTGTAATTGCGCTCTCCGCATCGCATACCAAAGCACAAACTACCTTACTTTACACTATTAATTATGTGGCTGACCGCACTACAATGTACGTGTACCCTGATTCGCTGCAGTCGTATTTAATTCATGAGCAAATTGCACTGCTGCCTGTTTACCAACGCGATAGCGTAATTCGCATGGTATACACCAACAAGGATGTCAAAAACATTACTTATTACAAGGCGGATAGCCGCTTTGAAGATTGGATGACGCGACCGGCAAAAAGTATTGTCGACAAGAAAAGCGTGAAACTTTACAACAGCAGCGGAATGCTAATGCTCACTCAAACGCATAGTGCCGATTACAAAGCATTGTATTCAGATCTGAAAACACAAATGTCGACACTCGGCACGGACCTTATTCCCGATTATGTGCAATTGACAAACACTTTGAAATCGAATTTGCTCGCCAATGGTTTCGTGATGACGAATCTTGGTGGTGGTACGTATCGCTTTGTAAAAGATTCGGTGGAAGTGCGGTATAATAATTCTCGAAAAATGAATGAAATGCGATTGTATCATGCCGATGGTTCCTTGAAATATGCGTTGCTGCGCGATTTTGCCGTGAATTCATTCGGCCAGACAACACCGGTGCTTACTCAGGAACGTCGCCCGGATACAAGATTTCCGGGAGGATGTGTAGAAGAAGTTGTAACAACAAAATACCCTACTTATTATATGGTTTACGGAGGAACAGGAAAAATTGAAGAGGATGATATGGCGGAAGATGAATTATATATTTCACCAAATCCGGCTACAACAGAAACTACTATTTCTTACCCGCCGGAGCAAACAGATAATGCTACCGCAATGGTAGAAGTATTCGACCTCACCGGAAAAATGGTTATTCAAAAATATGTGAATGCCTCGGAGGGTTCAGTAGTAATAAATACATCTTCACTCGAAGCAGGTGTGTACGCCGTGATATATACCTGCGCATTGCTGAAACTGGAATCTCAATTCGTAAAACAATAATTACAATTATTATGAAAAAGAGCTATTTACTTTTTATGCTGATGGTGTTTGTAGTTGCAGCTAACGCACAAGTAACTCCATCGTGCCCTACTGATGTTAAGGGGGCAGAAATCACCGATAAAACTTTAGTTGAATTCACCCCAACATTACTTACAGATGAAACATGGGGAACACCAACCTTGCTTACAGACAGAAGGGTGTTTTTTGTGCATGGACTGGGTGGTGAAGGTGATGAAGCAGGAACCACCGCAATTAGCTGGATGCAGGCTTCATTGTGGAGCGAACAACAATATATGATTAATTCTGCCCGTCCGGATTATAATAATGTTTCACTCGAAGCAGCTGCTATGGAATTAAAGGGCGACCTCGAGTCTTTTGCTGATGCAAACTCAGATGCTATTTTGATAGCACATAGTCAGGGTGGAATCGTATCTCGCAGGGTGGATAAAATGTACACCACCGGTGAATTCGGATTTGAACCGCGCACCTTTGGTGGCATGGTCACTTTCGGAACTCCGCATCAAGGAGCGAAAATTCTGAATAATATCGAAGACCTGCAAGATTGGGTAGGGGAATCTTGCGAGGCACTTTCTGCCGGACCTGTTGCCGAAGCCGTTGAATCAAGTTTTTTCCTAGACTTGTTCCTGGATCCTGTCGATTACGAAAGCTTCACCGAAGAATTCTGTAACAGTGTCCAGAATCAAATCCTGCCGCTGGTTATGGATGATTACCTCGCCGGAACCACCAGCGCATACTCTGTTGGAGCGCCATATTTAGCTACACTTAATACATTTGTTCCGGAAATTCCTTATGTTTGTTTTTACGGTGTCGAAACGCAACCCATCTTCTGGCACACACTCGTACACCTTTTTCCGGGCCGTGAACCCAATAATACCATCACGTATGGTGAAGCACCTTTTGGTGCAACCAACGATGAAACAGCTGTAGCATTTGCCGATGCAATGATTGGTAAATACTATGGAAAGTATACTTCGTACAATGCGTTGTATGAAGAATATAATGATCTGTTAACAGGGTTCGATATGGCGACAATAGGATGCTATCTTTCTGTTTTTTGTGCCGTTGATGCAATCATCCAGCGCGATGAGGCTGCGATTATTCGCGATGCCTATGAAAAAGGATATGATTGGCTTATAAATGCTAATGCAGCCTGGGAAGGATTTATTGGTATGAGCGAACTCGTTGAAGATGGCACAACATGTACTTGCATCGACTGGGGCCCGCTCGGCGATCTGGAGGAGGATATTTATCCCGCCGGTCCTGATGGATCATGTGCAACCGAAGATGAAGACACTAATTGTTACACCACAACAAATTATATCTGGCAAACACACGACAGCGATGGTATTGTGGTGAAAGAATCAGCAGCGGAATGTCTTGGTCAGGTAAGCGAAGGCATGGTGTTTACACAAATGCCCGGAAGTAATCACCTCAGTATGCGCAACGATGCAAATACGAAGTTGAAACTTATTCATTTATATGATGGCGTGCATGGTAGTTTTTATAAAACAAACCCGCGTTGATCTATGAAAATATGCTATTGTTTCATATCAGCAGTTCTTCTTCTTTGCAGTTGCAAGGAAGAGGAACTGCTTACCTGGGATCCATACGAATATCCTGAAGATCCGGAACCACCAAATGAACTTATCTGGCAAGTGCCTTTACATCAAGATACATTGGGATGTCTTGCCACGTGGCCTCAAATTTATCAGAATGCAATTCTTTGCAGTGGTGAAGAAGGCTGGGAAAATCCGGTGCGCGTTTTTGCCGTAGATACTTCCGGAAATCTGATGTGGGAAAGCAATGCCGTTTTCAATGAAAATTGCTCAAGCATTTCTGCAAGCGTCGGCACCGGAGCTTATCAATATCAAAATATGGTAGCCATGCTCTGCAATGCAGATCCAAGAGTGGTAAATATTCAAACAGGTGAAGTGATGTGGCATTATGAAGTTCCCGGATCAGGGAATCATAGTCCTTATATGTCGGGATTCGGCGACCAGATATTTCATGCTTATGCCGATGGACCTAATCCTTACACGAAAAGTTATATCGCAAGAGCAAATATTTATACAGGTATTTGGGATACCGTTTTTAGCATAGAAATGGTAGATGGCTACAGCGCAGATCTTTATCCTCCCGGCGCATGGGTAGACAATAACGGTGATACAATTATCTGTTTTCAAAATCGCCAATGGAGAAATCCTCCCTATGATGGGAAGGTCGATCTTTATGCATATAACCTTACTGCAGATTCATTGCTTTGGATGTACAGTGATATAGATCCCGATGGTAATAGTTCTGTATTCCCTCCTGTGTACGCCGATGGTAAAGTGTTTTTCAGAGGATATTTTCATGTGTACGGATTAGATGCAAAAACCGGAAATTTAATTTGGACTTGGGCTTCACCCAATGTGGCAAATGATCTGCTATATACCAATACATTGGTTGTTGATGATAAAGTACTTGTGAAAACAACGGGACCTGAATTGTTTGCGCTCGATCCGGATAATGGAAGTGAGATTTGGCATACCTCCGGGTTCGGGGAAATTCCATCTGAACTCGTAGCATTCGACGGGATGTTATACTTTAGCACCGAAATTGACGGGAAGCTGAATGCGGTGAACATACAAAATGGTTCTCTTGAATGGACCATGACATCCCCCAACCACGGACAACCAACTTCGTCATGGGCATATTTTTCCAGGCCCGTTACCATTGATCCCCTGTTGCACAGACTGTATTTGACAGACTTTTTTTATCTATTGTGCATTCAACTAAAATAGTCAGTATATGAGACCAGCAACATGTTTGATCATCGCGATTTCCCTCATGCAACACAGCTTCGCACAGATTGATGACGTCAAGCCCGTAAATGGGCATCAGCGCATTGATGTCAACCTTGATCTCGGATATCGAATTGAACGAACAGGAAGCAACCTCGCCGATTTTGTGCATACAACAGGATTCGGTGCAGGCGGCGATTATAGTATCGGGTCCGCATCATTACGCTTGGTTATGTCGCCATATATTCATGCACAATCAGGTAACGATTTCAATGAAATGAAAGCATATTATAAAGCCAAGGGTTATACCCTTAATTCATTTAATGGCGGAATGTACTATTCTACCGGAATGTTACTTGGTGCAAGATATGTAATTCCTACCCGCCGGCCTTCAGGATTACCTTCGTTTTATGCCGCATTGCAATACGGTTTTCAAGCTGCTCATACACCTGCATGCGATATCAATTATTCAACAATCAATGGCGATATTATTTCTATCAAAGATGATCAGGCTATCGCTCTCGGACCAACATGGCGCCTGCAGCTAGGCGCGGATGTGCTGCGCTCCGGAGACGCATTGTATTCAATTCAAGCAGGCGTTCGTCAGGAAAGAGCAGCATTGCCGGTGGATAGAACTACCCTCGGCGTGCCCGGACTCGATACGCCCGGTTCAACAGAAATATTTCAATGGAATGGTATCTATGCTGTCATAGGACTTGGTGTTGCATTCAATATGGAGTAGTTGAATGCTGAAATAATTATTGTTATAACATAAATCAAAATACCTCAGTCAATATAGAACGCATAGCGTCAACATTGCCCATCGTGTAATAATGTATGCAAGGCACTCCCGCTTTTACTAGCTCGCGCGATTGTTCAATACACCAGGCAACACCGGCCTTTTTTACAGCTTCTGCTGTAGTGCATTTTTCAATGGTATCAATTAACGCCTCAGGAATATCTACGTGAAAGGTGCGCGGAATACTATGTATTTGTGATGCTGCAGTTATGGATTTAATTCCGGGAATAATTGGAACAGTAATGCCTTCAGCGCGACAACGGTCTACAAATGCAAAAAACTGCTGATTGTCGAAAAACATTTGTGTTACAATATAATCTGCACCGGCGTCAATTTTTTCTTTCAGATGCTTGAGGTCTGATTTTAAATTCGGACTTTCAAAATGTTTCTCCGGATATCCGGCAACACCAATATTGAAATCTGTTTTGTAACCTTGAATAGAATCCTCCTCCAAATATTTGCCGCGATTCATATCCACTACCTGACGAACAAGATCTACTGCGTGACTGTGACCGCCGGGTTCAGGTATAAAATCTCGTTCATTCTTCGATGCATCTCCACGCAACAGTAATACATTGTCAATACCTAAATAACTCAGGTCGATTAATGCATCCTCTGTTTCTTCTTTGGTAAATCCTCCGCAAATAATATGTGCTACAGAATCAATATGATATTTAAACTGGACTGCCGCACAAATACCAACAGTTCCTGGACGCTTGCGAATAAATACTTTATCAAAACGCTCATCACCGCGCTTCTTATAAATATACTCGCTGCGATGATAGGTGACATTGATAAATGCAGGCTTAAACTCCACCAATGGATCCAGCACCGAATAAATATTTTGTATGCTCTTACCCTTCAATGGCGGTAAGATCTCAAACGACAACAAGGTTTTATCGGCACGATTGAGGTGTTCAGTAACTTTCATCAAAAAATAAAATGAGAAGCAAAGATAATTGATGAGGAATAGAGGAGGAAGGAAAAAGGAGGAAGGAAAAAGGAGAGAGGAAAAAGGAGAGAGGAAAAAGGAGAGAGGAAAAAGGAGAGAGGTGGAACGTAAGAGTTAGCAAGTTTGCAAGTTAGCAGGTGGGTTTCGAGTCGAGCTCCCCTCCGAACCACACTCACCACTCACCCACTCACCCACTATCTTTGCATCATGAATATTCTTCTTCTTGGTTCCGGAGGTCGTGAACATGCTATGGCTTGGAAAATCGCTCAGTCGAAACAATGCGATCAATTATTTATCGCCCCCGGAAACCCCGGCACTGCATCTTGCGGAAAAAATATTGCTGTGAAGGCCACAGACTTCCCTGCTCTGGCTACTGTTTGCCTCGAAAACAAAATTGATATGGTGGTTGTGGGACCTGAAGATCCACTGGTTGCCGGAGTTGTTGATTATTTTGCATCAAATCCCGCAATTGCGCATATACCTGTAATCGGTCCGAATAAACAAGCTGCCCAATTGGAAGGAAGCAAAGCCTTCGCCAAGGCATTCATGATACGTAATAAGGTGCAGACGCCGGCCTATAAAACTTTTACCGCTTCTGATAGTGCTGCGGCGCATGAATATTTAAAGGGACATCCTATGCCGGTTGTTCTGAAAGCTGACGGATTGGCTGCCGGAAAAGGTGTTGTTATTTGTCAAACCGCAGAAGAGGCAATCGTTGAATTTGATCAAATGGTGAGCGGAAAATTCGGTGTGGCAGGAAACACTGTAGTGGTTGAACAATTTTTAACGGGGATAGAACTTACGGTTATCATATTAACTGATGGTAAAACATATACCATCTTACCACCATCAAAAGACTATAAACGTGTAGGTGATGGCGATACCGGGCTGAATACAGGTGGTATGGGCGCTGTTTCACCACCTCCATTCGCTACAGAAGCTTTCCTCGATAAAGTGAAAGAGAAAATCATTGACCCTACTATGATGGGTTTGAAAAATGAAGGTATTCATTACACCGGATTTCTCTACTTCGGCCTTTTCAATAGCAATGGCGAACCTTACGTAATCGAATTTAACTGCCGCATGGGTGATCCCGAAACACAAGTGATCATGCCGCGCATAGCGAATGATATCATAGACCTGTATAAGGCAGTGGCTCAAGGCACTCTTGCATCACAACCACTGATCACAGATCCTCGTCCATGCACTACGGTAATCCTTGCCTCTCACGGATATCCCGGTGTGTTTGAAAAAGGTTATGCCATCACAGGTATCGAAAATACTGAACAATGTATGGTCTTTCAAGCGGGGACTGCGCTGAATAATAATGGTGAATTAGTAACCGCCGGCGGAAGGGTGATGGCAGTGTCGGCTTATGGCGACGATATCGCATCAGCACTGCGAACCAGCTATATCAATGCAGGCAGGATCTACTACGAATCTCGTTACTTCAGACGCGATATTGGCTGGGATATGTAACTATTTGCATAGTAGTTTTTCCGAACAATTTCTATACGTGTATTGAGCTGGAACCTTTTGTTTATAAGGGTTTGTGTCTTTTCATGCCATTGACTTTCCGATTTTTTTATAGTGGAATCGACGATTTTCTGTCGCCGGATTTACGCAACTATTCGGGCTTCAACCCCGTTTCATCCCACATAACAGAACAATAAACTCAAATAACAACGTATGAAAAAATTGATGACAATGGGCTTGGTTGCAGGGATAGTTGCCACGCTCGCCTCATGTTCCGATGATAGTTTAAATGGCATCACCACTGCCGAAGCTGAAAGCAAGTCGCCCGGATCATGGAAGGTTTCCTATTATTTCGA
>JAIBBA010000015.1 GCA_019694895.1 Chitinophagales bacterium
TCTTTTAGGGACTCGCATAGCACATGAGGAAATTGACGGCCTTTTTATCGGTAATTTGCTTATCAAGCATATTACCCGCACAGCTTGTTGTAACGCCGGATACAACTATTTGTGCAGGCGGCACCGCAACCCTTGCAGTTATTTCTTCTCCATCCTACGGCACAAGCAGCTATACCTTCGAAGTTTATCCCTATAGTCCGGAAACATATGCCGGCACTTCTCCAATCCAAGCCGGTGGTGGCGGATTAACAGATGACAGTTACTCTACTGCTGTTCCTCTGGGCTTTACTTTCTGCTTCCTCGGAAACCAATATACACAATGTTATATAGGCTCTAATGGCTGGGTGAGTTTTGGAGGTCCGGGGGCTTTGGTTACCACATTTACCTCAGCAGCTATTCCCAGCGTTGCCGGAACAGTGCCAAAAAATTGCATCATGGGACCATGGCAAGACTGGCATCCCGGATTATGCACCCCTGTTGGCAGTTGTATCAAATACCAAACCATAGGCACTGCTCCAAACAGGAAATTTGTTGTAAGTTGGGATAACGTACCCATGTTTAGCTGCACAGGTCTCTACGGGAAATTCCAAATTGTTTTAAACGAAACCACAAATGTTATTGAGAACCACCTCACTAACAAGCCAAATTGCATGGCATGGGCCGGTGGAACCGCAACACAAGGTGTTCACAGCGGCGATGGTCTTACTGCCTTCACAGCGCCGGGAAGAAATTCAACACCATGGACTACCACTAACGAGTCTACTCGTTTTGTGCCTAACGGCATTATCTGGTATGATCCGGCAGGAGCTATCGTTGGCTATGGCGATTCTCTCATCGTTAGCCCTACGGTTACTACCACATACACTGCATTTCTGGAATCCTGTTCCGGAACCGATTATACCGCAGATATTGTAGTAACTGTCGACGATCCGGATCCTTCATTCTCTTACGATCCATTTTATTGCACTACCGGCTATGCCATGCCAACTGTTACCGGCGATCCGGGCGGAACTTTTGCCGCCGTTCCTGCCGGAATGGTAATAGATCCCGTAACCGGTGAAATTGACCTAAACGCCTCAACACCAGGTAGTTATAGCGTTTCTTATACCGCTTATGGCATTACAGGCGATTGCCCTTCTGAAACGGCTGTAGACCTCGTAACCATTGTTGTTGACCCGGATGCATCGTTTGGCTATAGCGATATCAATTATTGCCCCACCGGTACCACTACACCTACATTTATTACCACAGCAGGCGGTACATTTTCAGTGTCTCCTGCAGGCCTTACTGTTAACCCAACCACCGGTGTAGTTAACCTCACAACCGGCACCATAGGCACAACATACACTATTACATACACAGTTGGTATCCTTTGTGTAAGCACTTACAGTGTCACCATTACCATTACTGATTTTGATGACCCTTCCGTGAACTACCCTGCCCCAAGTTATTGCCCGACGGGAACTGCAACTCCAACTGTTGCTACTCCCGGCGGTACATACACCGTTAGCCCCGCCGGTCTGGTTGTAAATCCTACCACCGGAGTTGTTGATCTGACTACCGGAACTGTTGGCACAACCTATACTATTACATATACAACCCCCACAGGTCCTTGTTCCAATAGCACAACTACGACAATAACCATCGACCCGCTCGATGACCCAACTTTTAGTTATAGCGCTCCTTCCTATTGCCCGACAGGCACCACATTGCCGACTTCTATAACAACCCCGGGTGGAACATTTAGCATATTCCCGACAACCATGGGAATCAATTCAACAACCGGCATGCTTAATTTGGCAAGTGGTGACATCGGCACAACGTATACAATTACCTATACAACACCTGCAGGGCCTTGCAGCAACAGCAGCACCGAAACAGTTACCATCGATCCATTGGACGACCCTGGTTTTACATATGATGCTGCTTCCTATTGCAATTATGGAACGGCAATTGTCACCAGCGTTGAAACTCCCGGTGGTAATTTTACTGTCAGTCCGGCCACTTTATCTATTAATGCACTTACAGGTGCTATCGACCTTACAACAGGTATACCCGGTTCCTTTTACACCATAACGTATACCACCCCGGCAGGACCATGTTCCAACAGCACAAGCGTAGTGATTGAGATCATGCCATTGACCGATGCAGCTTTTAGTTACTTACTGCCTGCATATTGTGCAACCGGAACCACCCTGCCTAACATGATTCTTAATCCCGGAGGCACTTTCAGCGCAATGGCGGGTATCTCCATCAACGCTGCTACCGGTGAACTCAACCTGGCTGCATGCACCCCCGGAGGCCCTTATGAAATTTATTATACCAGCCCCGGCTGCCCGGAAGTGGACACCGTAGAAGTTACTATTTACCCGCTGCCAACACCTACTATAGATCTCATTGACGTGATTTGTCTCGAAGGCGACCCTACCCTGATTATTGGTGATCCTGCGGGCGGAACATTTAGTGGCGAAGGTGTTATCGGCGACGAGTTTGATCCGGCATTGGCAGGTGACCTCGGTTTATACACCGTAACCTATACCTATACCGATGCCAATGGCTGTACAAACAATACTACCGGCGCGATCAACGTCATACAAAATGATGTTGACGCAGGAATAGATCAATATATTCCTGAATATACAACTACCGTGATCACTGCTACAGGTGGAACTACATTCCTTTGGGAACCTCCTGCCGGATTGAGTTGCACCGATTGCCCTGCTCCTGTTTTTGACTCCCTGCTCAGTCAAACCTATATGGTTACCAGTTGGGACGCCTTTGGTTGCATCGACAGTGATATGGTTACTATTACAGTAGTTCCCGTATTCGATCCTGTTGTTTTTGTTCCGAATACATTTACGCCAAATGGTGATAACATCAACGACTATTTCTTCGCATATGGCACCGACCTCGCCAGCATAGTATCTATGAATATTTATGATCGTTGGGGAGAATTGATATTCACCAAAGAAAATATGATCGCCGGCAACCCATCGGCAGGTTGGGATGGCACTTATAATGAAGAACCTGTTGCACAAGGTGTTTATGCTTTTATGCTGATAGTGCAGTTGGAAGACGGCATGAAGCAGCATATGCAAGGGAATATTACCTTGATCCGCTGATCTTCACATGCACTGCACTCCTCCTGAAGCGAGTAAAATCATCATTCTGATATTAGCATTACCGCTTGGTTTAGGTTAAATTTGCGTCCTGCCTGCATTGGGTCAGGATAACAATTTAATCGTGTATGGAAAAAAAACAAGGCAATAAGCTCCGTATCACCACGCAAGACGGCAAACCGTTTCGCATCCCGGTGGAAGGATCTCTCGGATTGCTGGCGCTCGGATATAAAGGCCTCATCGCCTGGCGTCAGGCTAAATGGCAATTTCAGAAAATGAAAGAAGCCAAACAAGGTGGAAACACCGAACAACAACAAGATGAACCAATAGCAGATTAAAAGACGCATTGGCTCATTTTTTTATCTCCAATTTATTAGACTTTAGAATTAAACATGGGTAAACGTATTGCAAAAAAAGTACTGCTGATCGGATGGGATGCTGCCGACTGGAAGGTGATCAATCCACTGATGGACGCAGGTTTAATGCCAACTTTAGAAAAGTTAGTTAACGGTGGGGTGATTGGTAATCATGCAACACTCGATCCACCACTGTCGCCAACATTATGGACTTCTATCGCTACCGGTAAACGTCCTTATAAACACGGAATCATTGGTTTTACCGAACCGGATCCATCAGGAAAAGGTATCCGTCCTGTATATATTACATCCAGAAAAGTAAAAGCTGTTTGGAATATCTTCAATCAGCATAATCTGAAAAGTCACGTCATCGGATGGTGGCCTTCACATCCTGCTGAGCCAATCAACGGCACTATGATCAGCAATCTTTATCAAAGAGCAACAAAGCCAATCAACGAACCATGGCCTATGCTCGATGGAACTGTACATCCTGCAGATAAAGCTGAGCTGTTCAAAAAAATGCGTATCCACCCTGCTGAATTAACAGCATCGCACATTTTACCTTTTATTCCGGATGCGAATAAAATTGATCAGGAAAAAGATAAGCGATTGGGCATGCTCACAAAGATTATTGCCGATTGCTCAACCATTCATAATGCTGCAACTTATATTCTTGAAAATGAAGAATGGGATTTCCTTGCAGTGTATTACGATGCCATCGATCACTTCTGTCATGGTTTCATGAAATTCCATCCGCCACAAATGCCAATGGTACCGGACGATTTATATAATTTATATAAAGATGTCGTTGCCGGCGGATACAAATATCATGATATGATGTTGGAGCGCCTGCTCGAACTTGCAGGTCCTGATGTTACTGTTATGATTATTTCAGATCACGGTTTCCATCCTGACCATCTTCGTCCAATAGAATTACCAAAAGAACCTGCAGCTCCCGCATTGGAACATAGCCCTTATGGCATTTTCGTGCTCAACGGTCCCGGCATTAAAAAAGATGAACGTATTTATGGCGCATCAGTATTAGATGTTACACCTACGTTGCTTACGCTATTCGGATTGCCGGTTGCTGCCGATATGGATGGAAACGTGCTTGTTAATGCATTGGAAACACCTGTTATTCCGGACAAGATTGATACCTGGGAAGATATCCCCGGTGATTCAGGTCAACACCCGGCCGATAAACAAGAAGACCCATATGCTGCTGCTGAAGCGATGGAGCAACTCATTGAACTTGGATATATTGAAAGGCCAAGTGAAAATATTGAAAAAGCAATCAAGAGCACTGTTAGTGAAAATAATTACTACCTCGCACGTTCTTATATGAACGGAAGAAAATATGCTGAGGCAGTGGACATTCTGAAGAAGCTGGTTGACGAAAATCCCGGCACCAATCGCTATGCTATGCGATTGGCTCATGCTTATCAGTCGATGAATAAAGTGGAAGAAACGCGCGAAGTGCTTTCTAAAATCAAGACTGAAAATAATGGTCGCGAATCCGTGAGCATGAAAATCATGGAAGGCAATTTATTGCTCGTTGAGAATAAACCTAAAATGGCGATGGAATTATTCGAAGCCATTGAAAAAGAAATGCCAAATGCGGCGCGCGTGCACATGCAATTAGGCAGATGCTACATGGCATTAAAGCGTTGGAAAAAGGCTGAAGGCGCTTTCCTCAAAGAACTTGAGCACGATCCGGGAAATGCATCTGCACATCATGGTTTAGGTATAACTCTCTTGCGCAGAAAACATTACGAAGAGTCTATCGATTGTTTTTTGAATGCAGTAGGATTGACATATTTCTTCCCATTTGCACACTATCACTTGGGTGAAGCATTATATTATCTCGGCGAATACGAACGCAGTGCCGAAGCATTTGAAGTGTGTTTGAAAATGGCGCCGGGAATTAATAAAGCGCGTCAATTATTATCAACTATTTATAGCGAGCATCTTAAAAAACCTGAAGCCGCTGTTGAAGTTAAATCACAGATTAAAGATTATATCAAAGGTGATATCGTTGTTGTTTCAGGACTCCCGCGTTCAGGAACAAGTATGATGATGCAAATGCTGGATAAAGGTGGATTAGAAATATTTACTGACGGTCTTCGCACACCTGATGAAAATAATCCTAAAGGATATTACGAACACGAATTGGTGAAATCTCTTGCACGCAATAAAACATGGATGAAAGATGCCATGGGAAAAGGCGTGAAAGTAATTAGTCATTTATTGTTTGAACTGCCTGCAAACTATCGCTATCGCATCATATTTATGGAACGCGATCTCGATGAAGTGATTAAGAGCCAGCATCACATGTTGGTGCGCGATGGAAAAGCAAAAGAAGATGCATTGAATTTGCGTATCGTAAATGCATTCAAACAAAATCTCGAGCGTGTGCAAACCTGGGTGCCGCAGCAACAAAATATGGAGATATTATATGTATCACATCGCAATCTGGTGAATAACCCAACGGAAGAATTGAAAAAGATCAATGCTTTCCTTGGAGGCACTATGAATGTGGATGCCATGGCTGCTGTAGTGGATAAAAGCCTTCACCGCGAAAAATCAGGTAAATAAATTGACCGATGCTAACCATTTAACATTTATTAAGGCGCAGACTGTAACTTTTGGTGCAGATTTCGCATATATTTGAACATAGCAACCACTTATGAAAAAAGATTTTACTTCAACAAAAAAATTATTGCAGTATGCTGCCAGCGCAACTGCATTCCTGGCTATCAATCAAGCCGGCGCAACAGTTGTTTACACAGACCTCGACCCGGATCTGGCAATCGGTGGTGAAGGCGCTGAAGCTTCGATTGATATCAATGAAGATGGCACCGACGACTTCACATTCTCCATTTATAACTTCTCCGGTAGCGGCACTTATAGCGGCTTCTCATTCGGATATGTTGTGAATATTGCATTGGGTTCAGCTTTGAATGGCAATGAATTCCTTGGATCCATTGTTTCTTATAGCGGATATTCAGGTGTATATGCACCAATTCTGCCTGCAGGTACACTGGTAGGATCAGACGACAACTTTGCAAATGGCGCAATGTCAATGGCTGTGAGTGCTTCTGTTACTGTTTTGGGATTCCCTTATTACACTTATGTTGGCGGAAACTGGCTGGATACCGATATGGCTTTTATGGGCTTTAGAATCAATATCGACAAAGACCGATATTATGGCTGGATGCGTGTTAGTGTAAGTGATGATGCAACAATGATTACCATCCACGACTATGCATATCAAAGTGAGCCGAATACTGCCATTTTCGTTGGTCAGACTGCAACCGAGATTGAAGAAAACCCTCTCTCAAATGCACAGATCTTCAGCAACGGAGGAAATATCGTTGTAGATATTCCATCTGATTTCACCGGAACTGCTGATTTGCAATTATTTGACATGAATGGCAAGCTCGTAAAAACCATGAGTGGATTATCAGGACACAATGTGTTGGATTGCAACGACTTGGCTTCAGGCAATTATGCAGTTCGCCTTGGTAATGCAGAATTGACAGTTAAAAAACAATTGAACCTGTCTATATAATTATACGACCTTCATCCTTGTTAAGGATGAAATTTGTCAAAAAATAGTCCGCAGGGCGTGTGTAATGCAGAAAAATGCTTACATTCGCCCTGTAATTTTTAACCATAATCTGCAGATATGAAAAAACTCTACAATTCAAAAAACGCTGGAAAGTTAGCAGCGTACTCAGCAATGGCCGGAGCTTTTGTAGCTACTACCTCTGAAGCCAACGCAACAGTAGTTTACACAGACATCGATGATGTTACTGTGGAGTTGGGTGAGACGTATGCGCTCGACCTCGACAACAACGGTTATTCTGATTTCTTGATGGCTGCTGTCTCTAATTCAGCCGGTAACTGGACTTGGGCTTACATGATCGGTAACCTTAGCGCTTACGGCTACGGTGGCGGTTCTAACATGGTAATCGGTTACACCGGACCAATCCTGCCTTACGGTTCTGCCCTCAACGATGGCGACCTTATCGGCCCTGATGCATCTTTTGTATCAAACACTTACAACATGCTTTGGCTTGCTTCTATCTATAGCGGCGTGACTTACGGTCCTTTCGCTAATACAGAAGATAAGTACATCGGCGTTCAATTCGACATCGACGGTTCACTCCACTACGGATGGGCACGTTTAGATGTTTCTGTAGGACCTGTTTCTTTCACCATCAAAGATTATGCTTACGATGATGCTGAAGGAACTGATATTTCTGCAGGCGAAAAAGACGTTGCTATCAACAACCTTACTGAAGCGCAGGTTGCTGCTTACAGCTACGGAAACACTATCAACGTTGTTATTAAAGACAGCGAAGCCGGTGTTGACAATGTGAATGTTTTTGACATCGATGGCAAATTGGTTTACTCTGCACGCCTTACCGGCAGCAACATGGCTATCAGCCTTGATAACGCTGCTACAGGTTTGTATACTCTCCAATTGACCGGAGCAAATACTTCATTCAGCAAATCACTGTATATCCAAAATTAATCGGATACCAACAGTAACAATACTGCCTCGACCATCGCGTCGGGGCTTTTTTTTTGTAACACTCCCTACAAATTTGAAAAAGACCTATATTAGCATCTGCTAACTAACCGAAAACTTACCTCAAATGAAAAAATCTTTTACTACAGGGTTATCCCGTAAAAATCTTGCAGCCTATTCATCAATGGCAGGTACTTTCCTTTTATTGCACACATCAGCACAAGGACAAGTTGGTTATACAGATCTGGATCCGGATGAAACTTTGAATCCACTTGATGTGTATGATTTAGACATGGATAATAATGGCGATATCGATTTCACTTTCAATTTCACCACCTTCACATTACCTGACTTCTTCTATACTGTTGCTTATCACTCAGTATACTTTGACGGATTATTCAACGTAATGAAAATTTATCCTACTCCGGGCAATGGTGTTGTTGCTTATCCGCTTTCAACAACAGGCGGCGCTACTTTAGCATATGCCGAAGCATTGAATGCAGGCGCGGATATTGATGGCGGTCAGGCTTTCTATACAAATTCAGCTATCTATATGGGTGCTTTCCTTAGCGTTAAGGATTATCCCGGTGTTGGATCTAATTATCAATTCTATACTTTCGGTGCTTGGCCGGGAAAAACAGGAAAATTTGTTGGCGTACGCTTTGAAGGCGATGGCAATGAATACTACGGTTGGGTGCGCGTATCTGTAAATAATGATGACCTTGAAATCACTATTGATGATTATGCTTACCTCAGCACTCCTGAAACTGCGATTGAAGCAGGACAATTACCTACTGCAATTCACAACATCGATCCAAGTCAGTTGAATGTATATGCTAATGGAAATATCATCAACATTGGTGTTAATGAATTGAACACAACTTCTGCCGATGTAAATGTATACGACATACAAGGTCGCGTTGTTTACAGCAATGGCCTGAACATGTCAGGTATGCAAATCACACTCGATGCGGTTGCAACCGGAACATATACTGTTAAAATTACCACTGCCGAAGGTGCTAACTACGCAAAACGCGTATTGATCAACCAATAAGCAGTAAGATCGTTAAATAAAACCTCCTGAGGCAACCTTCAGGAGGTTTTTTCGTTTTATAGGTATGCACAAGTCAAAGCAACAAGGAATGACCCTCACAGCATATGCAACACTCGCTGCAGCTGTAATTCCCATGGTTGCTCCGGCCGATGTGGTCTACACCGACGTTGACCCTGATGTGCTCGTAAATGAACCCGGAACCGGAATTTCTCTCGATTTAAATGGCGATGGAACGAATGACTTTAATTTCTTTTTTTCCTCCGCAAACTCAGCTGTGTTCACCTATTTTGGAGGACTGAACTGGTATATCATCAATGGCATATTTGCGGCACCACAAAATGATAATGCAATTGCGGCATTTACCGGTAGCGGAGGCGCTTATGCCTACCCATATGCCATTGGCTCAGGAATTAATATTGGTCCATATGCAGGTCAATTTCTCACCAATCCATATCAGACACTCGCTTATCAATTCTATGCACTGATCGGGTCATATTTATATTACCCCATTTTTGCCGGTGGCGATTGGGTATTTGGACAGGAAGATAAATTTGTAGGATTACAATTGGCAGTTGGCGACAGCACATATTACGGCTGGATAAGACTCACTACCGATCCATCAAATCGCGCATTTACAGTGAAAGATTTTGCCTGGGAAAATAATGCTAATACTTCTATTGAAACTTTTCTTCAACCAACTGCAATAACAAATCCGGAATTATTAGAAGTTGAGATGTATGCTTCAGGAAATAATATCATTATACATCTCAATGAAGATCCAAAAAACGCCTATCTATTGAATGTATATAACCTTAGCGGGCAATTAATTCTGCAAGATAATATTCTTCAAAAAGACAGCAGAATTATGGTGGATGCACCTCAAGGC
This sequence comes from Chitinophagales bacterium, assembly GCA_019694895.1. Lineage (GTDB taxonomy): Bacteria > Bacteroidota > Bacteroidia > Chitinophagales > BACL12 > UBA7236. The sequence goes on from JAIBBA010000015.1 coordinate 9,953, forward strand.
ATGTACATCGTTGAGTTAACCGGAAATAATCAGAAGGCTGGTAAAAAACTCTTTATCGCAGGTACATAAAAAAACGGGGTAATGATAATCATCACCCCGCTATATCTTATATCTGAAAAATTAAGCTTGCTCTTCTGAAGTACCTTCAGCAGCATCTTGAGCTTTAGTTTCAGGTTCAACAGCTTTTTTCTCTGTTTTTCCTGAACCACGGCGACTGCGTTTTTTAGCACCACCGGCTTTAGCTGTTTTCAGCATATTTTCGTTGTAATCAACCAATTCGATGTAGCATGTTTCAGCATTATCTCCTACGCGGTTACCACCGATTTTCAAAATACGTGTATATCCACCATTGCGCTCAGCAATTTTACCAGAAATATTGGTAAACAGTTCTTGAACAGCTTCTTTGCTTTGCAATTCAGAAAACACCATACGACGATTGTGTGTAGTGTCTTCCTTTCCACGATTAATGATCGGTTCGATATATACACGCAATTCTTTTGCTTTAGCAAGCGTAGTTTTAATGCGCTTGTGCAAAATCAGCGATGTTCCCATATTGCTGAGCATCGACTTGCGGTGAGCGGTTGTACGACCGAGGTGGTTGATTTTATTTCCGTGTCTCATTTTCTTTTTGTTTTACAGCAGTGCGACAAACACTGAATTAATCTTCATCCAAATTGTATTTAGCGAGGTCCATTCCAAACTGGAGACCTTTATCGAGCACCATTGCTTCGATTTCAACGAGCGATTTCTTTCCGAAGTTGCGGAATTTCAAAAGCTCATTAGTGTCATAGCGAACGAGTTCTGCAAGCGAATTGATTTTAGCTGCTTTGAGGCAGTTATAGGCACGCACTGAAAGATCGAGGTCTTCGAGTGGAGTCTTCAACAATTTGCGGATATGCAGGGTATGCTCATCAACAACATTTGTTTCTTTTTCGCCAACAGTATTGAAAGTGATATGCTCATCGGTGATCAGCATGAGGTGTTGGATCAGAATACGAGAAGCTTCTTTGATCGCATCTTCAGGATGAATAGTGCCATCAGTTTTGATCTCGATCAATAATTTTTCGTAGTCCGTTTTTTGCTCAACACGTGTATTTTCAATTGTATAACGCACGTTTTTAATTGGCGTATAGATAGCATCGATCGGAATAACACCAATAGTGCGATCTACATTTTTATTTTCCTCTGCAGGTAAATAGCCACGACCTTTCTGGATTGTCAATTCGATATCCAGTTTTACAAATGGTTCCATTCTGCAGATAAGCAAATCTGGATTTGTTACGCGGAAGCTATTAGTATGTTTTTCAATATCACCTGCTTTGAATTCTTCTTTATCTTTTAAGGAGATAAAGATCTTTTCAACTGCATTTTCGTCACCTCCCAATTCTCTTTTCAGGCGAACCTGTTTCAAATTGAGTACGATCTCGGTAATGTCTTCCATAACGCCATTGATAGTAGCGAATTCATGGTCAACACCACTGATCTTTACAGAAGAGATCGCAAAACCTTCCAGAGAGCTAAGCAGCACTCTGCGTAATGCGTTGCCGATAGTTACGCCAAAGCCCGGTTCGAGAGGTTTGAATTCAAATGTACCTTCGAAGTCTGTAGCTTTTTGTAAAGTAATCTTATCAGGACGCTGAAATGAAAGTAATGCCATATGGTCAGATAGTTTTTAACATTATTTAGAATAGAGTTCGACGATAAGTTGTTCTCTGATATTCTCAGGAATCTGATCGCGCTCAGGATAATTAACAAACACACCTTTTAATTGAGTAGGATTCCACTCCAACCAGGAATAACGTTTTCCTGTGTTGTTTGCAGCAGCCAATATCCATTCATGATCTTTAGATTTCTCACGAATAGTAATCACATCACCGGGGCGAAGTGTTGCTGATGGTGAACTGCAAATTTGGCCATTCACTTCAATATGTTTGTGATTTACAAGCTGACGGGCACCGCGACGAGTAGGAGCAATTCCTAAACGGAACACTGTGTTGTCGAGGCGAGCTTCAAGCAATTGCAATAATGCTTCACCTGTAACGCCGTGGCGACGAGTTGCAGCTTCAAAGGTTTTGCGGAATTGACGTTCCAGCAAACCATAAGTATATTTTGCTTTTTGTTTTTCTTTCAGCTGCACGCCGTATTCACTCGCACTTTTCTTTTTGCGTGAAAGACCGTGCTGTCCGGGAGCATATTTACGCTTCTCGAACGCTTTGTCATAACCGAAGATTGATTCGCCGAACGACCTTGATTTTTTGGTAGTTGGCCCGGTATATCTTGCCATTGATCTAGTTGATTTTCAGTGATTGATTAAACTCTCCTCTTTTTAGGCGGACGGCAACCATTGTGCGGCATTGGCGTAAGGTCGCGGATCACAGATACATCGATACCATTGGCAACGATGGTGCGGATCGCAGACTCACGGCCTGAACCGGGGCCTTTTACAAACACTTCCACCCTGCGCAAACCGGCATCGTATGCCACTTTTGCTGCATCGGTACAAGCTACCTGCGCGGCATATGGTGTATTCTTTTTAGAACCACGGAAACCCGCTTTCCCGGCACTTGCCCAGCTGATTGTTTGTCCGCTGAGGTTAGTGAAGGTGATGATCAGGTTGTTGAAAGAAGCCAGGATATGTGCCTGTCCTTCCGCGTCGACCTTAACCACACGCTTCTTTGTTGTCTTTTTTGCTGACGTTGTTTTAGCCATTGTATACAGAGATAAATGAAATGAAACGGCAAATTGCCTGGATTATCCTTTAGGTGCCTTTTTCTTGTTAGCAACTGTTTTCTTCCTACCCTTACGCGTACGTGCATTACTTTTTGTACGTTGTCCGCGAACAGGCAATCCTTTACGGTGACGAATTCCACGATAACAACCGATGTCCATCAATCGCTTAATAGACAATTGCATATCAGAACGCAGTGCGCCTTCTACTTTCAATTCGTTGTTGATGTATGAACGAATCGCGTTGATCTCGTCATCATTCCAATCCTTCACCTTTTTGCTTTCGTCAACACCGGCAGCAGCTAATATCTGCGCTGCAGTGGTGTCACCAATGCCGTAGATGTAGGTAAGGCCTATTACGCCTCGTTTGTTTTTTGGTAAGTCAATACCAGCAATCCTTGCCATATTGTTTATTCAGTAATTTAAAATTAACCTTGACGTTGTTTGAATTTAGGGTTCTTCTTGTTTATCACATACAGCTTCCCCTTCCTGCGCACGATCTTACAATCAGCGCTGCGTTTTTTAATGGACGGTCTAACTTTCATAATGCCGGTTTATTTATAACGATAAATAATTCTTCCTCTTGTTAAATCATATGGACTCATCTCAACTGTAACACGATCACCGGGTAATATGCGGATATAATTCATCCTCATCTTGCCGGAAATTGTTGCCAATATTTCGTGTTCGTTTTCAAGCTTCACACGAAAGTTGGCATTTGACAATGCTTCCGTTACCGTGCCGTCTTGTTTTATTAAGTCCTGTTTTGACATTAACCTACTATTTCTTTTTCTGTATACAAATTACTGTTCTTTGCCATTGCTTCATCAATGATTTCGAAACTCGACAACACATCTGCCTTTCCTTTCATCACTGCTACGGTATGTTCGAAATGACAAGAAACTTTTCCGTCGCGCGTGCGTATTGTCCATCCATCATTTTCCTGCACCACATTCCGAGATCCAAGATTGATCATTGGTTCAATGGCTATCACCATGCCTTCCTGCATTTTAGGACCTTTTCCCTTCGCTCCGAAATTCGGCACTTCAGGTTCTTCATGCAGGTTTTTTCCGATACCATGTCCTACCAATTCTCGCACTACGCCGTAACCATTTACATGCTCGGCATACAGTTGAATGGCATGACTCACATCGCCAACGCGATTTCCGGCTACGGCAAACTCGATGCCTTTGTATACACAGGCTCTTGTCACCCTTGCCAGATTCACCGCTTCTCTGCTCACTTCACCAACTAAAAAGGTGAAAGCCGAGTCGCCGTGAAAACCATTGAGAAACGCACCGCAATCTACCGATACTACATCACCGTTTTTGATTTCGCGTGCCGACGGAATGCCGTGCACAACCTGATCATTTACGGAAACACATAGCGTATGCTGATATCCTTTATATCCTTTAAATGATGGTTTACCACCATTGTCGCGAATAAAAGCTTCCGCTTGCTGATCTAACCACAATGTTGTTACACCGGGTTTGATGATGCCGGCTATCATTGCCAGCGTTTCTGAAACAAGTAAAGAACTTTTTCTGATGAGTGTTATCTCATCTGTTGTTTTATAATAAATCATCCCTGTTGTATGCTAACGGGTGCGTTTGTGCGCCCTTTAATACGACCGGATTTCATCAATCCGTCGTAGTGACGCATCAACAAGTGACTTTCTATTTGTTGTAATGTATCCAAAATTACACCTACCATGATGAGCAATGATGTTCCACCAAAGAACCTTGCAAATGAAGGGTCTACATGAAAAGCACGTGTCAACACAGGAGATATCGCTACCAGTGCAAGGAAAATAGATCCCGGCAAAGTGATTCTGGATAAAACGTTATCTATAAATTCTGATGTTTTCTTTCCGGGTTTAATTCCTGGAATAAATCCACCATTCTTTTTAAGATCATCTGCAATTTGTGATGGGTTGATGATGATTGCCGTATAGAAATACGTAAACAATACAATCAAGAAACCATAAATCAAATTATAACCTAAACTTTGAAAATCGTTCAGCATAACCAATACCGGTGATGACTGCCAATCTTCATTTATTTGTGCGAATAAGCCGGGAATAAACATCAATGCTTGTGCGAAGATGATAGGCATTACACCGGCAGCATTTATTTTCAATGGAATATACTGACGTACGCCACCGTATTGACGAGATCCAACTACTCGTTTAGCATATTGAACAGGAATTCGTCTTGTACCTTGAACAAGCAAAATACAACCCATGATCACTACAATCAGGAATGCAATCTCCAGCAGGAATGGAATAAATCCACCGCCGGAAGCAGCGCCACGATGTGTAATCTCATTCACCAATGCAGCAGGAAGTCCGGCAATAATACCCACCATGATAATCATGGAAATACCATTACCAATTCCTTTATCAGTGATACGCTCACCCATCCACATTGTGAATAAGGTTCCTGCAGTAAGAATCACCACTGTAATGAACCAGAACAAGCCTTGAGGTGCCACGATGAAGTCGGCATTTTTAGACATAGTGTTCAGGTATGCATAATATCCTGATGCCTGCAATGCGGTAACTATCACGGTAAGATAACGCGTGTACTGATTCATCTTACGGCGTCCGCTTTCACCTTCTTTTTGGAGGCGAGCGAAATAAGGAACTGCAATACCCAGCAACTGAATTGCGATAGATGCTGAGATATAAGGCATGATACCTAATGCAAAAATGGAGGCACGGCTAAAACCACCACCTGCAAACAAGTTGATTAATCCGAGCAAACCGCTCTGACTATCTACGTTAGCAGCCTGGTTGTAGATGCCTGCATCAATACCCGGCAACATCACGTAAGAACCGAAGCGATACAGCAGGATAAGACCAAGGCTGTAGATGATACGCTTGCGGAGATCTTCGATGCTCCAGATATTTTTTAATGTTTGAATAAATTGTTTCATGTGTTATCCGATCATAGTAATGGTACCGCCGGCAGCTTCGATTGCTTTTTGTGCTGTTTCGCTGCATGCATGAGCCCAGATTTCCACTTTCGCTTTTAATTCGCCTCTGCCGAGCACTTTCAGTTTATCATCACCTTTGATGATTCTGTTTGCGACCAGCATATCCTGATCCAGTTTAGTGATCTCATATTTATCGACCATTTCCTGGATTTGATCGAGGTTCAGGGTAACATATTTCGTTTCGAAATTCTTGTTATTGAATCCACGTTTAGGGAGGCGGCGTTGCAATGGCATCTGTCCACCTTCGAATCCTCGTTTAGTGGATGTACCTGAACGTGAGCCTGCACCTTTGAAACCGCGTTTCGAGGTTTCACCCCAGCCGGAACCTTGTCCGCGACCAATACGATGGCGCTTCTTGATGGAACCGGAAGCCGGTTTTAAGTTTGAAAGATCCATGTTATACGTTTTCTACTTTTACCAAATGCTGTACTACTCTAACCATGCCAATGATCTGTGGGGTGGCTTCCACCTCCACGGTCTGATGCATTCTGCGCAGACCTAAGGCCTTCATTGTAGCCTTCTGGTTTTTTGGTCTGTCGGTTGTGCTTTTGACAGATGTAATTTTAATCTTTGCCATATCGCTAGCTTACACGGTTATTATTAACTGTTAAATACTTTTTTCACTGACACATTGCGATGTTGTGCAACAGCCAGAGGGCTGCGCAGGTGAGCAAGTGCATCGAGGGTAGCTTTTACCACGTTGTGCGGATTTGATGATCCCAAAGATTTCGCCAATACGTCGGTTACTCCGGCACTTTCAAGTACTGCGCGCATTGCACCACCGGCAATTACACCCGTTCCATGAGCTGCTGGTTTGATCATCACTTTGCCGGCACCAAATTTACCGTGTTGTTCGTGCGGAATAGTTCCGTTGAACACCGGTACTTTGATGAGGTTTTTCTTAGCGTCATCAATACCTTTTTGAATAGCCTCGGTTACCTCGCGTGCTTTTCCCAGACCATGACCAACGGTTCCGTTTCCATCACCCACTACAACAAGTGCAGAGAATGAGAATGTACGACCACCTTTGGTAACTTTAGCTACGCGGCTGATACCAACGATCTTCTCTTTTAATTCGAGCTCGCTGGCCCTTACTCTTTGTATATCTTTATTAACTGCCATAGATAAAATGCATTTTTAGAATTGGAGACCTCCTTCACGAGCACCATCTGCAAGTGATTTCACGCGTCCATGATACAAATATCCTCCGCGATCGAAAATCACAGTGGTGATGCCTTTTGCTTGTGCCTGAGCAGCGATTTGTTTTCCCACGGCAGCAGCTTTTTCTACCTTAGTACCGGTATAAGCTTTACCTTGTTTGTCATTGCTCGAAGCAGCGCACAATGTGTGGCCTGCAACATCGTCGATCAACTGTACGTAGATCTCTTTGTTGCTCCTGAATACCGCCAGGCGCGGACACTCGGCCGTTCCGGCGATTTTCTTCCGGATACGGTAGCGAATTTTTTGTCTCCTTATTGATTTTTTGCTCAACATAGTTTTACCGATTATTTACCGGCAGTTTTACCTGCCTTACGACGCAATACTTCGTCAGAATATTTAATACCTTTTCCTTTGTATGGTTCCGGTTTACGGAATGAACGGATCTTAGCAGCTATCGCTCCAAGCAATTGTTTATCGTTGCTTTCGAGTATGATAGTTGGGTTTTTACCTTTTTCACTCACGGTAGATAATTTCACCTCTTTAGGTATCATCATCATGATTGGGTGAGAGTATCCAACAGAGATCTCGAGGATCTGGCCCGTATTCGCTGCCCTGTAACCTACCCCTACCAATTCAAGTTCTTTCTTGAATCCATCGGAAACACCTTTAACCATATTGGCAATGAGGGCGCGGTATAAACCGTGCATAGCGCGATGGCGTTTTTGCTCTGACGGACGCTCTAATTTAATAGCGTTGTCTTCAGTTTTCACCGTGATATCCGGGTCAACCTGCAAGGTCAACTCACCGCGTTTTCCTTTAATTGTTACCATATTGTTACCAGCCACACTTAGTGTAACTCCGGCGGGTAATTGGATGGGTAACCTTCCTATTCGTGACATGATGATCTGCTTTCTTTATTAATTAATACACATAACACAATACTTCACCACCAACATTTTGGCGACGAGCTTCTTTTTCTGTCATTACACCTTTTGATGTTGACATAATGGCCAGTCCGAGACCGCTCATAACACGTGGGAGGCTATCCACACCTGTGTAGCGACGCAAACCTGGGCTACTTACACGCTCGATGCCTTTTATGGCAGGCGATTTTGTTACCGGGTCATATTTAAGTGCGATTTTGATAGTTCCCTGAGGACCTTCCTGCTCGAACTTATATTTATAAATGAACCCGTTTTCATACAGGATCTCTGTCAATCGCTGTTTCATTTGCGATGACGGTATTTCCACGATACGGTGGTTTGCCTTTTGGGCATTTCTGATCCTGGTCAGAAAATCCGCTATTGGATCTGTTACTTTCATCTCTTGCTTTTTTTACTGCTTTGGATTACCAACTTGCTTTTGTCATGCCCGGGATCTTGCCATACAATGCAAGGTCGCGGAGTTTAATCCTGGAAATTCCCAAGTCACCAACATAACCACGTGGACGACCGGTAAGCTTACAACGATTTTTGTAGCGTATCGGTGAAGCGTTACGTGGAAGTTTATCTAGAGCTTCCCAGTTACCTTCGGCTTTCAGTTGCTTGCGACGCTCAGCAAATTTGATGATCATTTGCTCGCGCTTGTTATTTCTTGCTATTACTGATTTCTTGGACATGCGTTTATATTATGCTTTGCGGAATGGCATTCCCAATCCTTTTAATAATTCATAAGCTTCAGCATCGGTAGTTGCTGTGGTCACAAATGTGATATCCATACCGGTGATCTTTGTTACTTTATCAATATCGATCTCCGGGAAGATGATTTGTTCAGTGATACCCAGTGTGAAATTTCCACGACCATCGAAGCTTTTGTTGTTTACGCCTTTGAAGTCGCGAACACGTGGCAGTGCAACAGAAATCAATCTGTCGAGGAACTCATACATATTGTTACCACGAAGTGTTACGCGTGCACCGATTGGCATATTCTCACGAAGTTTGAAGTTCGAGATCGCCTTTTTAGAAATTGTCGACACGGCGTGCTGACCGGTAATACGCGTCAATTCGTCGAGTGCTACGTCTACCACTTTTTTATCTTGGGTAGCAGCGCCTAAACCTTGGTTGATTGCGATCTTCAACAGTTTAGGTACTTGCATAGAACTTTTATACTGGAATTTCTCCTGTAAGTCCTTCACCACCGTTTCATGGTATTGCTTTTTAAGACGCGGGCTCTTAGTTTCCATTACTTAATGATTTCTCCTGATTTTTTAGAATATCTTACTGATTTTCCGTTTTCCTCTTTACGGCCAACGCGGGTGCCTTTTCCGGATTTAGGATCTACGGGCATCACATTACTAATGTGAATTGGTGCTTCCTTTTTGATGATACCACCATTAGGATATTGTTGAGTAGGACGTGTGTGTTTAGACACGATGTTCACGCCTTCTACCATTACGCGATTTTTAGCGTAGTCAACTTCTATCACACGGCCTTTTTTGCCTTTATCGGCACCGGCGATCACCACTACGGTATCATTCTTTTTCACATGATACTTTGGCTGGAAGCGATTGCTGTAATTTGTTTCTTTCATAGTTATAACACCTCAGGTGCCAGTGAAACGATTTTCATAAATTGTTTATCCCTTAATTCGCGGGCTACGGGTCCGAAGATGCGTGTTCCGCGCGGTTCGTCTGATGCATTCAGCAACACACATGCATTGTCGTCGAAACGGATATAACTTCCGTCTTTGCGACGCACTTCTTTATGTGTGCGTACTACTACTGCAGTTGAAACAGTACCTTTTTTGATACCGCCACCCGGCAGTGCATCTTTCACCGTTACGATGATCTTGTCGCCGAGCGATGCATATCTCCTGCGCGTGCTTCCCAAAACACGGATACACAATACTTCACGTGCTCCGCTGTTGTCAGCTACTTTTAATCTTGTTTCTTGCTGGATCATGTTATTTAGCTCTTTCTACAATGTCAACTAATCTCCATCTTTTGAGCTTACTCAGCGGACGGGTTTCCATGATTTTCACCAGGTCGCCTGATTTAGCATCATTTGCTTCATCATGCGCATGGTATTTTTTTGATTTCTTCAGGAACTTACCGTATTTCGGGTGCATCACTTTACGTTCCACAGTAACTGTAATGGATTTATCCATTTTGTCGCTGGTCACCACACCGATAATGGTCCTTCTTAACTTTCTGGTACTTTGTTCCATGCCTATTTATTTTATTTGGCGCTAGCAATTTCTCGTTTGCGTATCTCAGTTTTAATTCTTGCAATCTCTCTGCGGATTGAACGCAACTGCGACGGGTTGTCGATTGGGTTCACTGCATGTGTGAATTGCAACTTTGTGAGGTGCTGTGAATCATCATGCAAGCGTTGTTGCAGGTCCTCATTGCTGAGCTGATTCAAATCTTCTCGTTTTAACTTAGCCATTGCTATTTTTTTAATTATGCTACGTAGTCTCTGCGAACTACAAATTTTGTTTTAACCGGTAATTTCCCTGCTGCAAGACGCATTGCTTCACGTGCAGTATCCAGTGGCACACCTTCTGCCTCGAACATAATTCTGCCCGGCTTTACAACAGCCACCCACAATTCGGGGTTACCTTTACCCTTACCCATACGAACCTCTGCAGGTTTCTTAGTGATAGGCTTATCGGGAAAGATGTTGATCCAAACCTGACCTTCACGTTTCAAGTGACGGGTCAAAGCCACCCTTGCTGCTTCTATCTGACGGTCGGTAATCCAACCTGATTCCAGTGTCTTCAGCCCGAAGGATCCAGTGGAAAGTTGGGAGCCTTTTTTGGCATCACCCTTCATCTTACCCTTGAATGTCTTACGATGTTTTACTTTTTTAGGCGCTAACATGATTGCGTTCTATTTTATCGTTTATTCGGTCTTCTTCTTCCTTGTTTGCTGCGTTCTTTTTCTTGCGACATACCTACGTTTGGCGACAGGTCGCGTTTACCCAGTACTTCACCTTTACAGATCCACACGCGCACACCGATTTTTCCGTATACGGTATGAGCTTCTTTCCATGAGTAATCGATATCGGCACGGAAGGTGTGCAGCGGCACACGTCCTTGCTTGTATTCTTCAGTTCTTGCCATCTCAGCACCGTTGAGGCGACCGCTCACGCGAATCTTCACTCCTTCGGCACCCATGCGCATGGTTGAAGCAACAGCCATTTTAATGGCACGACGGAAATTGATCCTTGCTTCAAGCTGGCGTGCGATTGTTTCGCCAACGATGTTGGCATCCAGTTCAGGGCGACGGATCTCAATAATATTGATCTGTACTTCCTTTTCTGTGATTTTTTTCAGCTCTTCTTTCAGCTTATCTACTTCACCACCACCTTTACCGATAATGATACCGGGGCGTGAGGTATGAATTGTTACGGTGATACGATTCAGCGTGCGCTCAATTACGATGCGGCTGATACCACCTTTCGAGATACGGGCATTCAGGTACTGACGGATTTTTTCATCCTCAACCAGTTTCTCGGCCATTGTTTTGCCGCCATACCAGTTGCTGTCCCATCCGCGGATGATACCTAACCTGTTGCCTATCGGGTTACACTTTTGTCCCATTCGAATCAGTTATATTGTTATGCGTTTTTTTCTTGATTGTTTGCATTTCGAGATGCTACCACAATTGTGAGGTGGTTAGTACGCTTGCGCATACGGTAAGCACGACCATGTGGTGCAGGAAGGAAGCGACGCATGGTTTTTCCACCATCTACAAATGCTTCTTTCACATACAAATTGCTGTCGGCAGCATCCATTTCGTATTTGCTTTCCCAGTTCTTAATGGCACTGCGCAGTGTTTGTTCCACTGCAGTTACATTGCGACGGTTTGTATATTTCAACACGCTCAATGCCTTATCGATATCGAGGCCCCTGATCATGTCAACAACATAGCGAGCCTTACGCGGCGAACCTGAGTTGTTGTTCGTTCTTGGGTTGTTGATGAGTTTTGCTACTGCTTCCATAATAATTATCTGTTTCCAGCGTGACTTTTAAAGTTGCGAGTTGGTGAAAATTCACCCAATTTGTGGCCTACCATGTTTTCTGTCACATACACAGGAATGAATTTATTTCCATTGTGTACTGCGAAAGTATGGCCAACCATTTCCGGCAGGATGGTAGAACGGCGCGACCATGTTTTCATCACAGTGCGTTTGCCTGATTCATTCATCTGTGCCACTTTACCGGCCAGGTTATGATCTACGTATGGTCCTTTTTTAATCGAACGTGCCATTACTTATAGAATTATTTTTTACGTCTGCTAATAATGAACTTAGATGTTGTCTTCTTCGGTTGGCGTGTCTTCAGACCTTTTGCGATCTGACCGTTGCGTGAACGTGGGTGACCTCCTGAAGAACGTCCTTCACCACCACCCATTGGGTGATCGACTGGGTTCATGGCCACACCGCGGTTGCGTGGGCGACGACCGAGCCAACGTTTGCGACCGGCTTTACCGAGTTGCTGTAAGTTGTGGTCAGGATTAGATACCGTTCCAACAGTTGCAAAGCAGGTATCAAGAATCATACGTGTTTCGCCTGAAGGCATACGGATGATAACATATTTACCTTCTTTTGCCGACAACTGTGCCCAGCTTCCTGCACTGCGAGCGATCATACCACCACGACCCGGATAGAGTTCGATGTTGTGGATGATAGTACCCAGAGGAATATTGCGGAGCATCAATGCATTTCCCAATTCAGGAGCAGCATTCAGGCCTGACTGTACTGTTTGGCCTACCTGGATACCATTTGGTGCGAGGATATAACGCTTCTCACCATCAGCATATACAAGCAATGCGATGAACGCAGTACGGTTTGGATCGTATTCTACAGTTTTCACAACTGCATTTATCTCATGCTTATCGCGTTTGAAGTCGATTACACGGAATTTGCGTTTGTGACCACCGCCGATATAGCGCATGGTAAGGTGACCTGAGCTGTTACGACCGCCGGACTTTTTGTGCGGAGCCAATAAGCTTTTCTCTGGTGTATCCGTGGTCACTTCTGAATAGGCGTTTCCTATTCTGAAGCGGGTACCTGGTGTTACCGGATTATATTTCTTTAATGCCATCTTTCAGATTAGATTGTGCTGAAAAAATCAATAGTTTCTCCTTTTTTCAAAGTAACGTATGCTTTTTTCATACGTCCTTTGGTTCCCTGACTGATGCCGAACGGTGTTCTGTTCCATCCGAATTTACCCGGATCCATAACAGTTCTTACGCTCTCAACCTTCACGCCGTAGTGTTTCTCTACAGCCTTCTTGATCTCGATTTTGTTGGCATCTAATCCCACAACAAAGCCATACGCACCATGCTCTTCGTTGAGCTTGGTTGTTTTCTCAGTGATGAGGGGTTTTATTAAGATTCGCTTTGCCATCTTATTATCTCAATTAATTGTTATTCTGCCGATTGATTGATCTGTTTCACAGCGCTTTCTGTCAACACGAGGCACTGAGCGTTCATTACGCTATAAGTGCTCAGGTCTTCTGCGCGTGTGCTGCTCACCTTTGGAAGGTTGCGCATTGAAAGCATCACGTTTTCATTTTCGCCGGCAACTACCAATGATTTTTTATCGCTGATGCCGAGGCTTTTCATGATACCTGCAAACATTTTGGTTTTTGGCGCATCGAAGTTGAAGTCTTCAACCACCACGATACCATTTTGTTGTGCTTTATATGCTAATGCTGAGCGACGAGCCAATTCTTTCACCTTGCGATTCAGCTTGAAGCTATAATTGCGGGGACGTGGACCGAAAATAGTACCACCTGTGCGGAAGATAGGGTTTTTGATATCACCTTTACGTGATCCACCTGTTCCTTTCTGACGGTGCAATTTACGTGTAGAACCCGCTACTTCGCTTCTTTCCTTTGCCTTGTGCGTTCCCTGGCGCTGATTAGCGAGGTACTGCTTTACGCTCAGGTAAATCGCATGATCGTTAGGCTCGATACCGAAAATGGCGTCGTTAAGCTCTACCTGCCTGCCGGTTTTTTCGCCGGATATTTTTACGATGTCGATTTTCATTTTATTTCTCGATTATTACATACGACCCCTTGCTTCCCGGTACTGATCCATTGAGCAGGATGAGGTTTTTATCAGAAATGATTTTTGCTACTTTGATGTTGCGCATTTTCACGGTATCGTTACCCATGCGTCCGGCCATGCGCATACCTTTAAATACGCGTGACGGGAATGATGATGAACCGATAGAACCCGGAGCGCGGTGACGATCGTGCTGACCGTGTGTACGCATACCAACTCCATTGAAGTTGTGACGTTTTACAACACCCTGGAAACCTTTACCTTTTGAAGTACCAACAACGTGCACTGTTTCACCTTCTTCAAAAATATCTACCGTAATGGTATCACCAACATTTTTGTCTTCGGTGAAATTGCGGAACTCACGAATTTTAGTTGAAGCTTGTGCATTTGCCTTTTTGAAATGTCCTTTCATTCCGGCACTTACGTTCTTCTCTTTCTTTTCGCCGAAGCCTACTTGAATAGCGTTGTATCCGTCAGTGTCGTCAGTTTTTTTCTGAAGTACCACACATGGACCGGCTTCAACAACGGTGCAGGTAATCATTTTACCATCCTCACCGAAATAGTGGGTCATGCCGACTTTTTTGCCAATTATTCCTTTCATGATCTGATGAGGTTAGATTTTGATTTCAACTTCTACACCACTTGGTAATTCTAATTTCTGCAATGCGTCAACAGTTTTGTTGGTAGCACTGTAGATATCGAGCAAACGCTTGTAGGTGCATAACTGGAATTGCTCGCGAGATTTCTTGTTCACGTGTGGCGAACGCAAAACGGTATAGATTTTCTTTTGCGTTGGCAGCGGAATAGGACCCGTTACCACGGCACCGGTATTGCGAACGGTCTTTACGATCTTCTCAGCTGTTTTGTCCACTAATGTGTGGTCAAACGACTTCAGCTTCATTCTGATCTTATAGGTCATACTACTGATTTCTTTTCTGTTTAATTATCTACTGATACTTTACCTTTCGATTTCGCGATCACTTCTTCGGCAATATTGTTTGGTGCCTGTGCGAAGTGTGAGAATTCGAGGATCGAAGTTGCACGTCCTGAAGTGATGGTACGCAATTGTGTTACGTATCCGAACATTTCGCTCAGTGGCACTTTAGCTTTGATCACGGTAGCATTGTTTTTGTTATCGAATCCTTCGATCATACCGCGGCGACGGTTAAGGTCACCGATAACATCACCCATATGATCTTCAGGTGTGATCACTTCGAGTTTCATGATAGGCTCAAGCAATTGCGGACCGGCCTGACGACCTGCTTCGCGGAATGCCATACGCGCACACATCTCGAATGAGAACTGGTCAGAGTCAACTGCGTGGAATGAACCATCGAACAGGCGCACTTTCATGCTGTCGACATTATAACCGGCCAATACCCCTGTGCTCATAGCTTCTTTGAAACCTTTTTCAACTGCAGGCACAAATTCGCGTGGAATAGATCCTCCGAAGATGTCGTTTACAAACTGCAAACCGATAACACCTTCATCAGCAGGGCCGATTTCAAACTGGATATCAGCGAATTTACCACGGCCACCGGTTTGTTTCTTATACGTTTCGCGATGTTTATGTACTTTGGTAAATGCTTCTTTATAAGCAACCTCAGGAGCACCTTGGTTTACTTCGAGTTTAAATTCACGTTTCAAACGGTCAACGATAATCTCGAGGTGTAACTCACCCATACCGCGAACAACTGTTTGTCCGGTTTCATCATCGAAGAACACTTTGAATGTTGGGTCTTCTTCTGCCAATTTAGCAAGAGCCATACCGAGTTTATCGGCGTCGGCAGTTGTTTTAGGCTCGATAGCGAGACCGATAACCGGATCAGGGAATTTGATACTTTCCAGTGCGATCGGATGATCCTCATCGCAAAGGGTATCACCTGTACGGATATCTTTAAAACCAACAGCAGCTCCGATATCACCGGCTTCGATAAAGTCGATCGGATTTTGCTTATTGGCATGCATTTGAAGAATACGGCTGATACGTTCTTTTTTGCCGGTGCGCACGTTAAGTACATAAGAACCTGCATCGAGGCGACCGCTATACACGCGGAAGAATGCAAGACGACCAACAAATGGATCGGTCATGATCTTGAACGCCAAAGCTGTAAATGGTTCTTTAGCATCAGGGCGGCGGAGTAATTCCTCTTCAGTATCAGGGTTAGTTCCTTTCACAGCATCGATATCGAGTGGTGAAGGGAGGTAACGACATACTGCGTCGAGCATGAATTGCACGCCTTTATTTTTGAATGAAGAACCGCAGAGCATTGGAATGATAGCGATATCAATGGTTGCTTTACGGATAGCTTCGATCAATTCAGCTTCAGTAATAGTATCAGGATTGTCGAAGAATTTTTCGAGTAATGCGTCATCGTATTCTGCAACAGCTTCAACGAGTTTGCCGCGATATTCGATCACTTCGTCTTTCATATCATCCGGAATAGGCACTTCTTTGTAAGTCATACCTTGCGTTTCCTCATCCCAAATGATAGCGCGGTTAGCGATCAGGTCAACCACACCACGGAAAGTTTCTTCTGCACCGATAGGGAGAACCAGTGGCACAGGATTAGCGCCGAGCACTTCTTTCACTTGACGAACAACGTCGAGGAAATCGGCACCGGAGCGGTCCATTTTATTTACGAAACCGATACGTGGAACGCGGTAGCGGTTTGCTTGGCGCCATACAGTTTCAGACTGTGGTTCAACACCGCCTACTGCACAAAACAACGCCACAACACCATCGAGTACGCGGAGTGAGCGCTCTACCTCAACGGTAAAGTCAACGTGTCCGGGAGTATCGATGATATTTACTTTATATTCTTCTTTATTGTATTTCCAGGCTGTAGTGGTAGCAGCGGAAGTAATGGTAATACCACGTTCTTTCTCTTGCTCCATCCAGTCCATGGTAGCTGCACCATCGTGAACCTCACCGATCTTATGTGTCATACCGGTATAGAAGAGGATACGCTCGGTAGTTGTAGTTTTACCTGCGTCGATGTGGGCTGCGATCCCGATGTTCCTGGTATATTTTAAATCCCTTGCCATAATTATTCCTTGACTTGATTACGATTTAAAGTGGGCGAAAGCTTTGTTTGCCTCGGCCATCTTGTGTACGTCTTCTTTCTTTTTCACTGTAGCACCTTCTCCTTTAGAAGCGGCAACGATTTCCGCTGCCAGTTTCTCTGCCATTGAGCGACCGCTGCGTTTGCGGCTGAACATAATGAGCCACTTCATAGAGAGTGACACTTTACGATCGGGGCGGATCTCTGTAGGAATCTGGAAGTTAGCACCACCGATACGGCGGCTTTTCACTTCAACACCCGGAGTTACATTGCTCAATGCTTTTTTCCAAACCTCATAACCGCTTTCGCCGGTTTGTTTTTCTACCAATGCCAATGCATCATAGAAACAGGTATAGGCAGTACTTTTTTTACCTTGCCACATCATCATATTCACGAAGCGTGTTACTGTCGCATCGTTGAACTGCGGGTCGGCAGGGAGTATCCTTTTCTTAGGTTTAAGCTTTCTCATTGTTTATAATGGACTACTGTCTGTTACTTAATTACTTTTTACCGGCTGGAGCAGCACCTGCTTTAGGACGTTTAGTGCCGTATTTAGAGCGGCTTTTCTTGCGGTTGTTTACACCGGCAGTATCGAGAGCACCACGTACAATATGGTAGCGCACACCCGGAAGGTCTTTCACCCTACCACCGCGAATAAGCACGATAGAGTGTTCCTGCAGGTTGTGTCCTTCACCCGGAATGTAGGCGATGATCTCAGTCTGATTGGTCAAACGCACTTTTGCCACCTTGCGAAGCGCTGAGTTAGGCTTCTTAGGGGTGGTAGTATATACCCTGGTGCAAACACCGCGTTTTTGCGGACAGGCATCCAGTGCACGACTTTTGCTGGGCGCTTTCATTACGTCCCTTCCTTTACGGACTAACTGTTGAATAGTAGGCATTCGTTAATTACCCTTTTCGTTTTAAAAAATTTGGGGCTGCAAAGATAAGAAGGGGTGAGGATATTCACAAAGGTATGTGCACAAACCCCCAAAATTTGTAGGAGAGAGTGCAGGTAAGCCATTTGCGAACGATATCGGGGTTCACTCCCATAATCAACCTGCGGCCGGTTTTTCGTCCCATTTAGTCATTTCCGAATAAACGGGCTGCAAAGATATGAGGTTGTACACAGAAATCCAAATAAATTGCCGCTTTTCCTCCTGTAAAGGCCGTACCCCTGCCAGATCTCAACCAAAACACCTACGGTTTGGCTATGAAAAGAGCCGCAAACCCATCAAATTACCCTTTCCTTTGGAAGAACAGAAAACAGCTGAAAAACTAAAATACTGTCTGTTTTTTATCGTTTGTGACATAACAAATCATCTATATTTTAACTAAAAATGATCTGTAACTCAATATTATCAACAACCATGTTTGCAAATTTCTTTCAATTTAATGACATGAATGCCATCAAAATACCTGAGAATTGCTGAACCAGCATATATTTTTGCCACTTGTAGAAATTTCAAATTCAGACATGCGTAAATTCACCTTTCTCCTCCTGATGCTCGTAGCTTTTTCAAGCCGGGCTCAGCAATTCCGCTACGGCTTCAGCATTGCTCCCGGCAGCAATAAACTCGTTCTGCCCGCAGATATGTACGATCCGGCGGTTTCCTTTTCCGGATTTCAATACGGCTTATTATTAGATCAAACCTTTGTTAAAGGCGACATCATTGGTGTTTCCCTTGGCTTGAATCTGAACTACTCGCAGAGCGGCATGACATCAACCGACAACAATGGTGCAGGCGACGATAAAGAATGGGCAGTGAGAGCTCGATATTTAGAAATCCCTCTTACATTGAAGCTCAGGACACCCCAGTTTGGCAGCTTCACAATCTATGGAGAAGGTGGAGCCACTTATGGTAAATGCCTGAGAGCTGTTGGTGATTATACTCTGAACGGGCTTACACTCGACTCCGATATTGATTATTTGGAAAAGGACAATGCTAACGGTATAAATTATCTTGATAAGAATGCAGGTCTTCAGTTTGGCTTAGGAGCTGAAGTGGAAGTTGCAGAAGGTGCTTCTATCATTATCGGATTCTTTTATCAGAAGGGAATCATGAATGTGTATGAAGACAATAATGTAGGTTCCGATATCCTGCTCAATCAGACCGGTATTCGCATTGCGGGACTATTTTAATTAAACAGGCATTCTCAACATTCTATACGAATAACAATGAAAAAAATACTCACGATTATATTCTGTTCTTTAGCTGTTGCGGCAAGTGCTCAACAATTTCGCTACGGCGCCAATGTGGCTCCAACTGTTTCTTTTTGGTTAGTAGAAGGCGATAACTACGTACCTGATGGCATGAAAGTAGGCTTTCAGGTTGGTGGAACAATAGACCTCACCTTAGGTGATGCTGAACGGTTTGCCTTGCAATCGGGATTGAACTTTACCAGTGCACCGGGTGCATTTAAAGACAATCCGGAGGGCTTGGCATCAAATGGAAAGGCCTGGGATTACAGTATTACAACATTAGACTTACCTATATTATTACGTTTGAGGTCAGATGAATTGGGAAAAGCAGTTTTATTTGCTCAATATGGACTAACACTCGGATTCACGCTGACAGAGAAAATCACGGTAAACGATGGCAAAAACGGTGGCAGCAGCTTTGACTATGAAGGGTCGAATACCAGTTTAAGCATGGGCGCGGGTGCCGAATTTGGACTTGACAATGATAAAACATTAGTATTTACCGGCTTTTTCCAGAATGGTATTAAAAACATGGTAGTGAACACAAACAATCCAGAAAACGACTCACGTTATTTCCCGCAGCAGATAGGCTTGCGTGCAACAATGCTATTTTAATATTAACAGGGGGTTAATCATAAAAAAAGCGACTTCAAATGAGGTCGCTTTTTGTTTATAGCAATAGCTGAACTTACGGGCAGGTAACCAGATCAGCATAAAACTGCAGCGTCCAGTTTGTGCTGATATATGAGTTATCTGTTGAACCTCCCGGTGCATAAATTTTTCCTGCTGTGATCTCGGTATATCCGAAGTCGGCGAAGGGTGTGCAACCCAAATTCTCTTGTGCAGCCGTCCACGTAGCAATGCTTACAGGCTCATCGAACATACTTGGATCTATTACGTATTGCGCAGTTCCGGTAGCCGTTTTTACAGTAACAAGCGGCGCCACATGGTACCACCAGTATACACAGCAATCGCCCGCATCTACTGCAAGAGAGCCTGATGGACCTTCATAGCTGAAAACTTTCTGTGGTTCATAATTATATTCTTCATTCATGATCTGGCGCATTTTATGAGCGCGCGCATAACATCCGTCAACTACATACTGAAAGGGAATGCAATAGTCGATAGTTGCTGTTCCAGTTGTACAGCCCTGTGCTGCACAATAGTCAAATATCCCGTTCATCACAGCCATGCCCGGCAACACTTTCTTGAGTTTAGCATTATCGGGGGTGATGACAAATTTCTGTTCATTTAATCTAATTTCTTCGGCAGTTGCTTTTTGGGCACCTGTGATGCTGATATAAGGCATAGTGATATCACCAAAATAAACGCGCATAGGCTGTTTGGCGTCGCGACTGATATCGATGAGTGATTTAATATTTGCGTATTCAGCGCTGTTTTTAGGCAAATCGAAAATGCGTGGCGATTCAAAAAACCTGACTTGAATTGAACTGCCATTTTCAGATTCGCGGTAATATGCGGGAGTCATCAATCGGAAGGCATCATTTGATGTTTCAATGGCCGCATCCGGGATCAGTTGATCGGTCTTCTGGCAACTCTGCGTGATCAGAAAAAGGAGGGATAAGGGAAGTAAGCATTTGAGGAGCTTCATGTAAACCGGTTTTAATGATGAATTTATATAATGTCGTACCCGTGTTTATTCAAAACACAGGTTTATAAAACTACGACTTCCTGCTCAATTTTTGCAGTTCTGGAAGGCATTAGAGGAATATTTAACTTTCAGGATACAAAGCCTTGAATATGACGAGGTTGACACTAGGCTCAGGCAAGGGGTCACGGGCATGGTGGGCATTTTTTTCTACCTTTAAGCCTGTAATAGACACCAACATGAAGTACTTACCAATTGATAGTCAGCTTTTCGTTCAGAACCGCAAGCAATATACCTCACATTTAAAGCCAAACAGCATTGCCATTTTCAACAGCAATGATGAGATGCCGTTCAATGCTGATCAAACACATCCCTGGAAACAAAATTCCGATATTTTTTACTTAAGTGGCATTGATCAGGAGGAAACGATATTATTGATTTATCCCGACAGTCCGAATCCAAAATACCGAGAAGCATTATTTCTCAAAAAGACCAACGAGCATATTGCCATATGGGAAGGTCATAAATACACCGAAGCAGAGGCACGCGCAGCAAGTGGGATAGAAACCATTCATTGGGTTGAGGATTTCAATACCGTTTTTCCTATGCTGATGAATCATGCCGAGCATGTGTATTTAAACACAAATGAAAATGATCGTGCATCGATTAAAGTGCCAACACGCGATGCGCGATTTATTGAAGAAACGAAATTGCGTTTTCCAATGCATAAATATGAACGCAGTGCGCCTATCATGGCAAAATTGCGCACGGTTAAAAGTATTTGGGAGCGCGATTTAATGCAGATAGCATGCGACATTACCAATAAAGCTTATCGTCGCGTATTGAATTTCGTAAAGCCGGGTGTGATGGAGTTTGAGATTGAAGCAGAGATACAACACGAATTTTTGCGCAATAGAGGCACCAGACCCGCATACGGAAGTATCATTGCCAGCGGACCAAGTGCTTGTGTATTACACTATGTAGACAACAATTTACGTTGTAATGATGGTGATTTACTGTTAATGGATTTTGGTGTTGAATATGCAAATTATTGTGCGGATCTGACGCGCACCATTCCTGTTTCCGGAAAATTTACACAACGACAAAAGGACGTATACAATGCCGTATTGCGGGTGCAGAAAAAAGCGATTGATATGATGCATATCGGCATGATATTAAAAGATTTCAATGCAGAGGTTGGCAAGGTGATGGAATCCGAATTGTTGGGATTGGGGTTAATAAGCAAACAGGATATTGCAGATCAAAATCCGGAATGGCCGGCCTTCAAAAAGTACTTTATGCATGGCACCGGACATTTTCTTGGTTTAGATGTGCATGACATCGGCGATCACTATCAACCAATTCCGGCAGGAGCAGTATTGACATGTGAACCGGGAATTTATATTCGCGAAGAAGGTATTGGCATCCGCATAGAAAATGACATTATGTTAATGCCTGATGGCAGTAAATATGACTTCATGAAAGACACACCATCTGAAGTTGAAGAGATTGAAACTATCATGAACAGTAAATAATTAATCGCCCATAATTATTACCATATACAAATAATCAATCAACCTTCATTGTTTACATCACACATCATATGCGATTAATACAAAATCTTCCAAATTTGATGACACTGTTCAACCTGTTTTTAGGTTGTATGGGGGTGGTGTATTTATACAATGATCATATGGTGATCATGAGCAAACAAGACGATATGCTCATAGACATGGGGTTGATACATCTTACTTGTTATTGCGTGATGCTGGCAGGCGTTGTTGATTTTTTTGATGGCTTTGTCGCACGCATGTTAAAAGTGCAATCTGAACTAGGAAAACAACTTGATTCTCTTGCTGATATGGTCACCTTTGGATTAGTGCCCGGATTGGTCATGTATGAATTATTGGCAAGAGCATATTATGCACATTACAATTCGTTTGAATATCCCATTTTATATTACGCTGCGGGGTTTTCAGTAACACTATTTGCCGCATTGCGATTGGCAAAATTCAATATCGACAGCAGGCAAACTACAGAATTCAGAGGCCTCCCCTCTCCTGCTATGGCCATGGTTGTGGTATCGTTGCCATTGATCCTGTTGCGCAATGAAATGGGCATGACAGCAACGCTAACAAATCACTGGGTGTTATTAGGCACAATCGTATTGTTAAGTTATCTCATGGTGAGTGACATTCCGATGTTGAGCCTGAAGGTTAAAAATTTTAAGTTACAGGATAATCAGTGGGTTTTTGGACTACTATTGATTGCAGCGATTATTTTATTTTTCGGGCTTGTGATATTTCATATTCTTTTTGCAGTGATCCCGATGATCATATTTGCATACGTTATACTTTCCATCACTAAAAATATTACAGAAAATGGCATATAAAGCAGAGATCAACGTAATGCCTTTGAAAGAATTACTTGATCCAAAAGGCAAAGCTGTTGCGGGCAGCATGAATAATTTATCATTAACGGCAATTAAAGATGTGCGCATCGGCAAACGTATTCAATTGCATATAGAGGCATCTTCTGCTTCAGAAGCGAAACGCATTGCTGAAGAAGCCTGCAAAAAGTTGTTAGCGAATCCTATCATGGAGAGCTATGAAATTTCGATATCTGAAGGGTGATATGATATATATCTGCAATGAAAGGTAAGCTATATATTGTGCCGACTCCCATTGGGAATTTGGAAGACATTACCTTTCGCGCAATTCGTATACTTAAAGAAGCGGATCTGATATTAGCAGAGGACACGCGCACATCATCTGTATTACTTCGTCATTACGGAATAACGACAAAAGCCATTTCGCATCACAAGTTCAATGAGCATGCGCAGGTGCAACAATTGGCGCAAGAGATCGCCGAAGGAAAGCAAATTGCGCTAATTTCTGATGCGGGCACACCGGCAATTTCGGATCCGGGATATTTAATTATACGCACCTGCTTAGATCATGCATTACCGGTTGAAACTTTACCCGGAGCGACCGCGTTTGTTCCGGCTTTGGTGAATGCAGGATTACCGATGCATGAATTTGTATTTATCGGATTCCTGCCACAGAAAAAAGGTCGGGAAACAAAATTGCGTTCCTTAGCAGCAGAGCAGCGCACCATGATTTTATATGAGGCGCCGCAGCGTGTTGTAAAATTGCTGGAACAACTATTACAACATCTTGGCGACAGGCGTGCTTCTGTAAGCAGAGAACTTTCAAAAAAATTCGAAGAAACACAACGCGGTTTGCTCAGCGAATTAATAAAACATTTTTCAGAGAAAGAGCCTAAAGGTGAATTTGTAATTGTTGTGGAAGGATTACAAGACTAATCAGGCGATTTCAATTCTTCAAGCACTCGAGATATTTCTTTTTACTTTGCGTAACCAGCCAATA
Source organism: Chitinophagales bacterium (assembly GCA_019694895.1). Lineage (GTDB taxonomy): Bacteria > Bacteroidota > Bacteroidia > Chitinophagales > BACL12 > UBA7236. Next base: position 34,116 of record JAIBBA010000015.1, read on the forward strand.
CGGTGTGAGTTTTACGCCAACATAAAAATCGATGGAGCTATATTCTTTTGGTGTAAACCAAGTGCGCAGATTATCAGATCCAACAGTGACAAAGTGCCATCGCACTGCGGTTCCTATTCTAAATTCGCGATCTTCATATAATTGCATGGGCAGGAAGAATCCGAATTTTCGTCTTTCATATCTTGGTGTCAATCCGAATACATTCGATCTGGCAATCAGGTTTGTGCTGAATCTGGGAATACGGCGCATGATCATGGCCTGCACATAAAAATCGTTGCGCAGTGGTTTATCAACTGTAAGTAAAAATGATGCCGGCAGATACATAGCAAATTTGCTTGCATCTTTAGAAGCATCCACATTATCATATAATGTTTTCGAACCGGTGCGATTAAACTCATCTATGTCATCAATAGAATCGAGCACCAGTGTTGCAACTGAGAATAGTTGATCTTCTTCGAGGTGATAACTACCTGAATTTGATTGAAATTTAATCGCCCCGAAATCGAGCAAAGCAGCTCCGAATTTCCAGGTATAATCGAGTTTTTTGGAGTATTTAAATTTCGATTTTTTATGAATGACATAATATGCTCCGAGGTCAATTCCGAATCCGCTGCCATTTAATGCATAATTTGAAGGATCGTATAAAAGATTGGAGCCTAAATTTCTGGTATAATCAAAATCAGTATTAAAATTTGTCATGGTGAAATTAACGGTATCTTTCACAAAGGTGAAGAGTTCGTTATTTTCAAATGCCAGCGCTTCAAGCCCCATGAGGTATTTAATATTGGCGCCTATATGCAAAGAGAATAGCGAATTCGATTCCAAAGTCATTTCAGCGTTCAGACCAATCTCACTCCAGACCAAAATTCCTGCATTAAATGCGGGCATATTCAGGTCAGTATACAGTGGGAGGTCATTTAAGCCAATAACCCCGCCGGGTTCTTTATCGCTCAGAAAATAGCCTGCACTTCGAGCGTTGGTAAACATCCCAAAGGCATAATCATCCACCTTTATAAATGCAGAAGGCAATTGCAATAAAACATTTCCATGGCCGCGAATTTGGGTCGGATTATAATATTCAACATCTAAAATAGAATCAGAGGTAGTGACATATTTAAAAACCGGGTCACTGATTTTGATATAATTATTGTCTTCGTTGACACCAAATGCAACAAAATTTACATCCCATGGAATTTTGCCGGTAATCGGCATCGCGGGGTTTAAAAGCATACCGTAAGACCCGGCATAATTATCGGTGCGCAGACCGTTAAATTCCTGTGCACGCATAGTGGTTCCTATGCACACCATGCATAAAATAGAAATCAGGATGTCTTTCCCCCTTGTCATGCAGTAAACAGGTTAGTCGCTGTGTGTGCTCTCGCTAGCTCTGCTTGTGTGTGCTGCATGTAATCCGCTTTTCACATAAAACGGATTCACAGGGATAAAGTTGTGTAAAAATTATGACAAAAAACAGACTTTTTCGCAGAAATTTCAATAATTATTTGACGACTTGTCAATCAACAACCTTACCAGGGTTTAAAATGCCATTAGGATCGAACACCTTTCTGAGCTTGCGGAACAGGTTGAGGTGAACTTCATCGAATACAATGTTCATATAAGGTTTTTGAACCAGGCCGATTCCATGTTCGCCGCTTATAGTGCCGCCAAGTTGCTTTACTAATTGAAATATTTCTGTAATTGCAATACTCAAAGTGTTGTCCCACATGGCGTCCGTCATATTGCCCTTTAAAATATTCACGTGAAGATTTCCATCACCGGCATGACCATAGCAAACAGATTGGAACCCATATTTTGCACCAATTTCCTTGACCCCGGCCAGCAATTGAGGTAGTTCAGCGCGAGGCACCACGGTATCCTCTTCTTTATAAACAGAATGTTGCTTCACGGCCTCACCCACCTTTCTTCTGATACGCCAGAGGTCCTGCTTTTCGCGTTCAGATTCGGCAAACAGCACCTCACCACACTCAAATTGCTCTACGATGCCGCTTATTGCTTCGATTTCGCTCATTAACAGCTCCGGGTTATTGCCATCCACCTCAACCAGCAAATGTGCCTCAATGCCTTCAGGAAGGTCGAGATGCAGGTCGGGATTGTGTTTCAGCACATAAAGAATGGCATCCTTCTCCATGAATTCCATTGCGCTAGGGGTAATTCCAGCCTTAAAAATTTCTGCAACAGCGGCACAAGCCTTTACTGCGCTGGGGAATGGGATCAGCAGTAACATATCGCGCTGAG